>JBIOVB010000054.1:0-51314 GCA_044867525.1 Acidimicrobiia bacterium | reverse complement strand
CGCGGTGGTGATCGCCGCCCTGGTCGAGCTGGTGGACATCGAGTCGTTGAAGGACCTGTATCGCACCTATACCGACCAACTGGGGAGAATCTACGGAGTTGCGGCGCGTCCCGATTTCATTGCCGCTATGGCGGCGCTGCTTGGAGTGCTCCTGTTCGACACGCTCCCCGGCCTGTTCATCGGGATCCTCGCTTCGATCCTGCTAATCGTGTATCGGGCGTCCAAACCGCACATCGCCCAACTCGGTGTTGTGCCGGGAACCGATGTCTACGTGGACCTGGAGCGTCGCCCTGAGGCGGTGACACCCGACGGGATAGTCGTGGTGCGGGTGGAGAGCGCCCTGTTCTTCGCCAACGCCGAAGCCGTCAGAGCCCGTATCCGATCTGCGGCAAAGACCCAGGGAATCAGGGCCGTCATCATCGACGCCGAGACCATGCCCTCGATCGACGTGACCGCGGTGCGCATGCTCACCGAGGTGACGGATGACTTGAGGACTCAGGGGGTCGACCTTGTGTTGGCCCATGACATCGGCCAGGTGCGAGACCTGCTCCCGAGCGACGAGCGGGGTACCGGCCCCGCCCTCTATCCGACCATCGACCAGGCGATCGAGGCGGTGCAGAGGAGAATTCCGGGCTAGCTGCTCTCCCAGCTGGTGAGCCCCTCGTCGACCAAGTCGATCGACCAGTCGAGCTCCTCGCGGGTGGCGACCAGGGGCGGGATGTAGCGGAGCACGTTCCCGTCGGGGCCGCAGTTGATGATGATCAGCTCCCGGTCGTAGGCGTGTTTCTCGATGTGCTTGAACGCATCGGGGTCCGGCTCCCTGGTTTCCCGATCGGTGACCAGCTCGACTCCGATCATCAGCCCGAGCCCTCGGACATCGCCGATGGTGGGATGCCGCTCGGCCAGGTCGTTGAATCGCTCGAAGGCCCGCTTCGACAGTTCACGGGCGTGTGGGAGCAGGCCCTCCATCGTGTCGATCACCGCAACCGCAGCCGCGGTTGACACCGGGTTCCCACCAAATGTCGTGCCATGCGAGCCCCGAGGCCAGGCATCCATGGTCTCCCGCGACGCGCCGTAGGCGGAAAGGGGGAGGCCGTTGGCGATCCCCTTGCCCACCGCCATGATGTCGGGCTTGGCGTCGTAGTGGTCCGCGGCGAACCACTCGGCGGTGCGCCCGAACCCGGTCTGGACCTCGTCGTAGACCAAGCGGATCCCGTGCTCGTCGGCCAGCGCCCGCAGGGCGTCGAGAAAGGCAGGTGGCGCCGGGTAATACCCGCCCTCACCCTGCACCGGCTCCACCAGAAAGCATGCGATGTTCTTCGGGGTCACCACATGCTTGAACATGAGCCTCAATTCGTTGAGTGAGTGCCCTGTTGCCTGTTCGTCGGTCATCCCCCAGCGGTAGGGGTGAGGGTAGGGGGCGACGAACACCGAGCCCAGAACCGGGTGGTACCCATCGCGGTACTTGGCATTGGAGGTCGTGTAGGTAACAGAGCCCATGGTCCGCCCGTGGAAGGCTCCCCGGAACACGACCACCCCCTGGCGGCCCGTGGTGTACTTGGCCAGTTTCACGGCGGCCTCCACGGCTTCTGCCCCTGAGTTGGCAAACGCGAACTTCTCGATGGAGGGCGGTGTGATCGCACGCAGCCGCTCTGCCGCCTCAACGATCGAGTCGTAGCGCACGATGCACCCAGAGTGCATCAGGCTGTCGATCTGACGGTGGGCGGCCTCGACCACTGCAGGGTGGTTGTGACCCAGATTGACCACCGCGGTGCCACACGCGAAGTCTGCCCAGCGCTTGCCGGCTACGTCGGTCACCCAGATCCCTTCGGCTCGGGCTGCGTGGATGTCGGTATCGAAGGCGATCACCGGGGCGATGACGTCGTTGTGACGGCTGACCAGGTCGGACATGGCGGGGATGCTAATCAAGAGCTGTTCAACAGCCGCCGGGCCAGCGGAGATGCCGGTCGGCCGGTATTCCTTCCATCTCGGCCCCTGACCCGTCGGGGAAGGTGATGATGACCTTGGATTCCGTCACCTCACCAAGTCCGATGTGGGCGACCGGAAGGTGCCCGGAGGAGTAGCCGCCACCAACCCCGATCTCCTCGGTCCCGATCAGGTTTCCATCCATTTCGTAGGCGCGGACGACAGAGCCGATACCGCCACCAGGCACATCCAGTGAGATCTCCAACCAGTGCCCGGAGTCACCGTTGTTTCGAAAGAGGATGGAGGGTAGAGAGGGCTCCCACTCGACCGCGAAGAGGTCGAGTCGGCCGTCATGATCGAAATCGGTGACCGGCCCTCCGATCCAGTACTGGTCGGAGCCGAGACCGTTGGGCGACTCGAATCGGAGCGGTGTCTCACCGGTGTTCCGATAGACGGCAGGGGCAGTCCCGTTCTCTGCGGAGGCGGTGGTGACGATGTCCGGCCAGCCGTCGTTGTCGAGGTCGGCGATGGCGACATGTGGCGCCAGGGTCGGAAGCGGTGCGATCCCAACCTGCTCGGTGGCGTCGGTGAGCATGTCGTCCGCTCCGGTACCCAGGAACACCCGCACCGGCACCTCGGAGTCGAACTCCACCGTGGCCCGATAATGCTGGCCCACCACCACGTCTGGCAACCCATCACGGTTCAGGTCACCGACCGCGACCCCGGCCGGATCGTCCTCCTCGCCAATCGGCTCTGCTTGGTAACCGTCAGGTGTCACGTCCTCGAAGCGAAACTCACCCTGGTTGACGAAGACCGCGGTCGAGGTAGCGAGATCGGGTCGAAGGTCGGTGTCGATGGAGCCCGCGGTGGCGCCCAAGGCGAGGACTCCCTCCAACCCGGAGCCTTCGGTGACGTCTTCGAATCCCAGGTCACCGGTGTTGCGGAGGAGCAGCCCTCCGGTCTCCCCCGAGTTGTCCTCGGAGACGTAGAGGTCGAGCAGGCCGTCGCCGTCGTAGTCGGCAACTGCCGGGGTACGACCCCGGAAATCGGCCGGCAGCGGCTCGCTGTGAGGAGTGAGCGTTCCTTCGGTGTTCTCGAAGAGCCGAGTGGGCACCCCGAAGCCGCCGTCCCGACCGGCGTGGCGGACGAGCAACAGGTCGTCGTCTCCGTCCAGGTCGAAGTCGGCGAACACCGCACCTGAAGACCGTCCCAGCTCATCGCTCCATCCCACCTCCGGGGCAGGGCCCGGGGAGAGCAGCAGCTGGTCCGGGTTCGGGCCCTCCGCTCCCCTCACCTCATAGACCTCGGGCTCGCGGTCTCCGAAGGTCCCCACCAGGAGGTCGGGCTGATGGTCGGAGTTGACGTCACCGAAGGCGGCTACATGACCGTGCATGCCAACCAGAGGATCGATCAGGTCATAGACACCGGTGACATCCTCGAAGCTGATGGCGCCGGCCGCGCCATTGGCCTCCACCGACCAGCAGGCGAGGTCGGCCACATCTCCAACTTCACCGACCGGAGCGGTGCCGCCGCCCTCCACGGATGAGTTGGTCGGCTCAGATCCTGTGACTTCGGTGGTTGTGGTGCCGGAGTCCCCCACCGATGTGGTGCAGGCGACAACCAGCAGCAGGGTCGCCAGGGCCGATCGGCGCGTCACACCCCTTCCACCACGACCAGGACCACGGTTCCGAAACCGGAGTCGTCGTCAAGTGGAGAGGCATTGACTCCGAGGATCAGCCGACCGTCGTCGTAGACGATGGAGTAGGTCCCACCCGGGAGAAGCCCGAGCCCTTCCTCGAAGGGGTCGAGCAGGGCCACGACCTCGCTGATCTCACCGCTCGACGTGTCCATGGTCATGATCGGTGCGCCGATCTCCCAGGCTCCGCCATGGGCCTCGGGCATCCAGAAGATGCGGCTCCCGTCGGGGTTCATCGCTATCGAGGTCGTGGTCCCACCGGGATCTCCGAGCTCTGCGAGCGTGCCGTCCGGAGACAGTGAGAACAGGTGGGGTTCGTCGTCGGACGCCCCGTAGACGGTGCCATCGGGTGCGGGCCTGGTGACCGACCTCAGCCACGCGCCGGGAATCGACACCTCGAGGTCCTCGAACTCGCCCGACGCCGGATCGAGGGCGGCCAGTTGGTTGTCACCGATCGAGTAGAACACCCGGCCGCTCGTGGGGTCGAGACCAAGCGCCCGGAATCCCTCCTGACGTGGGTCGTCGACCTGGGTGACAGTCTCCCGTACCACCGTGTCATACACGGTGAGCAGGCCACGGTCGGGCTCCTCCGTCTCCGGATCCACCGAGCCGGCTACCAGTGTCCTGCCGTCACCGGTGATGGTCATTGTCGGGCTTCCCAGCTCTCCTGCGAAGGGGCCTCGATCGGCGATGGTCAACGCGCCGGCGTCGATCTCGAGGAGACGGTCCCCCTCGTACCCGTTCTCGTAAGCGAGGTCCTCTCGTGTTCCCCAGTAGGTGGCCGCCCATATCGAACCGCAGGCGTCGCGGACCATCTGGGCATGCACCTTCCCGTATCCGAACGCTCCATCCTGGTGAGGCACGGTGGAGAGCACGTCGGCGAACCGTGTGAGGCTCTTGTCGCCCTGGTCGTAGACGAAGAAGTAGGAGTTGGCGTCCTCGCCGAGGTGGTCCCCAATTGCCGAGAGATGCCTCCCGTCGCCGAGTGCTATTCCCTGGCCCCACTGCGACCAGAGGCCTTCGGTGCTGCCGGGAAGGGGGTACTCGGCGGCATAGACGGTGACTCCGGCCTCCGCGCCGACCTCGGCGACGGTGACACTGTCGTCCTCCCGCCAGGCGACACCACCCTCGGATGGGGAGCAGCCCTCGGCCGGGGCTTCCGACCCGGGGCCCTCACCGCTGCTCACGGTGCTCTCAGCACTGGTTCCCGGTGACGTGGCTGAAGATGACGGTGTCGCTCCGGGCTCGGTGGCTCCGGTGGCGGCGCCGGGGGCGTTGCAGGCCGCGAACAGCGTCAGCGCACCGCAAAGACAGATGAGATAAGTCCAGCCACTCCGCGACACGGCGCTCCTTCTCCGTGTTCGGAGTTTACCGAGAGTGCTGAGTTGCCCTCCGGGTCAGGTCTCCCGGTAGCGGAGCCCGAGATAGATGCCGGCGACTCCGTCGATCAGGAGCATGATGGCAAAGAGGATGATCAGCAGGTCGACCGTGAACTCGGCGTTGAACAGCACCAGGAGGCCCAGGATCACACTGACCGCGCCGAAGACCCCAGCGCCGATCCCCCCGCCCCGGAAGGCTCCGACGAAACCGGCGATGCCGATCAGGATTCCCAGGACCCCGAGGAACACCCCGAACGCCCCCTTGAGAACCTCTGTTGTCTCCTGGGGGTTCACCAGCACCAGGATCCCGGCGATCATTCCCAGCAGCCCGATCGCCAGCTTCCACCCGGCGTCGGTCCGGTCTACGAACACAGAGAACACCATGAAAGCCCCGTGGATCAGCCACCAAAGGCCGATCAGGATGACAGCCAGGGTGAGGGCTTCCTCGCCTCGAATCAGGAGGATGATCCCGAAGATGGCGGCAGTGATCCCGCCGAGGAGAAACCCATAGTTCAGCGTCCGGTCCGGCGTGGTCGCGGCAGCCATCTCACTCTCCTTGTCGATGTGGTCGGCGAACTGATTCAACCTACCCGTCTCCGGGTTCGAGGCGGCGGATCGGTTAGTTTCGAGTGGGTGCCCTCGCTGCGAAGTCGACGTGTGGTCCTGCCGGAGGGCGTCCGGCCCGCCACGGTCCAGCACTCCGACGGTGTGATCGTCGAGGTCGGGGAGGGGCCGGCCGACGACGATTTCGGGAACCTGGTGGTGATGCCCGGCCTGGTCGATTCCCACGTCCACATCAACGAGCCGGGACGGACGGGATGGGAGGGATTCAGGACCGCCACCCGCGCCGCGGCCGCCGGGGGGACCACGACCGTGGTCGACATGCCACTCAACTCGATTCCCCCGACGATCGATCGTCGAGCTCTCGTCGAGAAACGGGAGGCGGCCGCCCCGGCGATAATGGTGGACGTCGCGTTCTGGGGGGGCTTGGTGCCCGGATCGGAGGACGAGATCCCTGGGCTCGTCGAGGACGGCGTGTGCGGTTTCAAATCCTTCCTCGTCGATTCCGGTGTCCCCGAGTTCCCCCCGATGACCTTTGGGGAGCTCTCCGCTTCGATGCCCGTCCTCGCCGGACTCGGGGTGCCTTTGCTCCTTCATGCCGAGGACCCTGCACAATTGCATGAGATGCTGGGCGACCCTCGCAGCTATCGCGGCTATCTCGCCTCCCGGCCTGCGTCTTGTGAAGCGGAAGCGGTTGAGCTCGCGGCGGAGCTCACCGACGTTGGAGGCGCTCGGATCCACGTCCTCCACGTCTCGTCGGGCGACTCGGTCGACGCGTTCCGCCGGCATCGGGGTAGATCGATCGGGGGGGAGACATGCCCCCACTATCTGACCTTCAGTGCCGAGGAGATCGACGACGGCGCAACCCAATTCAAGTGCGCCCCGCCGATCCGATCGCGCGAGCATCGCGAGGCACTCTGGGAGGGTCTCGGCGACGGGTCACTGGCCATGGTCGTCTCCGACCACTCTCCTGCCCCCGCTGACCTCAAAGCCGTGGAGAGCGGAGACTTCGCATTGGCCTGGGGCGGGATCAGCTCGCTGCAGGTCCGGCTCCCGGCGACGTGGACCGGCGCCGAGCAGCGGGGATTCGGTCTCGATCGGCTCACCGGCTGGCTGGCCACCGCTCCCGCGGAGCTCGCAGGGTTGAGTGGCAAGGGTGAGATCGCGCCCGGAAAGGATGCCGACTTCGTGATATGGGACCCGGACGGGATCACCGAAGTGGATGGGCACGCCCTCGAGCACCGGCATCCGCTGACTCCCTATCAAGGGATGCGGCTCCGAGGTCGCGTCGAGAAGTCGATCCTCGGGGGAAAGTCCATCTTCGAAAAGGGTGAAGTGTCCGCAGGCGGGGGCAGGATGCTGGTGCGGGGATGATGGACCTGGTCACTGCCCCCGTCGGCGGGAGGATCGTCGCCTGCAATGACGAGTTCTTCGCCGCGGCCGAGAACCTGATCTCCCCCGACGAGCCGATCTCCAACGACGAGTACACCGACCGTGGAAAGTGGATGGATGGTTGGGAGACCAGGCGGCGAAGGGAACCAGGCCACGACTGGTGTGTCATCGCCCTGGGGCTGCCCGGGAGGGTGGAGGAGGTGGTGGTCGACACCTCCTTCTTCACCGGCAACTATGCGGAGTCCTTCTCTCTGGAGGGGTGCGGCGACGGTGACGACAGCCGGCTCGAGAAGGCAGCCTGGGAGGTCCTCATCCCCGAGTCGGGCCTGTCGGGCGATTCCCGAGCCGTGTTCACAGTCGACAACCCGCACCGGCTGACACATGTCAGGCTCAACATCTATCCAGATGGAGGGGTGGCCCGGCTCCGCGTGCAGGGCACGCCGATCGCCGGCCATGAGCATGTATGCCCGGAGTCGGGATCGGTCGATCTCCTGTCGATGGTGGTCGGTGGTGAGGCGCTCGAGGCCTCAGACGTTCACTACTCGCCACCGTCGAACCTGCTTCGCCCCACCGAGCCAGCGGGAATGTGGGACGGATGGGAGACGAAGCGACGGCGGGGGCCGGGGAACGACTGGGTGGTGTTCAGACTCGGGATGGCCGGTGATGTGGAGTCACTTGTGATCGACACCCGCCATTTCAAGGGGAATGCACCGGGCTGGGTGTCGGCGTCGTTCTCCGAGGACGGCAATGCATGGAAGGTGGCCCTGCACCGGGTCCCGGTATCGCCCGATGACGTCGCCGAGATCGCCGTTCCCGGTCCGGTTCACGCCACTTTCCTCAAGCTGGACATCCATCCAGACGGTGGTTTGGCCAGGGTGAAGGCGTTGGGCCGGGCGGACACCGCGGTGGCGACGAGTCTCCGGTTGGACTACTTGAACTCTCTCACCAACCCAATGGCTCACCACTTCTTCCAGACGGCGTGTGCCTCGGCATCATGGGCCGAGGAAATGTCGGTCGGCCGCCCCTACCCCGACCTCACGCGGCTGACCGCGGCGACGGAAGCGGCATTCGATGATCTCGACGAGGCGGGCTGGCTGGAAGCCTTCCAGGGTCACCCCCGGATCGGAGAGCGAGGAGATCAGACTGCGAACCGGGAGCAGGCGTCGACCGCCACCGCCGACCCGGTCACCCTCTCTCGACTCGCCGAGGTCAATCGGGAATACGAGGAGAGATTCGACTTCACCTACATCGTCTACGCCACCGGGAAGACCGCTGAGGAGATGCTCACCATTGCCGAGCGCCGCCTGGGCAACGATCGGGCGCAGGAGCTGGAGAACGCAGGCGTCGAGCAGCGGAAGATCACCGCGACCAGACTGAGGCGAATGTTGTGCGCAGGAGCAGAGACGTGACGTCGGTGAGCACCCATGTGCTCGACACGGGGACCGGCGAGCCCGGAGTCGGAGTCGAGGTGACGATCGAGCGGTCGATCGACGGCGGTTGGCAGCACATCGGACAGGGAGTCACCGACGTCAACGGGAGGATCACCATGCTGGCGGCGGCGGTCACCTCGGGCGTCTACCGGTTGGTCTTCGCCACCAGCGCCGCGAGCGCCTTCTTCCCCCAGGTCGACATCGTGGTGTCACTCGACGAGGAACAGGACCACTATCACATCCCGCTGTTGATCAGCCCCTACGGCTACACCACCTATCGAGGCACCTGATGGGACGCCTCGGCGAGACCTGGTGGGGCAAGTCCGAGATTCGAGTCTCCAAGCTCATCCGGGGACCAGATGAGCACGGTTTCGCCGACGTGACCGTTCAGGTACTGCTCGGAAACGATCACGAGCCAACTCACATCACCGGCGACAACAGCGCGGTGCTCCCCACCGACACCATGCGCAACACGGTGTACGGCCTGGCGCAGGAGAGCCTTGGACCGGATCTCGAGGGGTTTGCGGCTCAGCTCGGCCGGCGATTCTTGAGCCGGGATGACGTGGTCCGGGCCCGGGTCGCCGTCGCCGGGCGCCGATGGGATCGGGCCACCGCAACCGGGTTCATAGGCGGTGGGCCAGAGCGGAGGACGGCCCGGGTTTCGATGGGTGAGGGTGAGGACGCCACCTGGGCCGGAATGGAGGGCCTGGTCGTGTTGAAGACGTCGGGCTCGGCATTTGCCGGCTTCCCCCGCGACGAGTTCACCATCCTCCCCGAAGCCGAGGATCGCCTGCTCTCCACTTCGGTCTCGGCGGAGTGGCGATACCAATCGGTGCCCCCGGACACCGCTGGTGCCTGGACTTCGGCCCGTGACGCGATGGTCGCCAGCTTCTTCGACAACCCTTCGCTATCCCTGCAGCATCAGGGGTGGATGATGGCGGGCGCAGCGTTGGAGGCGGTCCCCGAGATCGCCTCGATCCGGCTCCGGCTCCCCAACCAGCACCATCTCGGCTTCGATCTCACGAGGTTCGGCCTGGAGGATCAGGGGATCGTGTTCCACCCTGTGAGCGAGCCCTATGGCGACATCTCCCTGACGGTGGAGCGTTAGGAGTCTTCGGCTAGCCGCTCCGGCCTTGGAGGATGGTCAGGAACGACCTGCTTCTCAGCTCCTCGAGTGTCAACCCGGAGCGAGAGATCGCCTCTTTCTCGGTGATCGCCCCACAGTTCACCGCCCGAAGGAAATAGTTGAGCAAACCCTGGCCGGTGGCGGCGTCGTCGAAGATCTCGCCAACCAGGGTGGCCTTGGCCGCCGCCTCGACGAAGTTGGACAGACGCTCTCCGGCAGTGTCCAGCCCCTCGAGGAAGAAGGCGTAGACCGCGGCGTATCGGGTCGGAAGCTGGGCGGGGTGCAGGTCCCAACCCTGGTAGTAGGCGTGACTCAGCGAGTGCCGGATGTGGTCGTAATGGAGCCTCATCGCTTCCCGGACCTGTCGGCGGTTCTCCTCTTCCTCGGACCGGCTCAATCCCTCGCCCCTGTGCACCGGAACCGGCATCACGTTGGTCGCCCCATCGGAGAGCCAAACGCCGGTCCCGGCCAGGCTCACCTGGAGGACGTGACGGGCGAAGTCGCACGCCGGATGGGTCATCGTCTGATAATCGGCCGTGATGTTCAGGGAGGCGGTGTAGTCATAGGTTCCGAAATGGGCACCCCTCACCCGACCCTCGCCGGCCGCGACGTAATCGCGCAATCCGGATCTGCCGTCCCTGGCGATGACACTCTGCGGGGTTTCCACCATGAGCTCCACCGGCACCGGGTCCAAACCGAGCTCGGTCTCCAGGTTCCCCAGCGCTTCGCACAAGACGGACACCTGGTCGCGATGCTGGATCTTGGGGAGGGTGACCGTGAACCCTCCGGGGAGCCCTCCTCCGGCCTCGGCTAGGGCGGTCAGGAACAGGTCGAGGGTGCGCAACGCCCGGCGGTGGAGCTCGCCGGACAGTGACTTGATCCGGATCCCGATGAAGGGGGGGAGCGTGCCCTCCGTCATCCCCAGCGCAACCTCACTCGCCGCCGAGCGGGCGTGGCCGTCTTCCTCGTCGTCGGGCCGGTTCCCGTAGCCGTCCTCGAAATCGAGTCTGAAGTCCTCCACCGGCTCGGTGTTCAACTTGTCCACGACGAGGGCGTGGACCTTTCCCGCCAGCTCGGGGTCGACTCCGAGGATCGACGCGAACTCCGCCGAGCCCGGTGCCCAGCGCTCGAGGGCAGCCAGAGACAGCTCTCCGAGTCGGGGCGCTGTATTCGCAGCGAACAGATGGGCCCCGCCATAAATCGTGTGCACCGGCTGCCTTTCGGGGCGCTCTCCGGGGAACTCGGCGCGAACCATCGAGGCCGCCTCGTCCAGCCGTGAGCCCCAAACGGCGAGGGTTTGGTCTTGGAACGTCATGGTGGCGACTCTATGGCCGCCGGTAGCGTGTTGGGATGGGAACTCTCCTCGCTCGCAACGCCCTCGTGCTGGCGACGATGGACGGTGCCGAGATCCCGGACGGGGGCTTGTTCGCCCGAGACGGGTGGATCGAGCAGGTGGGCCCTACCCCCGATCTTCCCACTACTGCTGACGAGATCGTCGACCTGTCGGGTCACGTCGTTCTCCCCGGACTGGTCAACACCCATCATCATCTCTATCAGACGCTGACCCGGGTGGTGCCCGGCGCCCAGGACAGCGGTCTCTTCGACTGGCTGCGCGCGTTGTATCCGGTCTGGGCCCGGATGACCCCCGACCATGTCCGCTCGGCGACAACCGTCGGCCTTGCCGAGCTGGCGTTGAGCGGGTGCACCACGGCCTTCGACCATCAGTACCTCTGGCCAAACGGTTCCCGCCTGGACGACCAGATAGAAGGTGCCGCCAAGGTGGGAATCAGATTTCACGTCTCCCGGGGCTCGATGAGCCTCGGAGAGTCAGATGGCGGCCTGCCACCGGATTCGGTGGTCGAGGACGTCGATGTCATCCTCGAGGACAGCAACAGGGTGATCGACGCCTATCACCAAACCGGCCGGGGCGCGATGACATCGGTGGTCCTCGCCCCCTGTTCCCCGTTCTCGGTCACCGGCGACCTGATGAAGGCGACATCCGACCTGGCCCGGGAGCGAGGGGTGATGATGCACACTCATCTCGCCGAGACGGCCGACGAGGAGCAGTTCTGCTTGGGCCGTTTCGGCCGTCGCCCGGTGGAATACATGGAGGACCTGGGCTGGGCGGGCCGCGACGTTTGGTACGCCCATGCCGTGCATGTCGCTTCCGACGAGGTGGAGCGAATGGGGGAAGCCGGGACCGCGGTGTCCCATTGCCCCACGTCGAACATGCGTCTGGCCTCGGGCCTGGCTCCGGTCTCGGGATACCTCGGGGCGGGAGTCCGGGTGGGCCTCGGTGTAGACGGCTCGGCCTCCAACGACTCCTCTCACATGCTGGGCGAGGCACGCCAAGCGCTACTGCTCAACCGGTTGGCCACCGCTCCCGGGCTGGGCTCCGGCGAGCAGATGACAGCCCGGGCGGCACTGAAGCTGGCCACGGTCGGGGGGGCGTCGGTCTTGGGGAGGGACGACATCGGCCGCCTCATCCCGGGGCTTGCCGCCGATTTCATCTCCATCGACTTCGACCGGATCGAGTTCGCCGGCGCAGTCCACGATCCGATCGCCGCGGTCGTGATGTGCTCCCCTGTGAATGTCGATCGCTCCTGGGTCGCCGGCCGGCCGGTGGTCCACGAGGGTCGGCTCGTCGGAGCCGAGATCGAACCGCTGATCGAAGAGCACAATCGCCTCGCAGCCGGGCTCTTCGGGTAATTTCCGCTGTCGATGGAGGTTCAGCACCCCACCACCATCGCCGAGGCGGCTGCGGCGATGGGTGAAGGGGCCCTCGCGCTTGCCGGGGGCACCGACCTGATGGTCGAGGTCAACTTCGGGCTCGCCCGCCCCATGAACGTCGTCAGCTTGCGGCGGATCGCCGAGCTCGCCGAATGGGAGGGGAGCCGATTGGGCGCCGGCGTCACCTGGAACAGGATCGAGTCAGCAGGCCCTCCGGCACTGGCTCAGGCGGCGCGGACCGTCGGCTCGCCGCAGATCCGCAATGCAGGCACCCTTGGCGGAAATGTGGGGACCGCCAGCCCGGCCGGTGACGGTCTCCCCTTTCTCGCTGCGGTCGATGCCTCCATCGAATTGACCTCGAAGGCCGGTCCTCGCTCCCTTCCCTGGGATGAGTTCTTCGTCGGTGTCAAGAAGACCGCCCGGCTCGCCGGAGAGCTGATCACCGCAATCCGCCTTCCCGACCCTCTTCCCGAGCGTCAGCACTTCGGCAAGATCGGAGTGAGGAACGCCATGGTGATCGCCAGCGTGTGCTGCGTGGTCACCCGAGATCAGGGGGGTGGGACCACTGTCGGGTTGGGCTCGGTGGCACCGACCCCGATCCGGGCCCGCCGGGCCGAGGAGATGATCAGTTCCATCGCTGCGCCAACCGATCGAGATCTGGCCGAGTTCGCCAGGATCGTGTCCGAAGAGGTGAGGCCGATCACCGACCATCGCTCCACCGAGGAGTACCGGAGGCACGCCGCCGGCGTCCTTGCCCGCCGCCTTCTGCAGAGGTGCCTGCAGTGATCGTCGAGTTCACCCTGAACGGTGCCCCGGCCAACGCCACTGTGACCGGCCCGGGCAGCGCCCTCGATGTGCTCCGCGACCAACTGGGGTTGACCGGCGCCAAGAGTGGCTGCGAGCAAGGGGAGTGTGGGTCGTGCTCGGTCGTGCTCGACGGATCAGTGGTCTGTTCCTGCCTCGTGATGGCCGGAGACCTCGAGGGCAGCGTGGTCACCACGATCGAGGGTCTTGGTGGCGACGGCTTGCACCCGGTCCAGGTGGCGATGCAGGAGGCCGGCGCGGTGCAATGCGGGTTCTGCACCCCCGGGATCGTGGTTGCAGCGGCGGATCTCTTCGATCGCAATCCGGCGCCGACCGGCGAACAGATCCGGGAGGCGCTGTCGGGCAACATCTGCCGGTGCACCGGGTACGGCGCCATCTGGCGGGCGCTGGAAGGCCTGGCATCGGGTAGGTCGTCATGACCACGACGCGGATCGAGCAGCCGGTGAAGCTGATCCCGGGGAGGATCGGCGAATCACCGCATCGGCCTGATGCCATCCCCAAGCTCAAGGGAGAGTTCGGGTACGCCCAAGACCTGACCTCTGACGGCATGCTGTGGGGGGCGACGGTGCGTAGCCCGCACCCCAGCGCAATCATCGAGTCGGTCGAGATCGCCCCTGCCCTGGCGATGGAGGGTGTCCACGCCGTGCTCACGGCTTCTGACGTCCCGGGACGGCCGACATTTGGGCTGGAACATGCCGACCAGCCGGTTCTCGCCGGAGACCGGGCCCGGTATTGGGGTGAGCCGGTGGCGATCGTGGCCGCCGAGGACCCGGTGACTGCGCGGCTCGCAGCAGGGGCCGTCGGCGTGACCTACCGGGAGGAGCAGCCTCTCGTCGATCCCGAAGAGGCCGATATCCAAAACGAGGTGTTCCGACGGATCACCGTCCGCCGTGGCGACCAGGCAGCCGACGGCCCGGTGGTGGTCGAGGGCTATTACGAGGTGGGGATGCAGGATCAGGCTCCCCTCGGGCCCGAGGCCGGGCTGGCGATCCCCGACGGTGAGGGCGGCGTCGACCTCTATGCCACCAGCCAGTTCGTGCACGTCGACCACGAGCAGGTGGTGGCCAGCCTCGGGGTGCCCCCAGGCGCGATCAGGTCACATCCCACAGGGGTGGGCGGCGCATTCGGGGCCCGCGAGGACGTCAACCTCCACATCCACCTCTGCATGCTCGCGCTTCGCACCGGGCGCCCGGTGAAAATGGTCTACAGCCGATCGGAGTCGTTCACCGGCCATGTCCATCGCCACCCGGCGCGGATGTGGTTCCGCCACATCGCAGATTCGGAAGGCCGCCTGCTGAGGGTCGAAGCCCGCGTGCTTCTCGACGGCGGCGCATACGCATCGACCTCGACGGCGGTCCTGGCAAATGCCTGCTACTTCGCCGTAGGGCCATATCGCTGCGATTCGGTCCTGGTCGAAGGGGCGGTGGCCCGGACCAACAACCCCCCTTGCGGTGCGATGCGCGGGTTCGGGGCGGTCCAATCCTGTTTTGCCTACGAATCCCAAATGGATCGTCTCGCCGCGACGCTCGACCTCGACCCCTTGGAGCTCAGACGGAGGAATGCCCTGTCGACCGGCGACCCGATGCCGACCACCGGGCAGGTGATCACCACCCCTCTGCCGGTCGCCGACCTGATCGACACCTTGGAGGCGATGCCTCTCCTCGACGAGTTCGATTCGCCCCTGCCCGGCGGGAGCGGACTCACCAGCGACGTCGGTGACGTGGTCCGTGGCATCGGTTACGCCCTCAGCATCAAGAACCTCGGCTTCTCCGAAGGGGCGGACGATTACGCCCAGGCCAGGGTTCGGCTCACCGAGGAGGGGGTGATCGTGGAGACCGCGGCCATCGAGGTCGGTCAGGGACTGGTCACCGTTCTCGCCCAGATTGCGAGGACCGCCCTCGGTATCTCCCGGGCCGAGGTGCGGCACGTCGACACCTCCCGGATCGACTCCGCCGGTTCCACCTCGGCCTCACGCCAAACCCAGCTCTCGGGCGGTGCAACGCTTGAGGCAGCGACCCGGCTCCGAGAGCGGATCCTCGACCAGACTCAGGGCGACACCCTCGACGACGATGGGGTCTGGCGCGATGGAGCACTCGTAGTTCCCATGAGCGAGATGCAAGGCGCCGGGTGGGAGGAAACCGCGACATTTCGCCACCCACCGACCGAGCTGCCCGACGAGAACGGCCAGGGTGTGGTTCACGCCGATTTCGCAGTGGCCGGCCATCGAGCCGTGGTCGATGTCGATCCCGAGTTGGGGATGGTCAAGGTGGTCCGGGTGGACACCGCTCAGGACGTGGGAAAGGCCCTGAACCCGCAGTCGGTCCGTGGTCAGATCGAGGGCGGGATCATGCAAGGGGTGGGCCTTGCGATCATGGAGGAGCTCATCGTCGAAAACGGCGTGATCCGCAACCCGAATTTCACCGACTACCTGCTGCCGACGATCCTCGATGCGCCGGAGGTGGAAGCCGTCCTCATCGAACGTGAAGGTTCCTGGGGCCCCTATGGGGCCAAGGGCGTGGGTGAGCCACCGACCATCTCCTCGACTGCGGCGGTGGTCGCAGCTCTCCGTGTCGCCACCGGCAAACCTCTGACCCGGGTTCCGGTGCGCCCTCAGGACATCGCCCTCGGGGAGGATGCATGACTCCCGAGTGGGTGGTTGCTCTCCCCAAGACCGAGCTCCATGTCCACATCGAGGGGACGCTGGAGCCGGAGATGATGTTCGATCTCGCCAACCGCAACTCCTACGACTTGCCGTTCCACTCGATCGAAGCGGTACGGACCGCTTACCGCTTCACCGACCTCCAATCCTTCCTCGACATCTACTACCAGGGAGCCGCCGTCCTCCAGACTCCGGCCGACTTCTACGATCTCATGTACTCGTATCTGGAGAAAGCGGCGCGAGATGGGGTTCGGCATGCCGAGGTCTTCTTCGACCCGCAGAGCCACACCCAGCGTGGTGTGAGTTTCCCGACTTTCATGGACGGGTTCCGGGCGGCGATCTCCGACGCCGGGGAGATCCTCGGGATCTCTGCCGATCTCATCCTCTGCTTCTTGCGCCATCTCTCAGGTGACGAGGCGGTTGCCACCCTGCGTGATGCGGAGCCCCATCTCGACGGGGTCATCGCAGTCGGTCTCGACTCCTCCGAGAAGGGCCGGCCCCCGGAGTTGTTCGAGGAGGCATTCAACCGGGCCCGCGACATGGGGCTCCGGACGGTCGCCCATGCCGGTGAAGAAGGCCCCGCCGGATACGTCGCCGGGGCTCTGGATGTGCTGGGAGTGGAGCGGATCGACCACGGAGTGCGGAGCCTCGAGGATCCGGCGCTGGTCGAGAGGTTGCGCCGTGAGCAGGTACCGCTCACCATGTGTCCCCTGTCCAACGTGGCGCTCAAGGTCGTTCCTGCGCTCCAAAACCATCCTCTACCCCGTCTCTTGGAGGCCGGGATCCTGGTCACGGTCAATTCCGACGACCCGGCCTATTTCGGCGGCTATGTGGGTGACAACTACCGGGCGCTCAGCGAGGGGCTGGGTCTCTCCGAGTCGGCGCTGGTCGATCTGGCTCGCAATTCGATCGTCGCCTCTTTTCTCCCGGAGGATCGCAAGCGAAGCCTGCTCGTCGAATTGGACTCGGCCGTCCCGTCAGCGGGGAACCAGGGCCAACTGTCGTGACAGGGCGAGGAGCCTCCCCTCCTCGTCCCAGATCTCCCCGTCTTCTTCCAGCATTCCGCCGGTGACGAAACGGGTCGTGAACCGGCATCGGAGCCACCCGGTGCTCGGTGCCGAGCGCACCTGGGTCGTCATCTCGACCGTAGGAGTCCAGCCCAACGGGAGATTCGTGTTGAACAACGCCGGGGGAAAGGCATCGGCGGCGAAGAGAAGGGTGAAGACGTCCATGGGCTCGCCGTCGAGCAGGCGGAACCATCCCCGCATCCGGGCGACACCGGATCGATCACCCGTCAGAGCCTTCGCGTCCTCGGGATGAATGCGCTCCTCGATCAACCCGACCAGGGGAGGCGGCAGGGGACCGTCTCCGGAGGGCACCGCGAGCAGGCACTCCGCGGGCTCGGGGAGGTCGGGCGGGCCGCCGTCGACATACACCGCCTCGTCCCCCAGGGCCTCGGCGACGGCCAGCGAGCCGAGGGCAACCAGGGATCCAGAGCTCGAGCTGAGCTCGGCGCGCATGGTGGAGAAGTTGCGGCCAACCTTCACCGGCTCGACCACCACCTGGGCGGGGCCGGCAGAGATCGGCCGGGTGAAATGGGTGGTGACGGTCACCGGCAGCCGGCCATCGGCCGCTTCCGACATCGCCCTGGCGGCAATCGCCGTCAGGTACCCGCCATTGGAGATTTCGAAGATGTCCCACCCCGGTTGGACCTCGGCCTTCCAGGCGTTCTCACCGGAGATCTCGACACGAGACGCCTCCGAGAATCTCATGCCAAGGTCACTCCATCACCTGCCGTGACGAAGCCCGCCTGCCACGGATCGTGTGAGGTAGTGGCCTCGAGCACCGCCCCCACCGAGCCGGGATCGACGATGAGGCAGAACCCGACCCCCATGTTGAAGGTGGTCAGCATCTCGTCCCGGCTCACCCCTTGGGAGGCGATCGTCGAGAAGACCTGCGGCGGCTCCCACGAGTCGGAGTCGATCGTGACACCCAGGCCCTCGGGGAGGACGCGCGCCAGATTGCCCTTCAGCCCGCCCCCCGTGATGTGGGCGGCGGCATGGACCCCTCCGCTGGCTATGGCGGCGAGCACGGAGGGGGCGTAGATGACCGACGGTTCGAGGAAGACTTCGAGGTGCTCTTCGATATCAGAGGCGAATAGGGCGCGAACAAGTGAAAACCCATTGGAGCGAAGGTTCGGGGAGCGGAGGGCGATCACCACATCACCGTCGGCCACCAGGGCCGCGCTCAGCTCTTCACCGGCCTCGACCACCCCGACCACCGCCCCGGCGAGGTCCACCGCATCCCGCGCCATGACCCCGGGATGCTCCGCGGTCTCGCCCCCGAGCAGCGGACAACCCGCTTCGGAGCAAGCCGCCGCGATCGAGGACACGATTGCCAGGTCACGGGCTGGGTCCAGGGCGCCCACCGCCATGTAGTCGACGAGGCCGAGCGGCCTGGCCCCCACCGCGGCCAGATCATCAACGCACATTGCCACCAGGTCGAACCCCACGCCTTCCCAGCGATTGGCGAGGCGGCAGAGCTCCAGCTTGGTTCCGACGCCGTCGGTCGACATCATCAACACCGGGCGGCGGTAGCCGGCGGGGATCTCGACTCCGGCCGCGAAGCCCCCGAAACCGCCGACGACCCCTTCGCCCCAAGACGCGGTGACACTGGCGGCTATCGATTCCACGTGGCGAGCGGCAGCCTCCAGGTCCACCCCGGTGTCCCGATATGAGGTCATGCTCAGGAGCGCTCGAGCTGGAACTTGTCGCTCACCTCGGGGAGGTCGGTGGGGTAGTCACCGGATAGGCAGGCCGTGCAGAAGCCGGCGTCGGCGACCCCGGTGGCAGAGAGCAGACCGTCCAGTGAGAGATAGCCGAGCGAGTCGGCGCCGAGGTGGTCTCGGATCTCCTCCACTGTCATGCGTGAGGCGATGAGCGTCGAGCGATCGGATGTGTCCATCCCGTAGTAACAGGGCCACCGATAGGGGGGAGAGGAGACCCGCAGGTGCACCTCGACTGCCCCTGCCTCCCGGATCATGTGCACCAACTTGCGGGTGGTCGACCCGCGGACGATCGAGTCGTCCACGAGGACGACCCGCTTCTCCTTCAGGTTCTCGGTGATCGGATTCAGTTTGAGCCTGATCCCCCGGTCACGCATCGCCTGTGTCGGCTCGATGAAGGTGCGCCCGATGTAGCGGTTCTTGACCAGGCCGTCGGCGTATGGAATCCCGCTCGCCGCGGCGAAGCCCTGAGCTGCGGGCAGGCCCGACTCGGGCACCGGTACCACCACATCGGCGTCCGCGGGGTGCTCCCCGGCGAGGATCTCCCCCATCTGGCGACGGGCGGCGTGGATGCTTCGGCCGTACATGTGGCTGTCGGGCCGGGCGAAGTAGACGAACTCGAAGAGGCACAGGCCCGGCTTCACGTCGGCGAATGGGTAGAAGCTGTGAACCCCACCGGCGTCTATGACCACCATCTCCCCAGCGGCGACCTCCCGCTTGAAGCGGGCCCCGATCAGATCGAGGGCGGCGGTCTCCGAGGCCAGTACCCAGCCACCGAGCGGCAGCGAGCCGAGGCAGAGGGGACGGAAACCGTTTGGGTCCCGAAGGCCGATGATCCGGCCCTGGTCCATCATCACCAGGGAAAAGGCGCCCTTCCAGGTGGGGGCCACCTCCATGATCGCCAGCTCCAAACCGCGGGCGTCGGAGCGCTCGTCGTCGAGAGCGCGGGCGATGCCCTCGGCCATGAGGTCGGAGTCGGTGGTCGCCCCGGAGATGCCAAGCGAGGCGGCCAGCTCCCCGGTGTTGGTCAGGTTGCCGTTGTGACCGAGGGCGAGGCTGGTGTGCCCGACCTGGCGATGGGCAGGCTGGGCATTGGCCCAGTTGTTTGAGCCCATCGTCGAATAGCGAGTGTGCCCGATCCCGACGTGCCCGTCCAGCCCGGCGAGGGTCGCCTCATCGAACACCTGTGACACCAGGCCGAGGTCCTTGAAGACGGTGAGGGTCTCACCGTCGCTGGTTGCGATCCCAGCCGACTCCTGGCCCCGGTGCTGGAGGGCATACAGGCCGAAGTAGATGATGTTGGCCGCCCGCTCCTTGGGTGTGTATGCGGCTACGACGCCGCAGGCCTCCCCAGGGCCGTTCAGTGAGAGGTTGACCGGCTGTTCGGGCACGGGGCGATGGTAGGTCGCCCCCGCCGGTCTTCCCACTTCTCAGAGGAAAGGCTCTACCGGGCTCCCTGATAGCTGTTCCGGATCGGCTTCGACGAGGAGGCATAGCTCATGATGTCTGCGAAGACCCCGATGATGGCGCCGAGGATTCCCCATGGCACCGCGGTGTCACCACCGAGGACGAAGCCGATCGTGTAGAGGACGGTGGTCCAAGGAAGGAGGATGATCCCGAGGACGGGGATAAGCCATCCGTTGAACACCCGGTCTTCCCAGTCGGTGAGCAGCCAGATCGCGACCATTCCCAACCGGGGGCTGAGTGCCACGAACAGAACGAGAAGACAACCCATCTAGACCACCTTTCTCATCTCAAGCTAGCCAGGCGGCGCGGCCGACGCAGGATGTTTTGGTCCCGGTTGCCGCATGATGTTTGAAATCACCCGGGTTGGGGGAATGGAGCCTCTCAGCCGCTCGCATCGAGCGGGGTTGGAGGAAGAAGAACATGAGAAGCAAGGTGGCCTCCGGTCTCCTCGCGGCAGTGCTGGCCCTGAGCATGGCGCTCACGGCCTGCGACACAGACGACCCGGATGACGGAGGGTCGACGACGACTCTGGCGGGAACAACTACAAGTAGCCCCTGAATCCCAACCACCGCCAGAAGCGAATCAGGGCCCGAGCCGGGCCCTGATTCGCGTTCAGAGATAGCGTCGGATCCCCTCCTCGAGGGCGTCGACACTGTCCACCGAGAACCAACTCCGCCCGTCCTCACCCCACTGCGCCCATGTCTCGGGGGTCACCGCCTCGAACGAGACTCGGTCGAGCAGGCTCTGCACAGAGCCGTCGTTTCGCGCCTCCTCCAGGGCCGCCACTTCGATCGACTTCGGGTAGAGGGCACATGTGACCTGGCGCGCTCCGGTCGCATCCACCGGCACGACGGCGAGCGGCGAGCTGGCCTCACCCAGGGCAGCAAGGGTCTCGGCCCGGACAAACGGTTGATCCACGGCGACCACGAGGACCCGCTCCTCCTCCATGCGGGACAGGGCCGAAGCGATGCCCGCCAACGGGCCGCCTCCGGGAACCGCGTCCGGCCAGCACTCAAAGCCAGTTCTCTCGTCACCGAGGACGACCACTTTGGAAAACACGGCGCTCAGCGCCGAGTTCACTCGCTGCAACATGGTCTGGCCGTCGACTACGACGGATGCCTTGTCCGACCCCATTCGGGTGCTGGCGCCGCCGGCGAGGACGGCCCCGAGAGTGCTCATGCGAGCTGCAGGCTAGGTCTGACCCGCGGAGTCAGTCTCCAGCGGAGATGCCGAGGTGCCGCGCCGACCTCACTCGGTGCTCGAAATTGGGGGAACCAGCATTCACACAGATTGCTGAGGCCCCCAATTTCGCCTGGCCTAGCCGGCCATCCGGCGAGGGATCGCCTCGGCATAGGCCCGGGCCAGCGCGAACAGGCCGATCCCGTCGCCGCCGGCGAAGGAGACTGCCTGACCACCGATCACGCCCACCTGGCGGCTGATGTCTGCCGGGAGCTCGACCGATCCCGGCTCGAGCAACACGATCACCCGGTGTGGATCCTCCGAAAACCAGGTGGAGACATCGTCTTCGACCAGGGCGGCGCCCACGCCCGATGCGATGCAGATCTCTGCGATGGCGACCGCTCGTCCCCCTCCGGACACGTCGTGAAGCACAGGTGCGATGTGCGCTAGGTCCGCAACGAAGCCGACTATTCGTTTCGCCATCGCTGGGTCCGGGAGCGTCGGCCGGCCGGCGAGCCGGTTCAGGGCCACCCGCTGGGCGACGGAGCCCGCCAGGTTGGTGCTCGGTTCGGGCCCGATCTCCCAGATCTCCATGCCCTCTCGGGCTCCGGAGAGCCGCGGAGGATTGGCGGGGATCGGGTCCGCCAAACCCAAGAGACCCACTACCGGTGTGGGATGGATGTCGACGCCCTGGCTCTCGTTGTAGAAGGAGACGTTTCCCCCGACCACCGGGATCCCCAACGCCTCACACGCCTCCGAGATCCCCTCGATGCTCTCTCTGAACTGCCACATCACCTCGGGTTTCTCCGGATTGCCGAAGTTGAGGTTGTCCACCAGGGCGAGGGGCCGGGCACCGGTCACCGCCACGTTCAGAGCAGCCTCGTACACCAGCCGTGCGCTCCCTCCACGGGGATCGAGCTGGCAGAGCCGGCCGTTGCCGTCGGTGGAGACCGCCAGCCCCTTCTCCGTGCCCCGGACCCGGATCAAGGATCCGTCCGACCCGGGGCCGACGATGGTATTTAGGAAGAGCATGTGGTCGTATTGCTCATGGACCCACGCCGTCGATCCCATCGCCGGGTCATCGAGAAGGCGAAGCAGCGTGCTGGCCGGATCCGGCTCCAGCCTCCCCGGATCGGCATCCCATACCGCATCGATGTCGCTTGGCCGGGCCAACGGGCGGTCGTAGACCGGTGCGGCATCGGTCAGGGATGCTGCCGGGATCCGAGCCACCACTTCACCGTGGTGGCGAATGGTGAGGGTGCCGCCGTCACGGACCACGCCGACCACCGCGGACTCGATTTCCCACTTTCTCGCCGTCGCCAACACCGACTCAACCGATCCGGGGTCGACGAAGGCCATCATCCGCTCCTGAGACTCGGACATGAGGAGCTCGGGCGCGGTCATCCCAGGCTCCCGGACGTGGACCGCATCGAGGTCCACGTCGATGCCGACACCGGCGCGCCCTGCCGGCTCTGAGGTTGCGCAGGACAGCCCCGCCGCGCCCAAGTCTTGTACCCCCACCACCAGACCACTCGCGTAGAGCTCGAGGCAGGCCTCGATCAGCTTTTTCTCCTCGAAGGGATCGCCCACCTGGACACTGGGCCTCTTGTCGGATGAGGAGTCCTCGAAGGACGCGGAGGCGAGCACGGAGGCTCCGCCGATCCCATCCCGTCCGGTGGCCTTTCCCAACAGCACCGCAACCGTGCCCGGGGTGCCTGCCGTGCCCAGCACCAACTGCTCGCTGCGCATCAGACCGAGGCACATCACGTTGACCAGCGGGTTGCCCGAATAGCAGGGGTCGAACTCCACTTCACCACCGACGGTGGGGACCCCGACCGCGTTTCCATACCCGGCGATCCCCGAGACCACGCCGTTGAACAAATAGCGGTTGGCGGCGTCATCGAGGGGACCGAACCGAATCTGGTCCCAGAGGGCGATCGGCCGGGCCCCCATTGTGAACACGTCGCGCAGGATGCCACCGACTCCGGTCGCCGCCCCCTGGTAGGGCTCGACAAACGAGGGGTGGTTGTGGCTCTCGATGCGGAGTGCGGCGAGCCAGCCGTCACCGAGGTCGACGACGCCGGCGTTCTCGCCGGGGCCGACCACCACCCAGGGCGCTTCGGTCGGAAACCGGCGAAGATGGGGTCGGGACGACTTGTAGGAGCAATGCTCGGACCACATCACCGAGTACATGGCCAACTCGGCAGGCCAGGGCTCGCGCCCCAGGATCCCGACTACCGATTCGAGCTCGTCGTCGGTCAGCCCGAGTTGGCGGTGGATTGGCTCGACGGTCGAAGTCACACCGCGACCAGGGCGCTGAGAAACCCTTCGAGCAGGATTCGCCCGTCAGTCGAGCCCAGAAGGTGTTCGGTGCCGCGCTCGGGGTGCGGCATCACCCCGACCACGTTGCCTTCGGGGTTGGCCACGGCTGCCGCCCGTCCTTGGGATCCGTTTGGGTCATCGACGTACTGGAGGACGATGCGCCCGGCATCCGTCGGGTCCACCCAGTTTCCCTCGTACGAGTTGAGAGGAATCCTGATCCGCTGCCCGACCGAGGCGGCGTTGGTGAGGATCGTCCCGGTATCGACTACTTCGAGTTCGACGAAACGGCAGATGAAGGCAAGGTCACGGTTCGCGATCAGGGCCCCGGGGAGCAATCCGGCCTCGCACAAGACCTGAAATCCGTTGCAGATACCGAGCACCGGGCGCCCCACCTCTGCCATCCGAGTCACCTCGCCCATCACCGGCGAGAAGCGGGCAATGGCGCCGGTCCGGAGGTAGTCCCCGTGCGCGAAGCCACCGGGCAGCACCACGCCGTCGAACTCGGAGAGATCGGTCTCTCGATGCCACACCAATTCGGCGTCGCCACCCATGGTGGTCAGTGCATGGGCGACATCCTGTTCGCAATTGGTGCCCGGGAACACTACAACCGCCGTCCTCACGAGGTCACCTCGATGGTGAAATCCTCGAGAACCGGGTTGGCCAGCACCTTCCTGCACATCTCGGTCACCTGGCCCCGAACGATTTCGGAATCGTCACCCTGGACCTCGAGATGGATCACACGGTCGACCCGTACCGACACCACCTCATTGTGACCGAGGTCATGCAGTGCTCGTTGGATCGTGGTGCCTTGGGGATCTGCGATCTCGGGGCGTCTGGTGATGCCCACGGTGACCTTCATCGGGCAGTTGCCAGGTACTCGTCGAAGCTGGAACCGGTGATCCGCTCGTAGGCCTCCACGTAGCGGGACCTCGTCCCGGCAACGATCTCCTCGGGCAGGTCCGGTGGTGGCGGAGTCCGATCCCAATCGGTGGTGTCCAGCCACTCCCGCACGTACTGCTTGTCGAAGGAGGGGGCGTCTTGGCCCGGCTCCCATTCGTCCGCAGGCCAGTAGCGGGATGAGTCCGGGGTCAGGACCTCGTCGATCAGGAGCAGGTCGTCACCCGCGAAGCCGAATTCGAACTTGGTGTCGGCGAGGATCACTCCTTTGCCTGCGGCGTATTCAGAGGCCCTGAGATAGATGTCGACCGACCTCTCACGCAGCTCTTCATATAGGTCGTCACCGAGCAAGTCCCTTGTTTGGGACTCTGTGATGTTCTCGTCGTGGCCGGTGGTCGCCTTGGTGGCCGGGGTGAAGATCGGTTCGGGGAGGCGGTCGGCGAGCACCAGGCCCGGGGGCAGGTGCTCCGTCGTCGGGCCGCCACCGTCTCGGTACTCGCGCCAGGAAGACCCGTAGAGGTAGCCCCGGACCACACACTCCACCGGGATCACCTCGGCCCGCCGGACCACCATGGCCCGGCCCGAGAGCTCCTGAAGGGCGGATCCGGAAAGCTCCGCGACCCCGCTGAGATCGGTGGTCACCAGGTGGTTGGGGGTGTCCAGGTAGTCGAAGAAATGAAGGCTGAGCCCGGTGAGCACCCGGCCCTTGTCCGGGATCGGCTGGTTGAGGATCACGTCGTAGGCCGAGATTCGATCGGTGGCGACGAGCAGCAGGTGCTCGGAATCGACCTCGTACATCTCCCGGACCTTGCCCGAGGCCACATGGGTCAGCGCAACCATGTGGCGGCAGGGTAGTGCCGCGTCACGGCGCCCCTAACCTCGGCTCCGATGCCAGATTTCGACCTAGGGGTGATCGAGTCGATGCTCGACGCCGACGCCTACGCCCAAGCGCTGGGGGTGGGCCTGGTGTCTGTCGACGACTCGCGAATCGTGGTCGGCCTCGTGGTCCGGCCCGAGCACCTCAACTTCCTGGAGTTGGGGCACGGGGGCATGGTCTTCTCTCTGGCGGACTGCGCGTTTTCCCTGGCCTCGAACGCCGCCGGGACGCGGGCGGTTGCGATCGACGCCCATCTCGTGCTCACCGCGGCCGCCACGGTTGGCGATCGCATCCAGGCGTCAGCTGTTGAGATATCCCGGGGTCGGACTCTTGGGACCTATCGCGTCGACGTGACCAGGTCCGATGGCCGGGTCATCGGCCTGTTCACCGGGACGGTGCACATCGGCTCCGAGGGCAACTAGGTCTCGGGCCAGGCGAGGTCGAGGGCGGTAAGGCGGTCGAACACGACCTGCGCCGAGTCGCTGGATCTCGACAGGTCGAAGCAGGCTTCGAGGTCGATGGTCACATCCGGGTGTGCCGCGAGCAGCGGCTCGAGCTCTCCGGCACCCTCCCACGCCTTCATCGCCTCTCCCTGCACGATCCGATAGGCCTCGTCACGATTCATGCCGTCGTCTATCAATGCGAGCAAGACCGCCTGGCTGAACACCAACCCTCGGGTGGCGTCGAGATTTGCCCGCATCCGTTCGGTGTCGACGACCAGGGTGTCGACGAGCCCGGTGAACTTCACCAGCATGTAGTGAAGGAGGATCGAGGCATCGGGCAGCGCCACCCTTTCCGCCGACGAGTGTGAGATGTCACGCTCATGCCACAGCGCGACGTTCTCCAGCCCGACCTGCGCATAGCCACGCAGGAGTCGGGCCAGCCCGGTCAAGCGTTCGGAGAGGATCGGGTTCCGCTTGTGGGGCATGGCCGAGGAGCCCTTTTGGCCCCGTCCGAAGGCTTCTCTGACCTCGGAGACCTCAGACCGCTGCAGATGACGGATCTCTGTGGCCATTCTCTCCAGGGAGGCGCCGGTGAGCGCGATCGCCCCCAGATACTGGGCGTGACGGTCTCGGGCAGTGACCTGGGTCGATGCGGGCTCGATGGCCAAGCCGAGGCCCGAGCAGACCCAGGCTTCCAGCTGATGTGGAACGTGGGCATAGTTACCCACTGCTCCGGAGATCTTGCCCACAGCCACGGCCTCCCGGGCGGCGCGGAGCCGGGCATGATCCCGCGACAGTTCGAAGGCCCAACCCGCCAGCTTCAGCCCAAACGTGGTCGGCTCCGCCCAGATCCCGTGGGTACGCCCGATCATGTGGCTGTCACGATGCTCGAGGGCCCTCCGCTTGACGACAACGAATGCCGTACCGAGGGCATCGAGCAGCAGATCCGACGCCTCTGCGAGCTGGGCTCCGAGTGCGGTGTCGAGCACGTCCGAGGAAGTCAGCCCATAGTGCACCCAGGCTCGGGCCTCCCCACCGGCCGACTCGCCGAGCAGGTCTACGAAAGCCGCGAGGTCGTGGTTGGTGGCTTCCTCCCGTACGGCCACATCTTCGGGAGTGGGGCACTTGGCGTTGCGCACCGCCTCCGCGACCGACGGCGACAGCTTTCCCAGCTCAGCCCAGGCCTCCAGGGCGAGCACCTCGACTTGCATCCAGAACTCCAGCCGGCGCTTCTCCGACCAGATCCGGCCCATCTCGGGAAGGGTGTAACGCTCGATCACCACCGGGATGATGGCAGCTCGAAACGCCCTACCCTCCCCGGCTCATGCGGTCGATGAGCATCGAACAGGCACGGGGGCTCGCCCTTGCCGCGCAGGGCATGACGGTGCCCAGGCCTGCCGGCCGGGTCGACGCCCGCCACTTCAGGAAGGTCATCGACCGCCTGCTGGTCGTCCAACTCGACTCTGTGAACGTGTTCAGCCGGGCGCACTACATGCCCTTTTTCTCCCGGCTCGGGTTGTACGACCGGGCGGCATTGGACCGCTGGATCTGGAGCTCGGGGGAGATGTTCGAGTATTGGGGCCATATGGCCTCGGTGCTCCCGGTGCAGGACCACCGGTTGCTTCGCTGGCGCATGGAGCGGGGGTGGACCTGGAACCGGGCGGAGCAGCTGGTGGCCAACCGGCCCGGGTTCCTCGACGGGGTCCTGGAGCAGGTGCGTGAACGGGGCCCTTTGCAGACCAGCGACCTCGATGAGCCGGGGGAGAAGGAGAGCCTGGCGCCTCCCATGTGGAACTGGTCCCACGGCAAGATCGCCCTCGAGATGCTCTTCGCCGAGGGCAAGGTGACCGCCGCCGGCCGTCCCAACTTCGTCAGGATGTACGACATCGCGGAACGGGTGATCCCGGCCGAGGTCCTCGAAATGCCGGCAATGTCTCGTGAGGAGGCGCAATCGATCCTCCTCGAGCGCTCGGCTCGGGCGCTTGGTGTCGGAACCGCCGACGACATCGCCGATTACTACCGGCTCCGCATGCCTCAGGCCCGACCCCTGATCGAGCAACTGGCCTCCGAAGGGCGGATCGTGGAAGTGGAGGTGAAGGGGTGGGACCGGGCGGCGTATCTCCATCCCGAGGCGCTCATTCCACGCAAGGTGGAGGGTCGAGCCCTGCTCTCACCATTCGACAACCTGATCTGGAACCGGGACCGGGTCGAGCGAATCTGGGACTTCTTCTATCGGATCGAGATCTACGTGCCCGAGGCGAAGCGGATCTACGGGTACTACGTGCTCCCATTCCTCCTCGATGGCGATCTGGTGGCGCGCGTCGACCTCAAGACCGACCGCAAGTCGGGTGCCCTCTTGGTCAAGGGCGCTTTCGCCGAGCCAGACGTGGACCGGGTCCGGGTGGCACGGGAGTTGCGAGAAGAGTTGGAGGCTGTCGCCACCTGGCTCGGGTTGACCGAGGTCGTGATCTCACCTAACGGTGACCTCGCAGCGTCTCTGTCTGCGGCGTGAGTCGATTGTGACAGGGTGATCACCTCCGATTGGGACCGGGCGGTGCCCGACATCCCGCGATGGGTCGAGATTCGGTCGCTCCTGCTCCACGACGAGGCCACTGTGTTCGGTGACCCCTCGGGGGGCGTCGTGGTCGGCAGCGACGGTTTCACGGTGGGGATCGTTGGCACGCCCTCCGCCGATGTCCTGGCCGACGCCCGTGCTCTCTCTGCTCCTGACGCCGAAGTGCTGGTTGTCCCGGAGGCTCTTCAGCATCTGAGCGGACTGCTCCCCGAGGGCCGTCCCCGCCGCGCGGTCCTTCATCGGCTCACCACGGCCTTTGCTCCGATGCCGGTGGACGAGGTGCGGATCGTCGAAGTCGACTCCGGATTCCTGGCCTCGCTACCCGAAGAGCTCGCCCCGGAGGTAGAGGGCTCCTACCTGGCGGCCTTCAGGGAAGTGGGAGGGGTGGTGGCGTCGGTCTGCGCCGCGGCCTCGATCACCGAGACCCTCTGGGACGTGGGCATCGACACCCTCGACGGACATCGGCGCCAGGGCCACGCTCGCGCCTGCTACCAGGCTCTGGCCTCGCACCTGGCCGTCGATGGGATCCAGCCGGTCTGGGGGGCGTACGACGACAACCGTCTGTCGTTGGCGATGGCTGAGAGCCTGGGATTCGTCCCGGTCGACGAACTGTGGGTGATCGAGACCGGGCCTAGGTAAAGGCGCTGATGCCGGTGATCGCCTGACCCATCACCAGGGTGTGGATCTCGTTGGTGCCCTCATAGGTGAACACCGTCTCCAAGTTGGACATGTGGCGCATCACCGGATACTCGAGTGTGATGCCGTTGGCACCGAGGATGGACCGCGCGGTCCGAGCCACCTCCAAGGCATTGCGCACGTTGTCGAACTTGCCAAAGCTCACCTGCTCCGGGCTAAGAGTGCCGGCGTCCTTGCGCCGACCGAGATGGAGCGCCACCAAGGTTCCTCGCTGGACGGCAACCATCATCTCGACGAGCTTCTTCTGTGTGAGCTGGAATCCGGCAATCGGCTGCTCGAACTGATGGCGCTCGATCGAGTAGTCGAGGGCCGACTCGTAACACGCTCTAGCCGCCCCGATGGCACCGAATGCGATCCCGAACCTGGCTTCGTTGAGACATGACAACGGCCCTCGCATCGAGGCAACGCCGGGTAGCGCGAAGTCGTCGGGGACCCTGACCGCGTCGAGGATCAGCTCCGAGGTCACCGATGCTCGAAGAGATGCCTTCTTCTTGATCTCGGGTGCTGAGAAACCGGGGCTGTCGGTGGGCACGATGAACCCGCGTACACCGTCGTCGGCCCTCGCCCAGACGATGGCGACGTCCGCGATGGATCCGTTGGTGATCCACATCTTGGTTCCGGTGAGCACCCAATCGGACCCTTCTCGCTTGGCGCTGGTCCGCATCGAGGCGGGATCCGAGCCGGAGTCGGGCTCGGTGAGGCCGAAGCAACCGATCACCTCTCCGGTCGCCATCCTCGGAAGCCAGGTCTGCTTCTGCTCCTCCGACCCGAACTTCCAAATCGGGAACATGGCGAGCGAGCCCTGCACCGAGACGAAGGAGCGGATCCCGGAGTCGCCGGCCTCTAGTTCGAGGGAAGCCAGCCCGTAGGCGGTTGCAGAAGTCCCGGCACAGCCGTATCCCTCGAGGTGCATCCCGAGGAGACCGATCTCGCCGAACGCCCTGGCCAACTCGGTGTGAGGGATCGCACCGTCCTCCCACCAGTCTCCGACGTTGGGGACGATCTCCTTCTGGACATAGGTGCGGACGGTGTCCCTGAGCAGGATCTCCTCGTCGGAGAGGAGAGAGTCGATGTCAAGGAAGTCGCGAGGATCCGGCTTCTCGAACGCGATTTCACTCATGGGCAGTGAATGGTATCGGCTGCCGAGGGGCTCTATCCGGCCAGGGTCTTCTCGGCGAGATCGGCCCGGTATGCAGCCAGCTTCTCCCGCAATTCGGGGTCGCTGATGGCGAGGATCGCGACTGCGAGCAGGGCGGCGTTGTGTGCGCCATCGATGGCGACGGTGGCGACCGGGATCCCGGTGGGCATTTGGACCGTGGCCAGAAGGGAGTCCAATCCGTCGAGGGAAGCGTTGAGCGGCACCCCGATCACCGGGAGCAGCGACTTGGCGGCCATTACCCCGGCGAGGTGGGCGGCCTTTCCGGCACCGGCGATGATCACCTCGAAGCCGTTTTCGGCGGCGGTCGCGGCGAACTCGATGGCCTGATCAGGGGTCTTGTGGGCGGATAGCACCCTGGTGTCGTGCTCGATACCGAATTGCTCAAGAGCGGCGCCCGCCTTCTCCATCACCGCTCGGTCGGTCCCCGATCCCATGACGATTGCCACCTTGTGAGCCATGACGGCACGGTAACCGATCGGGCTCTCCGGCTAGATTGCGTGGGCGATGAGCACCGATCAGGTCGCCACCGCCAATCACTACACAGCGACTCGCCGGCCGTTTTTCGCTGTGGTGGCCGTGGCCGGGGGCGTCGTCCTCCCCTGGGTGATCGACATGCTGTTCGGGCGACTTCTCTGGGCCGACTTCATCCTCCTCTACATCACGATGTGGGCCATCACCGCGGTTCTGACCGCCTTTGTCGGAATCGGTTGCACATGGACCGTGGCTGCAAGGGGGCCAATCACCCCTGATCGCGCGATCAACCTGCTGCTCGCGGTGATGACTTTGGCCCTGACCGGGTTCTACGTCGGCAGCAACATCCCTCATCTCGGGGCGATCATGTCGACGGGCGAGCTGGCAGGTCCCGGGCTCGACCAAGGGCTGATCACCTCGATCGGAGGCCTCGCATTTGGCCTCTCATTGAGCGGCCTCCTTCTATGGCGATGGGGGACCCTCGCCGGCCGGAGCTCTCTAGCCGGGGCGAGGAGGCTGGCTGTCTTGGTGCTGGTCGTCCTGGTCACGGTGGTCGCGGCCTTCCTGTCATGGGCTACGTATTACATCAAGCTCGTCGAGGACGGCCTCCAGGTCGTCGGCTAGTCCCTTTGCTGGGCTAACATCGAACACATGTTCGCTTTCGAGACGATCCAGCCTTCTCTTTTCGGGGACCGCGAGCCGGCCCCTGATCTCGATTTCTCCAGTTTGGAGCGGATCGACCTCGATCCGTTGAGCTGGCTCGATTACGCGCCCGGCTGGCTTGCCGGTGATGCCCGCCTCTTCGAATTCCTCACCGAGACCGTGGAGTGGGAGCAGCCCGAGGTGAGGATGTACGACCGGATGGTGCGCACCCCGAGATTGGTCGGCCAGGTCGATGCCGGCTCGCACCCGGTTCTGGAGTCGATGGTCTCCATCCTCTCCGACCGTTATCGGATCCTGATGGACCGGGTCAGTGCCGGGTGGTACCGGATCGGTGGAGACTCCGTGGCCTGGCACGGCGACCGGATCGCCCGGGAGCTCCCGCATTCGATCGTGGCCACGGTGTCCTTGGGGGGTCCCCGTCGGTTTCTGATCCGACCCCAGGGCGGCGGTGCTTCCCGCGCGTTCGAACTGGGTGGTGGCGACCTCGTGGTGATGGGCGGCGCCTGTCAGCGAGACTGGGAGCACACAGTGCCCAAGGTGGCCTCTGCACCACCCCGGATCGCCCTGATGTTCCGCCACTCCTACGACTGATCCGCCCCGATGTCGGTTCGAAACTGCATCCCGGAGAAACGGACACGGGCGACCGCCTGATAGGCACGCTCACGCGCAGTTTCGACATCGGTCCCCGAGCCGACCACGCTCAGCACCCGGCCCCCGTCGACCACGGTGCGACGACCCTCGGCACGGGTCCCGGCGTGGAACACCAGAGTCTCGTCACCAATGGCCGCGAGACCTTCGATGGCGGCACCTCTCACGGGTGACTCCGGATAGCCGCCGGCGGCCAAGACCACGTCGACCGTGGCGGTATCCGACCACACGGGGCTCGCCCCTTCGAGAACTTCGATCAGGTCGTTCTCCAAGCGGGGAAGCACCGCCTGAGTCTCGGGATCCCCGAGCCGGACGTTGAATTCGAGCACCCGGGGACCTCGAGGGGTAAGGGCAAGCCCTGTGTAGAGGAAGCCTCGAAACGGGCTCCCCTCTTCGGCCAGCTGGGCCAGTGTGGGCTCGATGACCTCGCGCATCGTCTCGTCGACCAGGCCGGAGGGGAGATCGCGCACCGGGGAGTAGGCGCCCATCCCACCGGTATTGGGCCCTTGATCGCCGTCGAGAAGCCGCTTGTAGTCCCGGGCCGGCTCCAGGGGAACCACCCCCCGGTCGGTACACACCGCGAACACGCTGACCTCCGGTCCCTCCAGGAACTCCTCGACGACTACGGGACCGGAAGACAGCCACTGCTCCACCCAGGCCATTGCCTCAGGGCGCGAGTCCGTGACCAGGACTCCCTTGCCTGCAGCCAGCCCGTCGGCCTTGACCACATAAGGCCCGGCGGTTTGATCCAGGTGCTCCTTGGCGGCGCCGGCTTCGGTGAAGGCGATCGAGGCAGCGGTCTCGACACCCGCCCTGGCCATGATCTCCTTGGCGTAGGCCTTCGAGGCCTCGAGCCTGGCTGCCGCCCGGGATGGGCCGAACACCGGGACCCCGAGGCCGGTCAAGGCGTCGACCACTCCCGCCGCCAACGGGCCTTCCGGGCCCACGACCGCCAGGTCGACCTTTTGCAGCCGGGCCATGGCGGCGATGGCGCCTACGTCTTCGAGGGAAATGCCCTCGACCACGGGCCCGAGACTGGCCAGACCCGGGTTGCCCGGAATCGAGATCAGCTCATCGACCCGCGACGATTGAGCCAGCTTCCAACCAAGGGCATGCTCCCGTCCTCCGCTCCCGATGACGAGGGCTCTCACTGCACAGCGATGAGCTGGCTGCGCTCCGGGCCTACGGACACCCACCCCACAGCCACGCCCACCGAGTCCTGGATGTATTCGACATAGGCCCGGGCTTGTTCGGGGAGATCCTGAAATGAGCGGACTCCGGTGATGTCCTCCCCCCACCCCGCCAGCTCTTCGAATTCCGGCTCGCAGTGATACAGCACGCTCTGCTGGGACGGGAAATGGAGATGCCGCTCTCCCTGGCTCCGGTAGGCGACCGCGACTTTGATCGTGTCGAAGGAGGAGAGGATGTCCATCTTGGTGATGAACAGCTTGGAGAAGGTGTTGACCCGGGCCGAATACCTGAGTGCGACCAGGTCGAGCCAGCCGCATCGCCGTCGTCGCCCGGTCACGGTCCCGTACTCACCACCGAGCTCGATCATCCGGTCCCCGATCTCGTCATGAAGTTCGGTGGGGAAGGGACCGGTTCCAACCCTGGAGATGTAGGCCTTGGCCACGCCGATCACCTCGCCAATCGCCTTGGGCCCGATCCCGGAGCCGACCACTGCCCCGCCGGCGGAGGGGCTCGAGGAGGTGACGAAGGGATAGGTGCCGTGGTCGATATCGAGCAGAGTCCCCTGCGCCCCTTCGAGCAACACTTGCTTGCCGGCCTCGAGCCCTTCCCATATGAGCAATGAGGTGTCGGTGACGTGCTTCTCGAGCCTCTCCGCGTATCCGAGATACTCGGCCACGATCTCCTCGGCGTTCATGGGAAGGCTGTTGTAGATGCGGGGCAGGATGCGGTTCTTCTCGTCGAGGGCCGCGTTCACCTTTTCTCTGAAGATCTTGGCGTCGAACAGGTCCTGGACCCTGATCCCCACCCGGGCGTACTTGTCGGTGTAGGCGGGGCCGATGCCGCGCTTGGTGGTACCGATCTGGTTCTTGCCCAGGAAGCGCTCGATCATCGCGTCCAGCTTGCGGTGATAGGGCATGATCAGGTGGGCGTTGGACGAGATCCGCACCCGGGATGGGTCGAGACCACGGGCTGCGACCATGTCCATCTCATCGAGGAGCACCTTGGGGTCGATCACGGTGCCGGAGGCGATGACAGGGGTGCAATGGGGGTAGAGGATCCCGGACGGGATCAGGGAGAGAGCGAGCCGCTGGTCGCCGACCACGATCGTGTGACCGGCGTTGTTCCCGCCCTGGAAGCGAACGACGAAGTCGGCGGACTCGGCGAAATAGTCGACAACCCGCCCCTTTCCCTCGTCGCCCCACTGGGCGCCCAGGACTACGGTGGCTGGCATGACGTGGCGAGACGGTACTACCCCGGTTCGTCGCCGTTGGTGCGACGACAGCGGCGGACCGGCGGCCCGAAACACAGCGTTCACACTTCCGCAACCGATGAGAAATCCGTCGCCGATAGAACGCATCCGTTAACGACTGATGGACCCAAAGGAGGCCCTGTGACCAAGACGCCAGGTGACGTCTTGTCCCTCGTCAAGAGCGAGGGGTACGAATTCGTCGATCTTCGATTCTGTGACCTGCCCGGCCAGGTACAGCACTTCACGGTGCCGGCGCGCGAGCTCACCGAGGACTCCTTCGAGGCCGGCTTCGGCTTCGACGGCTCCTCTATCCGGGGCTTCCAGCAGATCCAGGAGTCGGACATGCTCCTGATCCCGGACCCGACCACGGCCATCGACGACGTATTCCGGGAGCGGAAGACGATGATCCTCTACTGCTTCGTCAATGACCCGATCACCGGTGCGCCGTATGAGCGGGATCCCCGGTATGTGGCGAAGAAGGCGGAGGACTATCTGGTCAGCACCGGCCTTGCCGACACTTCCTATTGGGGCCCCGAGGCCGAGTTCTACATCTTCGACGATGTCCGGTATGGCCAGAACCAGTTCTCGGGCTTCTACTACGTCGACTCGGTCGAGGGCTCTTGGAACAGCGGAGCCTATGAGGAGGGCGGCAACCTCGGCTACAAACCCAGGTACAAGGAGGGCTACTTCCCGGTGCCCCCCACCGACCATTTTCAGGACCTGCGCTCGGAGATGACCGCCAACCTGGAGGCGGCAGGGATCCAGATCGAGGTCCAGCATCACGAGGTGGGGACCGCGGGTCAGGCGGAGATCGACATGCGGTACGACACGCTGCTTCGCACCGCCGACAACGTGACCCTCTACAAGTACATCGTGAAGAACACGGCGTGGCAATCGGGCCGGACCGTCACTTTTATGCCCAAGCCGATCTTCGAGGACAACGGGTCGGGGATGCACACCCACCAGTCGTTGTGGAAGGACGGCGAGCCGTTGTTCTTCGACGAGTCCGGGTATGCGGGCCTCTCCGACATGGCCCGTTGGTATGTCGGCGGCCTGCTCAAGCACGCCGCCGCGATCCTGGCGTTTGCCGCCCCAACCACCAACAGCTACCACCGTCTGGTGCCTGGGTACGAGGCCCCGGTCAACTTGGTGTACTCGAGCCGGAACCGGTCGGCTGCGATCCGGATCCCCCAGTACTCCCAGGCCCCGGCTGCGAAGCGCCTCGAGTTCCGCTGTCCCGACCCCTCGTGCAACCCGTATCTGTCGTTTGCGGCGATGCTGCTCGCCGGATTGGATGGGGTACAGAATCGGATCGAGCCCCACGAGCCGGTGGACAAGGACATCTATGACCTGCCGCCGGCGGAGCTCGCCGGTCTCCCCTCGGTCCCGGGGAGTCTTCCCGAGGCGTTGGCTGCACTCGAAGCAGACCATGAGTTCCTGTTGGCGGGAGGCGTGTTCACCGAGGGCTTGATCCGGGCCTGGATCGACTACAAGATCGAGCACGAAGTGGATCCGGTGCGGCTCCGCCCCCACCCCTACGAGTTCCACCTCTACTACGACATCTGACCTGCAGGCGCAGACCTAGGACGAGAGCAATGCGTCGAGGCCATCCTGGTCGTCGACGAAGCCCCAGACCTCGGCGATGCGACCGTCGTCCCCGAACCGAAAGACATGCCCTCCCCGACACTGAAGGCGTCGAGCTCCTCGGGCCGCGGTCACATCAACGATGGCCATCACCAGGTCCTGGTTTCCCATGAGTCCCCGGACCTCGATCGTCCAGACGTCGAGCGGCTGCATGCGTTCACCGATCTCGACAAACACTTCGCGATACCCCTGATAGCGGCCGGACACCGGATTGGCACCGGGCACGTGCCAGATCACGTCGGGCATCGCGAACAGGGAGCGGCCCGTGTCGTCGTCGGCCGGTCCGATCTCGTAGAAGCGCCGCACCAGCTCGAGGTTCTCGGCGACGCTCACGGGCTCAGAAGACCTCGGGGCACCAGGGTTGGGGGTCCCAGGTGAAGGCGGCGTCGGCGGCGGCCAGAACCGATTGGTCTCCACCTACCCGGCCGATCCGCGACAGGTTTCGCAGCCGGGACCGGCCCATGTAGATCCCACCCAGGTCCTCGGCGTCGAGGCTGATGCTGGGCTCGGCGTTGGTCGGCTGGCACTCGACGGCCTCCGGTGAGGCGACCAGCCGGTAGCGCCCGTCACAGTCCCCGAGGGGGTCCCGCACTTCGATCACGACATCGAGCGGCGCCGAATAGGCACGGGCGGTCAGTGCCCGGGGGACGTCCATGATCCGGACCCACAGGCTGTCGGAGCGTTTGGCACCAACCCGTCGGACACCGGCCAGCAGATCGAAGATCGGGTCCTGGCCCGACCGCCGCTCGGCACTGATCTCGGCAGTGAGATCCTGATGCAGCGCGTACGACCAGAGCCCGGCCCACGATTCCGGGGTGCTCGCAAACAACTCGCTCACTCGCACCTCTCCCGCACCGTGGCCCTCGGCCCAGCCGTCTTTGGCCCGATATTGGACATAGCCATCGATCCCGCGCGCCCCATCCACCACCGCGAAGCGGTAGGCCGACGCCCCACCGCGACGATGTTCCTCGTCGGCGAGCACCCGATGCTCCCACCAGGCAGGAGACCGGGCGTAGAAACCCGGTGTCGAGGCATAGATCAGATCGTAGAACCGGGGGAGCAGAATCCGAGCCTCGTCGGCGTCGACCAGCCGAACCGGTGCCCGGGCCGGAGCGCTCCGATGGAACGTGACGTGATCCCTCCGCACCTTCACCTGGTAGCCGACAGCGGCCATCCCGAACCCGAACCGTCCATAGATGGCACTGTCCGACGCCCATAGGGCTGCGATCGGCTCCTCGTGGTCGAGGACGTCGTCGAGGTGGCGCCGCATCATCGAACGCATCACTCCTCGACGGCGATGGGTGGGAGCGACGGAGACGATGGTGGTCCCCCCACACGGCACCACCGCCCCCGGGACCGTCATCTGGAGCGGGAAAGCAGAGACGCTGCTCACCATCTCCGACCCGTCGAATCCGGCAAATGTCCGCCCGAAGTCGAGGACATTGCGGAAATGGTCGTCTGACGGGGGGTCGAAATGGAAGGCCAGCCCCATGGTCCGGACCAGTGTCGGGAACTCGTCGGGCGTGACCGCCCGGAACTCAACGCCCATCAGGCGTCGGGAGTCACTCCCGCGGCGGCCCGGGCGTTCTGGACCTCGGTGTCGAAATCGGTGGCCGACGACGTATATGCCTCGACAGCGGTGTGTCTCAGCTCTCCGGTGTCGGTGCTTTGCAAACCGTCGAGCGCATCCTGAGCTGCTCCGGCGCAGAAGTCGATCGCCGTCACCAGGGCCTGCTGATTGGCTTCCAGGCCGGCAGGCACACTGAGCGCCGCGACCTGGTCGGCCAGAGCCTGGGTGTCGGTGGCGACGATCTCCAGCCTGCTCACCGCGTCGTCGAACTCGACTGTCCGGGGATCGGCATCGAAGCCGTCGTTCACGGTCACCATCTCGGTGGCGAGCACCTGGAGCTGTTCGTTGATGGTGTCCAACTCGCCGACATACGCCTCTGCGCTGCCGGGAACGGTGGTGGCGGTCCCGGGCACCGTCGTGGCCCCATCAGGGCCGGTGGTCGTTGACGGAGTCGCCGCCAGAGTGGTCGTAGGAGAGCCTTCGGGCAGGGAACTTACGAAGAAATAGGTAAAGGCGATCATCCCCAATATGACGAGGGGGAGAATCCATCGGCCCGGTTTCGGGTCGGGGTTGGCTGCCATGACCGGCGAAACGATAGCTTCCGGTGGTCTGGTTCCAGGGTTGACGTCTCACCCGCTCGAACGACACCCTTGAACCGCTGCCGAGGCCTCCATAGGTTCGGGATCATGGACTCGGAGCGAAATGAGGTCTATGAGCGAATCCCCTGGGAGACGCTCGAGTCGAAGGGTGGTGGGGACGGGCAGTGGTGGATGTTCGCCCTCGCCGGGGCGATCGTCCTCGGCGCCCTCGCCTACTCCTTCATGTCCAGTCGACCAGTCTCCGCACCGCCTCCGCCCACGATCCCCGTCTCCTCCACGGTGGCGGCGCAGGGGGCACCGGTCACAGTCCCGTCAGGTACCGCTGCCCCCGCTCCGGTTCCAGAGGTCGGTACGCGGGCAGTGGTCGCCGAGGCCGATCTCTATGCGATCCCGCCTGAGCGGCTGCTCGATCAAGCGGCCGCCCATGCCGAGTGGTTCGTCACCGAGTACGTCGGTATTGACGGGTCCGAGGAGAGCCGGGCTGCACTCGCCACCCTGATGCCCGCCGGGGTCCCGGCGCCGCCTCCCCCGGAGTCGACCCGTGTCTTCGTCGAGTGGGTGCGGGCGATGAGCGTGGAGGAAGTGGACCAGTTGGCCTATCGGGTGACCGTCCTCGTCCGATCACTGTTGTCCAATGGCGAGGAGCCCTATCGCAGGCAGGCTCCATTCACTGCCACCGTCGACGTCAGCATTGCCGAGGATGGGCCTCACGTGATGATGCCTCCCGTCCTCGGGGCGGTCACCACCGAGCCTTTGCCGCTCACGCTGGCCCCGGTTCCCGCCGACGTGGAGGCGGCCGCCATCGCGGCCAGCGGTGGGTCCGCCGTGGCGGGCGGGGTCCAGAGCGCTGCCGGTGGGTGGCTGGTGGTGGTCACCGCTCCCGGACCCGACGGGGTTCCGCGACCGGTCACGGTGCCCGTGCCCTGAGATCAGGTACCGAACCGGCTCTCTAGGATCGCCGTCGCCTCGGGGATGATCGACTCCCACGAGGTGTCGGGAGCCTTGGAGATGGTGACGAAATCAGCGGTCATGAAGATGCTGGTCACCCCGGGTATCCCAAGCAGGCCGGCGGCCAGCGGGTCTTCCGGGTTGGAGCCGGCGACGAAGGTGGCCGGGCCTCCCACGGATTCCCCAACCGAGAACTTGGCGGCGTTGGGATTCGGCGTTGGGGCGACACTCACCGGCATGACCGGGCGAGGCTAATCGGGAGTGCCTTCATCGATCGGCGTGGATGTCGGCGGCACTTTCACCGATGTGGTGGTCTTCGACGGCGAGACCGTGCGGGGAGGAAAGGTCCCGACGACCGCCCGCCAGGAAGAAGGCGTGATCGACGCCGTCGCCGAACATGCGCCGGGTGGCTCGTCCATCTTCCTCCACGGCACGACAACCGGCACCAATGCTCTGCTCGAGGGCCGCGGGGCGAGGGTGGCGTTGGTCACCTCCTCCGGTTTCGAGGACGTGATCGAGATCGGCCGTCAGGCTCGGCCCTCGCTCTACGACCCATTTGCCGACCGTCCGCCGACCCTGGTGCCCGGGGAATTGAGGTTTGGTGACGATGGTGAGCTCGAGTCACTGCTGGAGCGACTGAGGGCGGCCCGGCCGGAAGCGGTAGCGGTCGCACTGATCCGCTCCTATGCCGACCCCTCACGTGAGCTCGAGCTCGCGGCTGCCATCGAGAAGGCACTGGAAGTACAGGTTTCGGTGGCTGCCACCATCTCACCCGGGTTCAGGGAGTATGAGCGAATCGTGACCGCTGCCCTCGATGCCTACCTGGCTCCCGAGGTGTCGGGATATCTGGGCCGCCTCGGCTCCGTTCTGCCCATCGACAGCCGGTTGGTGATGACCTCTGCCGGTGGGCTGCTCCCCTTCGAGACCGCCGCCGGCCTTTCCGGTCGTCTCGTTCTCTCCGGCCCCGCCGCCGGGGTTGTCGCGGCGTCAGAACTGGCCAAGGTCAAAGGCCATCGCACCGCGTTCAGCTTCGACATGGGTGGCACCTCGACCGATGTCTGCCGGATCGTCGACGGAGAGGCTCATGTCGTTCCGGGGCGTAAGGCGGCGGGGCGGGTCAATCGGGTGCCGACGCTTCCCATCAACACCATCGGCGCCGGCGGAGGGAGCATTGCGTGGTGTGATCAGGGAGGCGCGCTTCGTGTGGGGCCGCAGTCGGCGGGTTCCGATCCCGGCCCCGCTGCCTATGGCCGGGGAGGCATGCTGCCCACTGTCACCGACGCCAACCTGGTGCTGGGCAACATACCGTTCGGCCTCGCCCTGGCCGGATCGCTCCCGTTGAGCTCCGATGCCGCCGCCACCTCCCTGGAAATGCTGGGTCGGAACTTGGGTCTCAGCCTCGCCACCGCCGCGGAAGGCATCGTCGAGGTAGTCGACTCCCACATGGAGCGAGCGATCCGCTCGGTGTCCGTGGAGGAGGGGGTCGACCCCCGGGAAGGAGCCCTGATCGCCTTCGGTGGGGCCGGAGGGCTTCACGCCTCCCGGCTGGCCAAACGGTTGGGTGTCGAGAAGGTATTGATCCCACCCTTCTCCGGGGTGTTCTCCGCGCTCGGTCTCCTCCTGGCCCGACCCCGGGCCGATGCGATCCGGACCGTTCTCCTCGAGGAGGGATCGACCCGCCTTTCCCGGCTTCTCCGTGAGATCGAGGACCAGGCCGTGGGGTTGTTCAAGGCCATGAACGCGGGTGATGGAGGGCCGACCATGGTCAGTGCCGAGGTGCGGTATGTAGGCCAGTCCCACGAGCTGGCGGTCCCTGCGCATGCGGATTGGAGTCATCTTCGCTCCCGCTTCGAGGAAGCGCATCGCGCCCGGTTCGGGTTCGACCTCCCACGGGATCCGATGCAATTGGTGAACCTCCGCGCCGAGGTCACCGGCAATCCTTCGGTGACCTGGGCGGATCTGCCCTCGAGACCTGAGAGGGTCAGGACAAAGCCGATTGCTACCACACCGGGCGGATCCAAGATTTGGGACCGGGTTCACCTTCCGGCCGGCTTCGAGACACGAGGCCCGGCTTTGATCGTGGAACGGGATTCGGTGACCCTCATCGAACCGGGAGATCGAATGTCGGTCCACGACGACGGGACATTGGAGGTCGGCGTATGAGCGATGCTCGCACCGGGTACCTCAGTACAAGGCCGAAGTAGGATCGGCGGCCGGTGGGGAGCGCCGGCCTGCGCATCCCGCACGGAAACCAAGGAGGAAACAATGGCTTCTCACTCTCCTCGGTGGCGGAAGGTCGCCATCGCATCGCTGAGCGTCCTTGCGCTCGTGCTGAGCACCCTCCCAGCTGTCGCCAAGGATTCGAAGCCAAAAGGCACGGTCGACGTGCAGATCCTGGCTCTCAATGACTTCCACGGCAATCTGCTACCGCCGACGGGCTCGTCGGGACGCATCGGCCCCTCCGGCACTCCGGAGTATGGCGGCGCTTCCTACCTCGCCACCCACCTCCACGAGCTCGAGGCGACCAACCGCAACACGGTCATCGTCTCCGCCGGTGATCTGATCGGCGCCAGCCCTCTCCTCTCCGCCCTGTTCCACGACGAACCGACCATCGAGGCCGCCAACCTATGGGGCCTCGACTTCAACGCTGTTGGCAACCACGAATTCGACGAGGGCACCGCCGAGCTGAAGCGCATGGCAAGGGGTGGGTGTCATCCGGTCGATGGATGTCAGGATGGGGATGGGTTCCGTGGCGCCAAATTCCAGTTCCTGGGGGCCAACGTCGTCAGCGAGGAGAGTGGGAAGACCATCTTCCCCGCATACAAGATCCGCACCTTCAAGGGCGTCAAGGTCGCGTTCATCGGTCTGACCCTGGAGGGGACACCGAACATCGTCACCCCGTCCGGGGTGGCCGGCTACGACTTCCTCGACGAGGCGGACACCATCAACCGCCTGGTGCGCAAGATCAAGCGCCAGGGCGCGGAGACGATCGTGGTCCTCATCCACGAAGGCGGCACACAATCGGTGGCGCCGACGCTGGAGACCATCGACGGCTGCACCGGCTTCTCGGGAGCGATCGCCGACATCGTCGACCGGACCAACGACGAGATCGACCTCTGGATCAGCGGACACACCCATCAGCCATACAACTGCGTCATCGATGGCGATCCGGTCACCAGCTCCTTCTCGTTCGGTCGGGTCGTGACCGACATCGACATGACGCTCGATCAACGCAGCGGTGAGCCGACTCAGATTCTGATCGACAACAAGGAAGTGACCAGGACGGTGACGGCCGATCCGACCGTTGAGGCCCTGATCGCCAAGTACAACACCATCGCCGCCCCACTGGCCAACCGGGTCATCGGATCGATCACGGCCGACATCACCAGGGCAGCCAACGCCGCCGGCGAGTCGGCTCTCGGTGACGTGATTGCCGATGGGCAGCTCGACGCGACCAACGACCCCGGTTTCGGTGATGCGGTGGTCGCCTTCATGAACCCGGGAGGCATCCGCGCCGATCTCACGTACCTGGGGAGCCCGGCTGGCGAGGGTGACGGCAACGTGACCTACGGGGAGATGTTCACCGTCCAGCCCTTCGGCAACAGCCTGGTCACGATGACCCTGACCGGAGCACAGATCGAGAGGTTGCTCGAGGAGCAGTTCGCGGGTTGCACGCTGGCAACGGCCCGTGTCCTCCAAGTCTCGGCGGGATTCACCTACACCTGGAATTCCGGTGGGCCGGTCTGCGACAAGGTCGACCCCACGACCATCATGCTGAATGGCTCAGCGATCGACCCCGCGGCGAGCTACCGGGTGACTGTCAACAGCTTCCTCGCAGATGGTGGTGACAGCTTCCCGATCCTCGTACAGGGAACCGATCGACTGGGTGGCGCGGTGGACACCGATGCCTTCGAGGCATATTTCGTCGCCAACTCCCCGGTGCCTCCCGGCCCCATGAATCGGATCACCGTCGTCCCGTAGCCAGCTCGAGCCCGGGCCCCGGGGGGCCCGGGCTCAGGTTGAAATTACGATCGGTGCCGATGACGACAGGATCCGGACGTCTCTCGACGCCCACATCGGCGCTGGTCGCGTCGGCGAGCCAGTTCGTGACCACCTCGCTCCGGGCTCAGGCGAATCCGGAGAAGGCGGTCGGGATGCAGGCCTATATGAAGACCGACATGCCGTTTTACGGCGTGCAGAAGCCGGCGCGGGTTCCGATTGCACGGCATCTGGTTGCCGAGTTCCCGCCTCAGACCCGCGATCAGTACCAGGGCCTGGTGTTGGGACTTTGGGACCTCCCCCATCGTGAGGAGAAGTACCTGGCTTTGGAGGTCGCCGAGCGCCACCGGCGGTTTGTCGACACCGCGTCGCTTCCCTTGTATCGGCGGCTGATCGTCGAGGGCGCCTGGTGGGACTTCGTCGACGAAGTGGCGACCCACCTGGTGCGGGCTCTCGTGCTCGAGGAGCCAAGGAAATCCTGGGCCGAGATCGATACCTGGATCGGCTCTGAGGACATGTGGTTGCGGCGCAGCGCCATCATCTGCCAGGTGGGGGCCAAGGAGCGAACCGATGCCCGACGTCTGTTTTCGTTCTGCAAGGCCCGGCTCGACGAAAGGGAATTCTTCATTCGCAAGGCGATCGGTTGGGCGCTGCGGGAGTACGCCAAGACCGATCCCGAGGCAGTCGCCCGATTCGTAGAGGCGAACCGCAGTGAGCTCTCGACTCTCAGCTTTCGGGAGGCGACCAAGCACATCGGGCACCTGGTCTCATGAGTGTCGATCCCACGACGCTCGAAGTCGCCCGGAACCGGCTGGCCGCGGTGGCGGACGAGATGGGGATCATCCTCCGCCACACATCGCTGTCTCCCAATATCAAGGAGCGGGCGGATTGCTCGGCGGCTGTGTTCACCCCAGGTGGCGAGATGTTGGCCCAGGCGGAGCACATTCCGGTGCACCTGGGCTCGATGCCGGCCTCGGTAGCCGCCTGCATCGAGGCGTTCGATCCGCTCCCCGGCGCCCAGTACGCAGTGAACGATCCTTTCGCTGGTGGCACCCACCTCAATGACCTGACACTCGTTGCCCCCGTGTTTGCCGGGGTCGACCTCGTGGGATGGGTTGCCAACCGGGCGCACCACGCGGACGTTGGTGGCGAGGCGCCAGGGTCGATGCCGGCACACGCGGTGACCGTCGACCAGGAAGGCCACCGGGTCCCGCCAACGCAGGCGGTCTCGGACGGGCAATGGGTGACGGAATTCGCGGAGCCCTTCGTCACCGCCTCTCGCACCCCCTGGGAGCGCAGGGGTGACCTTGCCGCCCAGATCGGCGCCAATGCCGTCGGGGCGCAACGCCTCGTCGAATTGTCGGATGCAGAGACCCATGACCGGTTCCGGGAGGTGTCCGTGTCCCTTCTCTCATACGGGGAACGGCGGATGGCGGCGGCTCTCGCCGGGCTGCCAGACGGCGAGTACTCCTTCGAGGATTTCATGGAGCACGGGGAGCGGGATGTTGCGATCAGGGTCCGGGTCATCATCGACGGGGAGCACCTGAGTGCCGACTTCAACGCCTGCGACGACCAGGTGGCGGCCAACTTCAACGCGGTCCAGGCCGTAACCCGGTCTTGCCTGTACTACGCGATCCGAGTGGCTACCGACCCCACGATCCCGGCCAACGACGGCTGCTATCGGAACCTCGAACTGCTGACCCGCGCCGGGTCGATCGTCGACGCCTCGCCACCGGCCGCCGTCGCCGCGGGGAACGTCGAGACCGCGCAAAGGATCGCGGATGCTCTGCTTGGAGCCCTGGCCCAGGCTGCGCCCGATCGGGTACCTGCCGCCTCCCAGGGAACGATGAACAACGTCCTGGTCGGCAACGACGATTTCACCTATTACGAGACCGTGGGCGGGGGCCAGGGCGGTCGCCCGGGGCGGGCCGGCCAATCGGGGATCCACACCGGGATGACCAATACCGAGAACACCCCGATCGAGTCCTTGGATTCCCACTACCCCTTTCGGGTGACCCGCTACAAGTTGCGTCGCGGCAGTGGCGGTGCAGGCAGCTATCCGGGGGGCGAGGGCATAGAGCGCGAGATCCTGTTCGAGTCGGAGGCCACGCTCTCACTGATGGGCGAGCGCCGGCGGAACCGGCCTTGGGGGCTGGCAGGCGGCGAGCCAGGCGCACCCGGTGAAGACTGGATGATCCGACCCGACGGCTCCAGGGAGCGTCTCCCGGGCAAGGTGACGATCGAGGTCGCCCCCGGTGACCGGCTCCTGGTGTCGACCCCGGGTGGTGGCGGCTGGGGTACGGCCTGACCCAGCTCATGTCGGGGTTGGGGGAAGCCTGATCGGGCGGCGGTACCCTCCGGGCCCGATGTCCCTGATCTCCGATCTGGAGCAATTGCTGGGTGCCGATCGTGTGCTCCACGAGGCAGTCGAGCTCTATCTCTATTCCAAGGACGCCTCTCTGATGCGGGGCAATCCGACGTGTGTCGCCCTCCCTTCGACCACCGAAGAGGTCGCCGGCGTGGTCCGGATCGCCGAGGTCCATAAGGCGCCGATCGTGGCCAGGGGCGCTGGCACGGGCCTCACTGCCGGCGCCAGCCCCACCGAAGGCGGCGTGGTTCTGGTGACGACGGCGATGAACCAGATCGAAATCGACGCCGGGAACCGGACCGCCTGGGTCGGGGCGGGGGTGATCAATCTCGATTTGGGCAAGGCCGCCGCTCCCTTTGGGCTCCAGTTCGCGCCGGACCCTTCCTCGCAACCAGCCTGCACCATCGGGGGCAATGTCGCCAACAATTCGGGCGGGGCGCATTGCCTCGCCGAAGGCGCAACCACCAGCCATGTCCTCGGGCTCGAGGTGGTGATGGCGGGAGGGGAGATGGTGGTCCTGGGGAGCCAGGCGCCCGATCCCCCAGGGCTGGACATCAAAGGGATCGTCGTGGGCTCGGAGGGCACGCTCTGCGTGGTGACCAGGGCTCTGGTCCGCCTTCTTCCTCTGGAGGCGGACGTGCGAACGCTGCGCATCGACTACGACACCCTCGGTGGGGCGGTGGCCACGGTCTCGAGCGTCATCGCGGCAGGTCTGGTACCCGCGGCGATGGAGATCATGGACCAGAACTCCCTGGTGGCGATCGAAAACTGGCTACAGGCCGGATTCCCCGTCGATGCCGCAGCGATGCTCCTCGCCGAAGTGGTTGGCGAGCCGGAGGCGGTGGAAGCGGAGGCCACATTGATCGGCAGGATCGCCACCGACCATGGTGCTCGTCAGGTGGTGATCGCGGTTGATGAGGCGGAGCGCGAAATCCTGTGGAAGGGCCGCAAGGCGGCGTTCGGCTCTGTGGCCCAGGTGGCGCCCGACTACTACCTACACGACACCGTCGTGCCACGCTCCAAGATGGGCCAGGCGATGGAAGAGGTGATGGCCATTGCCGCCCGCCACGACCTCACGGTGTGCAACATCCTCCACGCCGGCGACGGGAATCTGCACCCCCTCATGGCCTTCGACAGCTCGATTCCGGGGACCATGGAGCGGGTCCAGGCCGCCGGCGAGGAGATGGTCGAAGCCTGCCTTCGTCACGGCGGTTCCCTCTCCGGAGAGCACGGAATCGGGCTGGAGAAGAGAAAGTTGATGAGCTCTGCGTTCAGCGAGCTCGACCTCGACGCCCAGGCCCGGATCAAAGAGGCGTTCGACCCCGAGGGGCTGTTCAACCCGGCGAAGGTGTTGCCCGAGGGATCGCGGTGCTTCGACTTTGGTGGGGCGAGGAGGGAGATGCCCGAAGGGGCGTGGGTATGACGGAAGTCGCCACGGCAACCCGGGTCACCCCGGGCTCGGTCGAAGAGCTGGCGGCCTTGCTCCGCAAAGCGTCGCAGGGCTCGGCTGTGGTCCAGGTGGTGGGGGGTGGCACCAGGCAGGGTTTCGGAGCACCGAGCTCTCCAAGTGTCATCGTCGACATGTCGGGCTTCTCGGGGATCGAAGAGTGGGACCCTGACGACCTAACCGTCACCGCCGGGGCGGGGTCTCGGGTCGCCGATCTCGAGGCACAACTCAACGAACGGGCGCAAACCGCGGTCCTCCCCGAGGTCCCGGGGGCTTCGACGATTGGCGGGGTGGTCTCGGCAGGCGCCTCTTCGTTACGTCGAGGCCGCCTTCTCGGGACCAGGGAACGGATGTTGGAAGTGACCCTGGTCACCGGTGATGGTCGGGTGATCCGGGCCGGCGGTCGTGTCGTGAAGAACGTCACCGGGTATGACCTGCCCCGTCTGGTGGTGGGGGCTTTCGGCTCCCTCGGCGTGATCGTCTCCATCTGCATCAAGCTCTGGCCTCGACCACCCGCGGCGGCCACTGTGACCATTCCCGAACTCGAGATGGCCCGGCGGGTCACCCGTCCCCTGGCGGTGCTCGAGGAGAACCGGCGGACGCGGGTGTTCCTTTGGGGAACCTATACCGAGGTGGAGGCGATCACCGATCGGCTCGAGGGCGAGGTGATCGAGGGCCACGATTGGCCGGTTGACCCCGAAGGCGCCTTCCGGTGGTCGCTACGGGTGCCTCCGGCGTTGACGACGGCCGCTCTCGAGAGGCTGCCAACAGGCTGGCGGTATCTGGCTATCCACGGCGTCGGCGAGATACGCGCCGCCTCCGACGACGGCGAAGGAGCATCGGGCGTCCGTGCCTGGGCAGAGGAGAATGGCGGCAGCCTGGTGGTCGTCTCCGCTCCTCCCAACGGCCTCGAGGGCTTCGACCCCTGGGGCCGGCCGCCCCCCGCGCTCGAGGTCCAGCGCCGACTGATCGCCCAGTTCGACCCGGCCCGGGTGATCAACCCCGGCCGGCTCCCTGCGGGCCTGTGATGGGCTGGGTCACCGCCGAGCACCCGACCACGGATGAGCTGAATGCCTGCGTCCAGTGCGGGCTCTGCCTTCCTGCCTGCCCCACCTTCCGGCTCACCGGTCGGGAGACCGCATCTCCGAGGGGGCGCATCCATGCCATGAAGGCGGTCCATCAGGGAGTTCTCGAGGTCGACGCCCCGTTCCAGGGGATCATCGATTTCTGTCTCGGCTGCCGGGCGTGTGAGCCAGTATGCCCCGGGCTTGTCCCTTATGGGCGGCTCCTGGAAGGAACCAGGACCGAGATCGTGGCGCAGCGCCGCTCCTGGTCCCATCGTGTTCGCGCCTTCCTGCTGGGCACGGTGCTCGGCTCCAGGGGAGCGCTGGCCGCGGGGACCGGGGCATTCTCGCTGGCGCAACGAACCGGGGCCACCCGGCTTGCGCCACGCAGGATCCGTCGCTTGGCCTCGGGGATGCGAGACCTCCGACATCGCCCGGACTCGATGCTCGGGCATGTCGGTGGGACCGGGGAAGCGGGGAGGGTGGCGCTCCTCTCCGGGTGCATCCAGGACCAGTGGTTCCGCCCGGTGAACCTGGCAGCGGTGACCCTGCTGGAGCGCGCCGGGTATCGGGTCGAGGTCCCCGAAGGTCAGACCTGCTGTGGTGCCCTCGCCGCTCACGACGGAAAGGCAGCCGAGGCCCGGGGCCATGCAGAAACCAATGCAAACGCGCTTGCGGGGTATGACATGGTGGTGGCCACGGCCGCCGGTTGCTCGGCCCACCTCCGCGACTACGGGCACTGGGGCCCGCAGGGTGAGGGGGTCGGATCGGTCGCAGTCGACGTGACCGTGGCGGTGGCTCGCGCCATCGAGTCCGGTCTCCTGCCGCGATTGGCACGGGGATCAGGTCAGATCGCGATCCAGGATCCCTGCCATCTCCGCCACGCGCAAAGGGTGACCGCGGAGCCCAGATTGATCCTGGAGGCAGGCGGCTTCGAAGTGGTGGAGACCGATCCCAACGGGATGTGCTGTGGGGCGGCCGGCCTCTATACGGTCCTGCAGCCTGAGGCTTCTCAGGAACTCGGGAACCGCAAGGCCGATCAGGTTCGCTCTACGGGGGTGAACAGGGTCGCTTCGGCGAATCCGGGATGTGAGATGCAATTACGAAGCGCCCTGGGTGCGGGATTCGAGATCGCGCATCCCATCGAGTGGTATCTGCAAGCCACCGAGGGGCAACCCCGGGGCGGTATCGTCGCCGCCGTGGAGGACCAGCTGTGACCGAGGGCATCAGCCGGGCCGATCCCCTGGCCCTGGTGAAGCGTTACGCGATCCTCGCCTACGGGGCATTCGGAACGATGTTCGACGTGGGGCTCATGGTCCTGGGCAGCCTTTGGGTGGGGCTGTCAATCGCCGTGCTCCTCGCAGGTTTCGAGATCGTCGATGTGGTCCAGGAGATGTCGACTGGAGGCATGCTCGCCTCGGCGTTGATCCTCGCGATCTTGGGCCTGTTCTGTCTCGGGGTGGCCGCCGAGGGCCCTTTGGGCCGGGGCAGGAAGCTGGTGGGTTTCAAGCTGTGGGAGGTCGGGATCGGGCGCACACTGGCGGTGTTCTTCGTCGGCTTCGCGGCTCTGCTCGCCTACAGCGCGATCGACGGCTTGCTCGGAGACCTGCCCGAGCCTCTGCACAAGGGGGCTGAGGGAATGCGGGCGTTGGGGATAGCGGGAATGGTGGTGATGCCGCTTCTCGGTGTCCCCCTGTCGCTCCTGATCAATCGGGCGCCGAACGCCCCGGACTGGGTGCGCAAGGCGGAGATCCCCTCGATGTTCGTGGTTTGGGCCATCGCCACCATGGCGATCTTCGCCTAGAGGCTCTTGGCGTAGATCAGCAAGCGCTGAATCGTGAACCGCTCTCTGACCAGCGCCTCACGACTCCACGGGGTCTCCGGCAGGTAGACCTCGACCCGCGAGACCGGCATCTGGCGCCCGATCTCGAGCACGCCCTCGATCAGCGCCGGCCCGTCTGCGGGGTCGGTCGCGGTCCAACGTACCTGCAGCGTCTCTCCTTCGGAGACCGCAACCACCCAGCCCGCGGGGCCCTGGAACAGGGAGTGTGCGGCCAGGGCCTCATCGAGGTCCGAGCGGAGCGCCTTTCGCCATCTCCAGTTCCCGGCCCACAATTCACGACCGGCACGGGCCAGGTCGCTGGCTGCCCAAAGTTGCCACCCAGCGTCGGCATCCGCGAACGAAGCCGGGTGGAGACGGTCCCGTTCACGAACCAGATGCCCCTGGCGCGCATCGGTGTCCCCGACCAGCCAGACACATGTGTTCCGGTAGCCGAGTTTCTCGACCTGAGCCCGGGCCCCCTCGTTGTCGTCATCCACAGAGAGACGCACGATTTGTGCTCCGAGACCCCGGGCCCACTCCACACCCTCGTCGTTGAGCGCGGCGCCGATCCCTTTCCTGCGGTGATCGGGGTGGACGCGTGCTGCGCTAAGCCAGCCTTCGTTTGGGGACAGCATCTCGGAGCGAGACACACCCAGGGGAACGTCATCCTCATCGACAGCGACCATGACATGTAGCGACAGGTCCTCGATCCACTCGGAGAGCAACTCGCCGATGTAGTCGCCCCAGGAGAAGGTATCGCGGGTCCAGACCTCGATCTTGGCCACGTCGTCCTGGCGAGCCGGGCGCAGGGACAGGCTCATCTCTACATGCGGTCGGGGATCTCGATGCCGAGCAGGTCGAGGAGGCGCTCCAGGGCCTTCAGCGTCCACGTCGACAGGGCCAGCCACGACGCCTGCCGCAACGGGTCGGGCTCGGAGAGGATGTGACAGGTGTCATAGAACCGGTTGAACCGTGTGGCGACCCCGTAGGCGAACTCGGCAATGTGGTTGGGGGCGCGGAGGTCGATCGCCCGCTGGACAAATTCGGGAAGGCGAAGCAGGTCCAGGACCAGATCGCGCTCGACGTCGACGCCGGGCGGGGCCATGGTGCCCGCCGAGATGCTCGCCTCCTCGGCCCGGCGCAAGATGGACTTGATCCGCACCGAGGCGTACTGGAGGTAAGGGCCGGTCTTTCCCTCGAACGAGCTGAAGCGTTCCAGGTCGAACACGTAGTCGGAGGCCCGGTTGTTGATCAGGTCCCCGAACTTGAGGGCGGCAACCCCGACCATCGCCGCGATCCGGTCCCGCTCAGCGGGCGGATAGTCCTCTGCGAGGTGGGCCTCGTCGAGTCGGCGCCGGGCGGCATCGGTGAGCATCTGGATCACGTCACCGAGCCGGACCACACCGCCTTCTCTGGTCTTGAACGGCTTCCCGTCCGGCCCGTTCATGGTCCCGAACCAGATGTGCTCGAGTCGGGTTCCGGTAGGGACGATCCCGGCCAACTCGGC
>JBIOVB010000053.1:0-42987 GCA_044867525.1 Acidimicrobiia bacterium | reverse complement strand
GCGGATCAGACTGGATCTCCGCGGCCGAGTTCCACCGGGCGCAGGGCGTCTCCGACTGGCGTGTCACTGGGACAGGCCCGCAGACCGTCTTCACCGCGACCTCCCTCTCCCACGCGGCAGACCTCATCGCCCCGGTCGTCGCCGCCGCCGAGCAATTCGGCATTCTGCCGGACGTCGATGTGCGTCCCGAGGGAGTCGTCGTGCGCATCCCGTACCGCAGTCCGGATGGCATCCCCGCGGCCGCCGTGGAGTTCGCGGCGGCCGTGTCCCGGGCAGCCGCCGAACTGCTGATAACCCCCGATCCCTCGCTCGCGCAGTCGATCGGGATTTACGTCGCCCAGCATTCCCAGGCCGACGTGCGACCGTTCTTCACAGCCGCACTGGGCTATGAGGCGTTCGGCGGCACGGATGCCGTCGATCCACTGCGCTGCGGGCCGCAGCTCGCCTTCAATCCGGTCACTGGCGACTCTCCGGCGAGAGGTCGGACGCACTTCGATGTCTTCGTGCCGGCCGACCAGGCTCGGGCGCGAGTGGACGCCGCGCTCGCCGCCGGAGGGAGACTCGCCGACGATTCGCACGCTCCCGCCTGGTGGTCGCTCGCGTCGCCCGACAACCACGGCGTGGACATCGCGTCCTGGACCGACACCTACGACTGACACGTGCTCGCTGCCGGGGAGTGCACGAGTGCCGCGGGGACGAGGCTCATCTCAAGCCGCTCCTCACTCTCCACTGAACAAGTGCTGGCAGCAGGAGCGCCAACCGGAACGGTGCTGGTCACGGGCGGCGGAATTCAAAACCGGGCGAGCAGGTGCTTCCGCTCCTCGAAGTCCTCTCGTTCGATTTCTCCGGCTGCGAAGCGTCGCTCCAACAGCTCGAGCGCCGTTGGCGGTGTCGGGGAGGTCTTGGTGCCGAGAAATCGGAGGGCCCAAATGATCACGACGATGGCTGCTGTCCAGAACAGGACCATCATCGTCCAGCCGAAGAAGCTCATCGCGTTCCAGTCCATCCACATATGCATCACCTCCCTCCCACGGTATGAGATTCCCGGAACCTCATAACAGGGTCGTTGGTCCTGAGATTGGGGGCCATTGCCGTTTCACGGCCCGGCCTGGTCCTGTTCGGTGACCTGGTTCTGGTATGCCATCTCTTGGGGTCCCCAGCTGGTCTTGATGAACTCGATGATCGCCTCGATGTCGTCGTCTGTGAGCTGGTCTGCGAAGGCGGGCATCCTCGATTGGGGGAAGTCGGAGCCGTCGCGGATGATCTCGATCAGTACGCGGTCGGGGTGGTGCCAGGTGTGTCCGGAGGAGTCGTGGGGTGGCGGCGGGTAAGAGCCGTCTTCGTCGGGGGTCTTCCAGTCTGCCGCTCCAGACAAGTCGGCTCGATGACATGAGGCGCAGTTCGCCTGGTACAGCTCACCTCCGCGTTCGACGATTGCCTCTGATACTGGGTCGGTGTCGGATGCGCATGCGGTGATGGCGGCAGCGGCGAGCACCGCCGCCACCAAGGGCCGGCTCATCCCTCAACCGTGATCTGCCCGGTCATGCCTGCGGCATAGTGGCCTGTCTGGTGGCAGCCGATCAGGACGGTCCCTCCGTCGCCGAAGGTCCAGGTGAGTTCGACAGTCTCGCCTGCCGGGATCGTGGCCACGTTTGGTTCATCATGGGCCATCCCGCCCATCTCCGACATCTCGGCTTCGTGTTCGTCCTGGGTGGCCTGGTCGCCGAGCGTGAAGTCGTGGACCACCGATCCGTCGTTAGTGAGCCGGAAGGTGACGGTCTCGCCGGATGAGACGGTGATGTCGGCCGGCTCGAACGCCAATGCATCCGTGGTTTGGATTTCGATGACGCGATCGGCGTCGGCTGGGTCGGAGGGGGAGCCGAAGGCGAATTCGACCCCGGTCGGTTCTGAGTCTGTGGTTTCGGTGGTCTCCTGCCCGCACCCGGCGAGGGCCAGGGCGAGTACGAGGATCAGAGTGGGCGCGGCTGCTCGCGTCAGAAGTCGTGACATGGTTGTCCTCTCAGCTAGTTGTTAGGCGGGGACGCTGACTTTCACCGGCTCAGAGTCTGAGCACGCACAACCTGTGGAGGAGCAGCGGTCCGGACGCGGCCACCGGGCTAGTCCGAATGATTCGCCGGAACCGATTGGTGGACGAGCCGCCTCTCGTCGAGCCCTGCAGACGTCTCACGGTCACCAGAGCCAGACCAGCTACGGCGGCGACGAAGACGCAGAGCCCGACCGGGCCATGATCGTTCAACCCGGCTTCGGTATCGGCTATGTGTGTCGCATGGGTTTCGTGGACCGTGGCCAGCAGCGGGTCGAACCCGTGCATGGATAAGAGCCCGGCGACAGCCACCGAGACCAGGAGAAGACCCCCGGTGAGATGCCTTTGCTGTCCCGCCTGCATCACCATCGGTCCCCATCCCGGTCCTGTCTGAATGCGCCACCACAGGTCCTGCCGTGTTCTAACCACTGGCTACGGGCACTGGGTATCCGATTCGACGATTGGATTATTGCATGGAGTCCAAATACCGAAAGATGCTGGTCAGGATGGGTCGATGTACGGGAACAGGATTCACGGCTTCGAACCGTATCCCCCCCGAAGTACTCAGCCGGCTTCAACGTTCCGGTCGCATTCCCGCCAATGTAAGGAGGACCAGCCGAGAGATCGCCTCCTCGGATGGTGCGTGGCGCGCCGCTTCGAGGGCGTGGATGCAGTAGCCGGCGAGCTCCTCTGAGCTCATGTCGGCGTGGACTATGCCCGCAGTAGCTGCGTCGGTGATCAACTCCCCAATCAATCCGTGCAACTCGTGCGTTGCCTGCGCGATCTGGTCATCGGTGTGGAGCAAGACGGCGAGTTCGGACCCATGCGGCCGACCGTGACCATGCTGGGCTCTTCCTCGCTGGATGTGGGCGAAGGCGATCAGCACCGCTTCAAGCCGCTCGGCGGGGCCTTGGGCCCGGTCCCGAACCTCACGAAGGTGGGTTAGATGCAGGCGAATCTGACGGTCATGCCAGGCGGCGAGGATGGTTTCGACGTCGGGGAAGTACTTGTAGAGCGTGGCGCGCCCGATGCCGGTCTTCTCCGCGATCTCGGACATGGTCACTCCCCGCAGACCACGTTCGGCCACCAACTGCGCAGTTGTCTCCAGCGTGGCTTCTTGCACCGAGCGCCGATGAGCCTGGATCGTCTCGTCCCACAGCTTCGGCATCTCCCGACTATACATCCTGAAATGGTCAATAACACAACGACTTGACGAAGACACTATGTATCGATAATGATGAGTCCTTGCCCCCCAAGGAACTCGCATGACCGACACCAGCGGCAAACCCGAGCGAAAACGCGACGACGAGGCGGCACCACCTGGCATCCCAGGTTGGGTGAAGATCTCGGCGGCCGTCGTCGTGGTGCTCGTCTTGGTACTGGTGTTGGTCATGGCTGTGGCCGGTGGTGAACACGGTCCGGGTCTCCACACCGGAGCCGGCGACATGATTGGCGCCCTCCCAATGGTGACCGTTGGGTTTCAGTAGGTGGGTGTGTCATGACCATGGGGCCCGGGCTGCGAAAGCTCGTGCTCAGCATTCACTTGGTAGTCTCGGTCGGGTGGATTGGGGCCGTCGCTGCCTACGCCGCCCTCGACGTGGGAACAGTTGCCAGCAATGATCCCGGAATTCTTCGCGCCGCATACCTGGGCATGGACATCATCGTCCGATCAGTGATCGTCCCATTGGCCATCGCCAGCCTCATCAGCGGGATCGTCATGTCGCTCGGCACGCGATGGGGACTCTTCCGCCACTATTGGGTGGTCATCTCATTACTACTCACCGTCCTCGCCACAGCTGTCCTCCTGTCCAAGACCCGGACCGTCAGCGCTCTCGCCGACATCGCCGCCGATCCATCGACTACGGCCGAGGAACTCGCAGCGCTGAGCAGCACGCTCGTCCACTCAATGGGTGGCATGCTCGTCCTAGGAGCCGTCCTAGTGCTCAATGTGTACAAACCCAGAGGTTTGACCCGATACGGCTGGCGCAAACTACAAAGCGCGAATGGCAAAGCGTCTTTCTAGAATTGTCAACGAGGTCGACCGTCCAGGCGACCGGCACTGGATGGCGGCTTCAACGCTGCCGAAACGACTCGCAGCCCCTTTCGATTACCCATTGACCAACGGCATTCATCGGCCTTCCCCTCGCAGTTGGTCTCGGATTTCAATGTGGTATGCCTCGAGGCGGCGGGCCAGTTCGTTCGGGTTGCTCATCGCGACCATGTGACCGCCGTCGATCTCATCGACTTCCAGGTCCAGTCGCTGTCGAGCGATTCGTCTCTGGAACTCGAGCGGGAACATCCGGTCGTGACGGCCGGCAAGAACACGAGTCGGCACGTCGGGCCATGCCTGCAGCGGCCAGGGCTCATCGAGGGGCGTCATCGACTGGTCCTGCCATCTCCGAGACATGGCTTCGCCACGGACTTCAGCCGGCAAGTCGTGGTAATAGATGGCCGCGTCGTCGTCGGCATCCCCGGGCGCCAGGCCGATGCTGGCGTGGTATTCGCGCCGCGCTGGACCGGATCCGGTATTCGACCACCACTCATTGAAGGTCTCCCTTGGCGCAGGGATCATGGCGTTCTGCATCACGAGCAACTCGACCTCGAGCCGGCCGCACACGATCGGGGCGGTGAATCCGCCCATCGATTGGGCGACGAGGACGATGTCTTCTCGGTCACCGAGGGCCTCGAGGACCGCGTCGGCGTACTCGGACCAGCCGGCACTGTCGTCCTCGGCGGGAAGGCGTACCGCGATTGCCTCATGCCCGAGGGCGTCGAGTGCCTCCACCAGCCGGTGCCACTCCCAAGGGTCACCCCCGCCGCCGGGAATCAGCGCAAAAGTCGCCAATGCTCTGCTCACTTGCGATCGTCGAGCGTATGCGATTCTACGAACGTGCGGACCGCGTCGGGTTCCCGAAACCGCTCGCCCGAGGTAGAGGGTGCCAAGGTCGGTACTTCACCATTAGCAAGAAGAAGGAATCCCACGACTCTTGCTACTAGGCGACGACCATCGGTCGCCTGTGGCAGGCGAGCGCCGACCCCGTCGGCATTCCGGCCAACATCAATAGCTCATACTGGGGCCCCGACAATGCCAGAAGACACAAGTAGCGGCTACCGATCCAAATCACGGTGGCCCGTTAATGCGAGCCGGTGGCAACTTCTCTGCGTCATTGGCCATCGTTACCGTCCAATCCATTAGCCATGGCGAACAACCTGATCGTCGCGGACACGTGCGGTCGGAGAGCTTGAGGCACCGACTCTCCCACCTGCTGAGCCACGACCACGACGACACCCAGGAATCGCCGGCTGTTCTGGACGCCGGAACCGATGGCATTCGCGCTACCAAGATCTCTCTGGCCGCCCTCGGGCTCACTGCTCTCCTCCAAGCTATGGTCGTCGTCCTAAGCGGCTCAGTGGCCCTGGCTTCCGACACCCTCCACAATCTCGGCGACGCCCTAACCGCCATCCCCCTCTGGATCGCTTTCTCGCTTGGCAGACGCAGCCCCACTCGCACCTACACGTATGGGTACCACCGCGCCGAAGACGTTGCCGGGGTAGTCATCGTCCTCGCCATCGGCGCGTCTGCCGCCCTGATCGTCTGGGAATCGGTGCAGCGGCTACTCCACCCGCGACTCATCGACTACATCCCATGGGTGATCGCAGCCGGTCTCATCGGCGCCGCCGGCAATGAGCTCGTGGCCCGCTACCGCATCAAGGTCGGTCGTCACATCGGATCCGAGGCCCTCGTAGCCGACGGCCAGCACGCACGCACCGACGCACTCACCTCACTTACCGTGGTGCTCGCCGGTATCGGTGCCGCCTTCGGAACTGCTTGGGTTGATCCCGTCGCCGGGCTGGTTGTCGCCTTGTTGATCCTGCGACTGCTCTTCCGATCGGCGCGGTCGATCTCCAGGCGGCTTCTCGATGCGGTGGACCCCGACCTTGTCGACACCACCGAAGCTGTCATCGCCGGTGTGCCCGGAGTTCGGTCGATCACCGACTTGAGGCTTCGCTGGCACGGTCACCAGCTCCACGTGTCCGCATCCGTCGCCGTGGACCCCAACCTCACCGTAGCCGCCGGCCATGAGATGGCACACGAAGTAGAACACGCCCTCCACCACGCATACCGCTTCCCGGTCATCACCATGGTCCATGTCGATCCAGACGGCCAGTCAACGGCTCACGACGCCACCGAGCACCACAGACGGTGAGCCACGTCCGAGTCCCTCTCGCCTATCAGGCGCTGGGATCCGTGCCAGGTGGGCCGGCGAGCACGGTCGCGACGTACTCGAGCAGTTGGAGTCTGCCGTCGAACAGGCGGCTCGCAGTCAATTCGAGAGCGACGTCGGGATAACCGTCGTAGATCCGGTCTCGACCGGTGCTCCCGGTTATCACCGGGAACGCGACCACGCGGAATCGGTCCACCAGGCCCGCTTTCAACAGGGACCTGCACAGGGCGACGCTGCCCAGGGTGCGCATGTCGATGCCTTCCCGTTTCATGTCCTCCACGGCCTTTTCCGCACTTTCGTTCACCAGTCGGGTGTTGGCCCATGACAGCGGATCCTGAAGTGTCGAGGAGAACACCACCTTGGATGCCGCGGGCAGCTCGCTCAAGGAAGCGGCCTCTTCTGTCTCGTCGGACTCAGACTCGAACTGAGCGGCGAATCCCGACATCAGCTGGTAGGTGTTGGCTCCCATCAACACCGTGTAATCGCTCTCGGGTTGCTCGTCGAGCCAGCCGAGATACTCGGGCCCATCCAGGCCCCACCAGCCAGGCCAACCTTCCGCGGCCCCATAGCCGTCCAGGGAGGTGATGAAGTCCACCAGTAGTTCCGACATCGACTTTCCTTTCTCATGGGCGTGCGGCCGAGTTGGCAAGCGTTGTCGATTTCTCCTGTCAGTAGCGTCGGTCGCGCTCGAAGCTCGGGGCTAACCCGGTGTGCCGGCACCGAACCACGTCGCGAGCATCTGGGGCAGCTCTTGGTCCGTGGCGTCTCCTGTCCAGCAGACATACCCGTCCGGTCGGATCAATACGGCCCGGGGACCGAGCACTTCGCCCAGGACCGGTAGCTCCCAATCGCCGTCATAACTGGCGTCGACCAAGCGGACACGATCTCCCTGGGGAACGAAGTCGAACGTGTCGGGCTCGCCGAGGTTGAGGAGCAGTGGCCGGGCGTCGTGGAGCAGAGGGAACACGCGCGTGGGACCGTGCGCGGTGTGCAGGTCGAGGTCGGGCATGCGCCGCCCGAGCAGCGGGTGTCCCTCTCCGAGGTCGTAGTGGATGTCGAGACCGGAGATCATCCCGGCGATGTGCTTGCGCGGCTCATCCATGCTCAGCTGTTCCATCACGGTGTCGCGGAGCGCCTGGCTGCGCTCGTCGGTGCGGGCGAGCGCGACCTGAGCCATGGTGTTGTGCAAAACCCGGGCACCGACCGGATGCCGTTCGGCGTGGTAGGTGTCCAAAAGGGTCTCGGGGGAGGTGTTGTGTACCACCTGGGCCAGCTTCCATCCCAGGTTCACGGCATCTTGGACGCCGGTGTTGAGGCCCTGCCCACCTTGCGGTCCATGCACGTGTGCGGAGTCGCCGGCGAGCAGCACTCGTCCCTCGCGATAAGAAGCTGCCTGGCGGCACATGTCGGTGAACCGGGAGATCCAGGTGGGACTGTGCGCCCCGTAGTCGGTCCCGTAAGCGGTGACGAGCGCCTCGCGCAGGTCCTCAAGGGTGGGCTCGCCGGTGTGTTCGATCTCCTTCTCGAGCAATACGACCCCGTACGGGTTTCCACCCTCCTCCCGGTTGACGGGGCCGATGCCGCCACCCTCAGGGCGCATGCCGATCTCCGGCTCCTGGTCCATCACGACCTGGGCGATCAGGTAGCTGTTCGTCGGGTCCCAGCCCGGGAAGTCGATGCCGGCCGTTTTGCGCACCAGGCTGCGGCCCCCGTCGCATCCGATGAGATACCGGGCTCGGAGTGTCGTGTCGTCGGACAGCTCGACATGGACGCCGCTGTCGTCCTGGGTGAAGCCCACCACCTCGCGGCTGCGGTGGATCGGCACCCCGAGCTCATCGACCCAGCCGGCCAGGATGGGCTCGATCCTGCTCTGCCAAAGCGCGAGGACGTAGTTGTGGCGGGTGGGGAAGTCGCTGATGTCCAAGAAGGTCCCGGCATAACCGACGAAAGGATGCACCTGACCCTCCGAGAGGAAGCGTTCCGCGATGCCACGCTGGTCGAGAACCTCGATGGTGCGAGAGTGAAGACCGCCGGCCCGCGATCCGTCGACCTCCTGGCCAGAGCGTCGTTCGACGATGACGACGTCGACCCCTGCCAGCGCCAGCTCCCCCGCCAACATCAGCCCGGTCGGGCCCCCTCCCGCAATCACCACCGCATGTTCAGTCATTGCCGCACCCCTCCCGTCTGGGACCACATACCCGAAACACCGACTCCCACACCGGCAGGCTCATCCCGCCCAGCCTTCTTCGTCGACTCTGATCCGCGGCGATGGTTGCCTGCATGTTCCCATTCGTGGCTGAGTCCTCGGCTACAGGTGCACCTGGCCGTGCGGTGATCGAACGGACGGATCTCCCCGGCTCAAAACGCGGTGGCGATCGACTCCCACTCCTGGAGGCGGTTGGCGATGAGCTGGGCTCGCTCTTCCGCGGTCCCGGAGTCCAGCATCACGAAGTCTGAGGGGTCGGCCCGGAGGTAGAGGCCGGCGGTTCGAGCATTCAACCCGGGGTCGCGATCCGATCTTGTCGTGAAGTACCCCGAGGCACGATCGGCGTTTTCCACTCTGATCTCGCCTGTGCCCTCGAGCTGGGGCGCGTTGGGGTGCCGGGGGCGTTCTCCCCTCCAGAAGTAGAAAATACCGGCCGGATCCTTGTGCTCCTTCGCAGCCTCGCTCCAGTAACGGGCCGACAGGGTGCCGTCCTCCTGCCATGCCCGGCCGATCACGTTCAGGCCGCCTTCGCGATCCCGCGAGATGCGCAGGAGGCTCACAGCAGACGGTTCCTCCTCGCTGCGCTCGGTGAGCGAGAGCTGCCACCAGAGCCCCTCTATCGGCCCGCGTGAACCTTCGGCCTCGATTGCCTTGCGGAGCTTTTGGTTGATGGCGCGTACCTCGGCTGGGCTGGCGGCCGGGTCGTAGCGAATCGAGGTAAGCCCAAGCAGGTCGCTCGGCAGCTTCGAGCCGTTCGCGTGGAGGATGAATGTCCTCCGGATGCCGAGTGCTCCGCCGAACAAGCCGGCCTCGAACACCACGTTGTCACGCGGCGACGCCTGGCCCGGTTGGGACGCAGCGGACGTGGTCCAGTCGTCCTGGGCGAACAAGAACGCGGCGAAGTCGACCTCCTGGGACAGCTCGACGAGCCGATCGAGGGTGGATCGCCCCGGATTGAATGTGGTCGTCCATGGCTCGACCTCGGCGACCTCCTCGAGCCCGCGCGTTATCGCCCGGAGCAGCTTGGTCTGCTTGCCTGACGACCCGAGGAAGATGCGCGGCTTGATCATGCGCGTCGAAGGATGACGGACATACCGCAGAAGCTACGCGGTTGCATTCGGGCACCTTGGGAGGGCCCAAAGCAGCCAGTCAGCACCGGACAATGCTCTGTCCAGGATGGCTGTCCAGGGCGCCAGGTAGGCTGGCGCCATGAGTGTCGACCTGGAAGAGCTGCGTCTGTTGCGGCAGGCCAGGGACCGAATGGACCGCGAGTACGCGGAGCCGCTCGACGTTCCGGCGCTCGCAACGACGGCGCTGATGTCGCCGGCGCATTTCAGTCGACGCTTCCGCGCCGCGTATTCGGAGACGCCGTACTCCTATCTCATGACCCGGCGCATCGAGCGGGCGAAGACCCTGTTTCGAAACACCGAGCTGAGCGTGACAGAGGTCTGCATGGCAGTGGGTTGTACGAGCCTCGGCTCGTTCTCGGCCCGCTTCACCGAGCTCGTCGGCGAGCCGCCGAGCGCGTACCGCGCTCGGAGCCACGACGAGCTGCGGATGGTCCCCGGTTGCGAGACCATGGTCCTCACCCGGCCGCGTAGGGACAGAAGCCGGCGGCAAGAGGAAGAGAGCAGTTTTGGAGAAGCATCTCTGGTTGCACCTTCGTAGGTTGAAGCCATGAGCGTTTCACTCAGCACCGTGCACATCTATGTCGACGATCCCGATGCCGCCGTTGGCTTCTACCGGGACACACTTGGCCTGACAGTCAGCAACGAGGTCGAGAACGACGGCTTCCGCTGGATCACCCTGGTCACAGAGAGTCAGCCTGAGATCGCGATCGTGCTGTCGCAGCCGCATGCGGGCCGTTCCGAGGAGGACGGCGACGCCCTCGCTGCCCTGCTTGCGAAGGGTGAGCTGCCCGGTCCGTTCTTCCGCTCGGATGACCTCGACTCGACCTTCGACCAGGTCGCCGCCGCACCAGGGGTCGAGGTGCTCTCCGAGCCCGCAGACCAGTTCTGGGGCGTCCGCGACGCCGCGGTGCGCGATCCGGCGGGCAACATGGTCCGCATCGCGCAGGGTTAGAGCCGGATCATTGCCAGGGGAGCGGCGCCGTGTCGAGCACAGGATTTTCCCAGACGATCACATGGGGTGAGTTCGTCGAGCGTGAACCGGAGCTGGCTCGGTTCGGAGCAGACAGACTCACTGCGTCGCCCGCATATCTGGCGACTGTCCGTCGGTCCGGGGCGCCACGAGTCCATCCAGTGACGCCGATCTTCACCGCTTTCGGGCTGTTCCTTTACATGGAGCCCACATCTCCCAAGAGGAAAGACCTGCTGGAGCGAGGCTGGTTCGCCCTGCACAGCGGCGTACCCGACAATGCCGGCTCCGGTGGCGAGTTCTGCGTCACCGGCAATGGGCTCGCCGAGGACAGTCCGGACATGTGGTCCCAGGTGGCGGAGGCTGCCAGCTACACACCCATCGACCGCTACGTGCTATTCGAGTTCCGGTTGCACGAGGCGCGCTGCCACGGGTACGGAGACGTGGCGATGCCCTCCACCCAGAAGTGGTCGGTCGACGAATAGGCGAGGGAGCAAGCCGCCATGGCGGGTGCCTCGATCGAGCACTACTTCGAGGGCAAGCCGAGGTCGCTGGCGACATTCCGAGTCATCAACGGTCAGATAGCGGCGAATCGGCCGCAACCGATGGAACCATCAAATCGTGATCCGGTCCGAGGGCGACGCCGGGAGCGGATGGTTGCGCCGGCTCTTGGAGCTGGCCTACCCCTACGGCTCGGCCTGACGGCTCGAGGAATCCAAGTGTGACCTGGGTTTTTCCACTATCCAGGGACGCTCGTTAGCGTGCCGCTCATGCAGGAAGCCGACAGCCACGACCTGATACGCGTTGTCGGGGCCCGGGCGAACAACCTCAAAGACGTAACCATCGAGATCCCGAAACGGCGGCTGACACTGTTCACCGGGGTGTCCGGGTCGGGGAAGAGCTCCCTCGTCTTCGACACCATTGCCGCTGAGTCGCAACGGCTCATCAACGAGACCTACAGCGCCTTCCTCCAGGGGTTCATGCCGTCACTGGATCGGCCGGAGGTCGACCTCCTCGACGGGTTGACCACGGCAATCATCGTCGACCAGGAGAGGATGGGTGCCAATGTCCGGTCAACGGTGGGCACCGCCACCGACGCCAATGCGATGCTGCGCCTCCTCTTCAGCCGGCTCGGTCAACCGCAGATCGGGCCTCCGACCGCCTTCTCGTTCAACATCCCCACCCGCACCGCGAGCGGGGCGATGAACATCGACAAGGGCAAGGGGGAGCGGATCGTGGTGCGCAACGTCGTGTATCAGGGGGGAATGTGCCCCCGTTGCGAAGGCATGGGCTCAGTCAGCGACATCGACCTCACCCAGCTCTATGACGAGACCAAGTCGCTGGCCGAAGGGGCGATAACCGTGCCCGGCTACAAGGCGGATGGCTGGTCGGTTCGCATCTTCGCCGAGTCCGGGTTCCTCGATCCCAACAAGCCGATCCGAAAATACACCAAGAAGGAGCTCCAGGACTTCCTTTACAAGGAACCGACGAAGGTGAAGGTCACCAACCTGAACCTGACCTACGAAGGGCTGGTCCCGCATATCCAGAAGTCCTTCCTGTCCAAGGACGTCGACGCCCTCCAGCCGCACATCAGAGCGTTTGTCGAGAGGGCGGCTACTTTCACCGCCTGCCCCGACTGCGGCGGCACTCGTCTCAGCGAGGCGGCCCGGTCCTCGAAGATCGCGGGCATCAGCATCGCCGACGCCTGCTCGATGCAGATCAGTGACCTGGCCGCTTGGGTGCTCGTTCTCGATGAGCCGTCGGCAGCGCCATTGCTCACGGCGCTGCAGGGCCTTCTCGACTCCTTCGTCGAGATCGGCCTCGGCTATCTCTCCCTGGACCGTCCGGCGGGCACGCTCTCCGGCGGTGAGGCGCAGCGCACCAAGATGATCCGTCACCTCGGCTCGGCGCTCACCGACGTCACCTATGTGTTCGACGAGCCGACCACCGGCCTCCATCCCCATGACATCCAGCGGATGAACGACCTGCTGCTGCAATTGCGTGACAAGGGCAACACTGTCCTCGTGGTCGAGCATGAGCCAGAGACCATCGAGATCGCCGATCACATAGTCGATCTCGGTCCCGGCGCCGGAACCTCCGGCGGTGAGGTGGTCTTCGAGGGAAGCGTGGCCGAGCTGCGTGCCAGCGGCACCCTCACCGGGCGCCACCTCGACTACCAAAACTCGCTCAAGGCGGAGGTGCGCGCCTCCACCGGCAAGCTGGGGATCCGGGGGGCGTCGACGAACAACCTGCAGAACATCGATGTCGACATCCCGCTCGGGGTGCTCGTCGTCGTGACCGGCGTCGCCGGCTCCGGGAAGAGCTCACTGTTGCACGGGTCGATGCCGGCGGATGCGGATGTGGTGTTGGTCGATCAGACGCCGATCCGCGGCTCGCGCCGGAGCAACCCTGCTACTTACACCGGGATGCTCGAGCCGATCCGGAAGGCGTTCGCCAAGGCCAACGGGGTGAAACCGGCGCTGTTCAGCGCCAACTCCGAGGGTGCCTGTCCCAGCTGCAACGGCGCCGGTGTGATCTACACCGAGCTCGGATTCATGGACACCGTCGCCACCACCTGCGAATTGTGTGAGGGCAAGCGGTTCCTGAGCGAGGTGCTGGAGTACGAATTGGGAGGCAGGGACATCAGCGAGGTCCTCGCGATGTCGGTGGCCGAGGCTGAGGGGTTCTTCGCCGACGGTGAATCCACGTTACCTGCGGCCCACGCAATTCTGGAGCGGATGTCGGCAGTGGGACTTGGGTATCTGGGCATCGGACAGCCGCTGACGACTCTTTCCGGAGGGGAACGGCAGCGGCTGAAGCTGGCGATACACATGGCAGAGAAGGGTGGGATATACGTCCTGGACGAGCCAACCAACGGGCTTCATCTCGCCGATGTCGAGCATCTGCTCGGTCTCCTCGACCAGCTCGTGGATTCGGGCAAGTCTGTCATCGTCATTGAGCACAGTCAGGCGGTCATGGCCCACGCCGACTGGATCATCGACCTCGGCCCCGGAGCCGGCCATGACGGAGGTCGGGTGGTGTTCGAGGGCTCGCCATCAGAGCTCGTCACTGCGCGCTCCACCCTCACCGGCCAGCATCTCGCCGACTATGTCGGGATGGCCTAATCCGCGTCGCGTTGGCTTGCCCGCAGCAGCGGCTGAGCATTGCTTGGCTTCTCCGGCGCCGGCGTCGAGCCGAGATCACGGAAGGTGAGACGGTAGCTCCACGAGGCGTCGCCGCCCCAAGTCGCATGGATCTCGCCGATGGTGCCGTCGGCGTGCACGGCGATGCTGACGTCGATGAGGGTGGCCGGGTTGTCGGCGTCGTCGTGGGCGACGTAGCCGTAGGGCAGAACCCGGAGTTCTTGGCCGTCCTTGATGCCGGTCTCCCGGGCAAGGGCCCCGGCTGGCACCCTTCCGTGATAAACCGTGGTCCCATCCGCCCTCTGACTGGTCGTGAGGTCGGTCATCTCGGCGGTGATCCGCCCGAAGGTGGTTCCGCCGGCGTCCTCGCGGACGGCAGTCAGGTATTCGTCCGGTGTGGTCCCGGAGTCGGGATCGACGCTCGCCGGGGAGCCGAGCTCCAGCCAGCCATCGACGACCTCAGGGTCGGGGGCGTACATCGTCCCGTCGACGACCAACAGGTCACCCCGACCGGCACGTGTGGGGTCGTTGGTGGTCATGGCGAGGTCGGACCCGTTCCATCGCACGGTTTTCGCGGCCCACAGGACTCCGTCCTGAGTGATTTCGATCTCGACGGTTCCGGATTGCTCGGCGGCATCGGCGCTCACGGTCACCGCCTGCCGCATGGCCGCCGCCGGCGACACGGTCAGGGGCCCGACCGGGGAACCAATGGCAACCAGGCTCACCACGACGGCGATGACTGTGGCGGCGGCCGGGATCCCTATGACAGGCCACCGCCGGAAGGGGCGACCTGAATCCGCTGCTCGGCCACGGGCTGGTTCTGTCGTGTCGAGCCGTGCCAGGCGCTTCGTGCTGCGGGTGAGATCGGTCGCCATTTCTGCGAAGCCAGGCCTGCGGCGCGGATTGGCACTCCGGAGTGCGTCGAGGCTGTCAGTGAGGTTCATGCTCGAGCCCTTCTCGTGTCTGGTGTGTGAGGCCCCGGCTTGACCAGGGCTTGATGCGATGCGGATTCCGCCTGCTGCTCGAGGACCGCTTCGAACGCCTCACGGAACCGATTTCGGGCCCGGTAGAGCCGTCCTCGAGCGGTCACCTCCTCACATCCGAGCACGCGGGTGAGTTCGGCCGGGCGAAAGCCCTCCCACTCGACCAGCAGGAGGACCTCTTGATCGTGTTCGTTGAGTCTGCCCAGCGCCTCGTGCACTGCGATCTCCTCCGGCGAGACCGGAGCGTCATCGAGGGGACCAAGGGACCACTCTCGGGAAAGACGATCGGCCAGGGCGTCGCTCCGCCGCTGTGCCCGCCGCACGTTGGCGGTGACCCGACGCGCGGTGGCGTACAACCACGCTCGAGCGCCCTCGCCGGGCGGAACGGCGTCGATCCTTCGCCAGGCGACGAGAAAGGTCTCGGCAGCTGCGTCCTCGGCGTCGGCCCTCGACCCGGTTCGCCAACCGCAGTACGAGGCGATGTCGAGTCGGTAGGCGTCGAAAAGCGCATCGAACCGATGGCGACGTTTCGATTCTCTGCTCACACCACTCCCGGGGCGCGCCTTGTGCTCCAATAGGTCATCGATTCACTAAGTGTCCGGCTCTCCCCGAATTGTTTGCGGGCACAAGACCTTTTCCTCTCAGCGTTTGGGCGATGGGAGCCAGGAACGCCCGGTGGAGTCGACGGCTGCCATCCGACGGCCCTCCTATAGATCGCGGCCCGCCCAATCCAGGACCCGCATGGCCCGTAGTGTGTTCCACCGACTGGGCTTGCCCTCGCCCTCGTCGATCTCGAAATGGACCGGGCCTTCGTGGGGATTCTCCAGGAGCCATCGTCCGTCCTCGCCGCGCTTCTTCTCCACGACCTCCAGTGCCTCGGCCACCTGATCGTCGGGATCCGCGTCAGCGGTCCGCAGGTAGTCCAGCCCTCGCAGCACGTCGTAGTGCCAGCGTGTCGGGTATGAGAAGAGGGTCCATGCGGGATCGATCACCTCACCGGACGACAGGGAGCGGAGCATGCGCCGCTCGAGGAGGTATTTCTCGCCTCTGAGCCGGGCAGCGGTCGCAACGGCCGAACCACCCGTTGCCCGCTCGTGCTCCAGCAAGCCCTCGAGCACGGAGATGGTGGAGTGGAACGACCCACGGGTGGAGCCGGTCTCCTGCTCACAGTTCCAGCCGCCGTCGCCCATCTGCTCCGTTACGAGGCGGTCGACGATGCCCTGAACGTCCTGGCCGAAGTAGGCGCCCAGTGCCACTGCCATCCCGTTGATGCAGGGCTCCACCTCACCCTCGAAGAACGGCTGTCCGTCGTGTTCCCACTTGCTGTTGTCTCTGACCAGGGCCACTGCACGTCGCGCTTCCTCACTCTCCGGGTCCAGCCCCATCTCACGAAGCAGCAGCAAGGTGAAGGTCGTGGATGTCCAGGCGGGGACGTAGACATAGGGGTCGGCCCAACCCGGCTGGTAGGTGCCGCCATCCCACTGGCCGTCGGGGCCCTGTAGGGAGAGCAGCCGGGCACCCCAACCTTCACTGGCGACGCGTGCGCGCTCGGCGGCAACGGCCTCGTCGGAAGCGTCCGTGAGGTCCCGCATCACCTGCCAGCGAATGGATGGGTCCGAGTCCAACAACCATTCGATGGCGGTCATCCGGCCACCCTAATTCGAGCGTCGACGTCGTCCGATCGCCACCGCTCGACACATAGGATCGGAACCCCGCAAGAGCAGGAGCCGGATATGGCAGCCGAAGTCGACGAGTGGTTCGAGAGTTACGACAACCCGATGATCGAGCCCATGCTGCGGGTGCGCGAGATCATCCTCGAGGAGGAGCGGATGTCGGAGACCATCAAGTGGAAGACGCCGACCTTCGTCTATAAGGGCAACATGGCGAGCTTCAACCCTCGGTCCAAAGCGCACGTGAGTCTCCTCTTCCACACCGGAGCCAACATCCCGGGCAAGCATCCCAGGCTGGTCGGCGGGGGAGACACCGCTCGCTACATGAACTTCGCCGACCTGGCGGAAGTGGAGTCGGCGGGCGGTGAGATCCGGGCGGTGACCACGGCCTGGTGTGACTCCCGGGACCGGGGCTGATCCAGCGACGATCCGGTTTGCGGGGGGATCAGGAGAAGAGCCCCTCCAGGTGGGGGTTGAGGAAGACACCGTCGGGATCGAAACGGCGCCGCACCTCGAGGAAGTCCCGGTACCTGGGAAACAGGCCGGCGATCCGTTCCGGGGTCATGAAATGGATCTTGCCCCAGTGCGGCCGGCCTCCGTACTCGGCGAAGAGGTCGTCACAGGCACGCAGGTAGGGCCAGTAGTCGCTCCCCGGCTCCCCTGATATCGACACCACCAGGTTGTCACGCTGATAGTTCGGGCTCATCCAGGCGCCGTCCCGGGCGACGACGCGGATCTCCAGCGGGTAGAGGCTGAGCGGAAGCCAGCGCATCATCAGATCCCGCATGCGATTGATGATCTCCCGGCTGTGCTCGATGGGAAGGAAATACTCGACCTCGTGGAAATTGGGGTCATACACCATCGGGTAGATCCGGTAGGAGCGGTCGATGCGCTGGTTGGGTGGCAGTCCTGCACGGGGTGTCCCGATCTCGACCTCCCGATACCGCTTGACCACGCAGTCGTCGGCCCCCGCGTCATGCAGGTTGTAGAGAGCGGCGGAGGCGTCGGTCGGCATCCAGAAGAACCCGAAATGCCGATACGCCTCGAGATCCGACTCGAAGGTCTCCATCACCTCGTCGTACTTGATTATGTCGACCCTGGCGTGCAGCTCGTAGGCCGGGACAACCTTGAGAGTCACTTCGGTCATGATCCCGAGCAGGCCGATGGACGTCTGGACGGCGGCCAGATCGTTGCCGTTCATCCTGCTCGACACCTCCACCACCTCACCCATGCCGTTCACGAGCCTCGCCGCGGTGAGAGCGGCCGAGAAGTTGGGTTGTTTGAGCCCAGAGCCATGGGTCGCGGTGGCGATGGCGCCCGCGATGGCCTGGGTGTCGATGTCGCCCTGATTGGCCAGGGCCAGGCCGTGCTCCCACAGCGGGTCGCCGAAATCACCGATGGTGGTCTTGGGCCCGGCCCTGACCGTCAGCTGGTCCCGGTCGACCTCGATGATCCCCCGCATCGGGCCAGTGTCCAGCAGGATGTCGGTTTCGACGATCGGGGTGAAGGAGTGTGCGGTGCCCACAGTTCGCACCCGGTACCCGCCGGACAAGGCTTTGGCCACCTCGTCCCGGATATCGGACTCATTGCCGGCGGGAACCACCTGACGCGGGGTGAAGGTCTGGTTGCCAACCCAGTTCGTCCATTCCCCGCCGGCCTCAACGATGACGCTCACCAGCGGAATGTAATCAACGGCTCGGCTGCGGCCGCCAGGCGGCGTTCCCGACTCTTGCGACCCCTGTACGCTCGCCCGATCGTTCGAGGGGGGTCATGGGACTTGGTCCTTTTCAGGTAACTCCGGACCTAGAGGGTGTCGGATCGCCCATGACGGCCAGAAGGTGGGACTGGCCCTCGGCGCGGGCTCGGGGCACGATCGGGCTCTTCCTCCTGACGGCTATCACGTATGCGGCGGGCTCACAGCTGGCGCTGGAGTTGATCGAGATGTCGGGGCTCTCCGGTGTGTTCTTCATCCCGGCTGGGATCACCGTTGCCTTCCTCCTCAGGCTCCCGCGTCACAGGTGGTGGGTGGTGTTGGCAGGCGCCGCGATAGCGGAGGCGACCATGGACCTGCTTGCCGGCCTGTCGCCTGCAGCGACGGCAGGTTTCGTCGCGGCAAACACAATCGAGCCTCTGATCGGAGCACTCGTGGTCGCTCGGTTCACGACAGAGCTCGACCTTGCCCGCCTGCGTCACGTCTGGGTATTTCTGGTCGGTGCGGTCCTCATTGGGCCCGCAGTCGGAGCCCTGCTTGGGGCGGGCGCGAACCGACTCCTGGGGGGCGACGATTTTCTGACGACCTTCTGGCAGTGGTGGCTCGGCGATGCTCTGGGTGTCCTCATCATCGGGAGTGCGATTCTTGTCTGGGGGTCGAGTCCCGATCGTCGCTCCATGGCATCGGGTCGAGGAGCATTGCTCTTGGGCGGGACGGTCCTGCTCACCGTGGGCATCCTCTACCTGAGCGAGGTCCCACTCTTCTACGTGGAGCTGATGGCGATCGTGATTGCGGGAGCCTTCTTCGGGCCGCGCGCGGTCGCGGTGATCGTGCTCATCGTCACTTCCGGCATCGCAATGTTTCTCGCCTTCGATACCGGCAACCTCGATATGGGTCTATCCGAGGCCTTCTCGGAAGCGACCGCCCTAGTGGTCATCAAGCTCCGGCTGGGCATCTTCACGATCGCCGGGCTGATCCTGGCCGCCGAGTCAAACGAAAGAGAGTCCGCCATCTCGCGGTCCGTCGAAGCCCTGACACGGGCTCGATTGGCCGAGGCTGACCGCCGTGTAGAGCACCACATCGCCCTGCGACTGCAGAGGGCTCTCCTCCCCGACCGGGCAGACACGCCACACGACTCGGTTTCGGTGGCTGCCCGGTACGAAGCGAGTAGCGAGGCCCTCATCGTTGGTGGCGATTGGTATGACCTGATTCAACTCCCGGATGGCAGAGTCGGAATCACCGTTGGCGATGTCGTCGGCCACGGTCTCGAGGCGTCGGCTGCGATGGGGCGAATGCGGACTGCGGTCGCCGCGCTGGCGCTCAATAACAGGAGCCCTGGGGGTCTCCTCTCACAACTCGACGAGTTCGCTGCGGGCTCAGGCGGGACCGACTTCGCAACGGCTTGCTACTCGATACTCGATCCCGAGTCCGGCGAGCTTCGATTCGCCTCGGCCGGCCATCCTCCGATGCTGGTGATCAATCCGGACGGAGGTGCCTCTTGGTTGCTCGGTGGTCGATCGGCGCCGATTCATCGCAGGGTCATAGGCGATCGCCCCGAGGGGCGGATCGAACTCCAGCCAGGCGCGGTGATGCTGGCCTATTCCGATGGGCTGATCGAGCGACGTGGAGAGGACTTCGATGACGGCCTGAATCGCCTCCGGGCGGAAGCAGTGCGACTGAGCCGATTGGCACCCGGGGAAATGTGCGACCGACTATTGGAGTCATTGATGCCGGGCGAAGGATGGAAGGACGACGTCGTGATCGTTGCGCTTCGCTACGAGCCCTCTCCCGACGAGTCACGTCCGGAATCCTGATCTACGAACTCGACGTCGAGGACGTCCAACAGCCCGGTCATCTCGATGAAACGGCGAAGTCGATCGGGGAAGATGATTTGCATGTGGCCGCCGTCGTCGGAAAAGCGGTTGTGCGCGGTCACGAGGAGGCTGAGCCCGACCGAGTCGATGAAGGTGACCCTGCTCAGGTCGAGCAGCAAGGTTCCTCCTTCCGTGACTCGCGCGCTGATGATGGAATCGCGTAGCGCTCCTGCAGTGGCCAGGTCCAGCTCGCCTTCGAAGTCGATCCTCGTATTGGCTGGTGCATCCGAGATCGTGCTCGAGCCATCTGTCACTTGATTGGCTGGCTCTTCGTATTGTGTCCAACTGATCGGGGGTAGTCCCTGCTCGATCTGTCGGGTGAACTCTCCCAGGAGCCAACGACGGAACGAGGCGAGCTCCGGTGGCGTAGCCAGTGTCAGCAGACGATCGCCGCTTCTGCAGAAGTCGTCGACCTGGTCCAGCATCCTGTCTAGTTCGGCAGCCGCGGGCGCCACTTCGGGCGGCACTCTGAAAACCAGGTCCACCTCGGGTTGGCCTCTCTCGGCGGCCTCATAGAGCTGCGCCCAGGTCGAGTCGCCGACCCCTGCGAACTGCACATCGAGACCGGACATCATCTCTGCCAACAGATGAGGCACCGAATCCTGGCCAAGGTCAGCCATGAGGATGTCGAACTCCCGTTTGATCGCATCCTGGTGGGCCGACGCCCTCTGCCAGAGGTCGACCGGGACCCCCTTGAGGGCGACCTCGACGCTCATCTCTGGATTGTCCAATTTCCTACCTTCTTCCCTCGAACTCGAACCAAACCGTCTTGCCGGGTGGGGAAGGGGCGACACCCCATCTGTCGGCGATCTCCTCGACTATGTGCAAGCCACGTCCCGTCGGTTGCTCTGATCCGTAGTCGCGCTTTGCGGGAAGCGCCGAAGACTCGTCGGTTACGGCAACCCGGATTGCCTCCTCGCCCGCGTCGACGGACACGATGAAAGGAGTGCGAGCGTGCAGGATCGCATTGGTCACCACTTCCGAGACAACGATGGCGAGTTTCTGGTTGACATCGGCATCGTCACTCCAACCAAGCGCCAACACAAAGTGCCGCGCCTGCGGCGCGGACGCTGGAACCGGGGGGAACCTTCGTTCTACGACGCGCATGCCTCCGTCACCGACTCAGCGATATCCAGGCGACACGAACCGAAGCATAAGGACCGCCACCATTCTCAGGCGCCCATCTTCTCCCGGATGGCCTTGATGTCCGAAGCCATCTCGTCAGCCGAATCACGGCTTTGCGGCGATCCGCGATGGATGACGTAGGTCGCGAAGAAGACGAATGTGACCAGCTGGAGGATGATGCCTCCCTTGAACCATTGACCACTACCCGGGGTATCGACGAACCGGGCGGTCAGCATCCCTCCGGTGCACGACTCGGCGACTGCGATGCTGGGAAAGAGCTCCCCTGACACGAGCGGTGAGTACCCAGGCCCTTCGCACGCGAACGCGGGCTCCGACGACGACTCGACGCCTATTTCACCGCACCGCTGAGCAGGCCGGACACGTAGTAGCGCTGGAGGAGCAAGAAGACCACTACGCAGGGTATGACGGCGACGGTCACCCCGGCCTGGAGCATCCCCCAGTCGGTACTGCCGAGGCTGGTGACCGTACGGGTCAAAGCGAGGAGGAGCGGGAGGGTGAGCCCGCTGTCGTTCCTCATCATCACCAGGGCACCCAGGAACTCGTTCCACGAGGTGACGAAGGCGAACAGGGTGACGGTGATCACCGCCGGCACCATCGTCGGCAGGAACACCCGACGCAGGATCTGCCAGGAGTTGGCCCCGTCGACGAGCGCAGCCTCTTCCAACTCACGGGGCACCGCCTCGAAGGCGTTGCGCATGATGTAGAGGCTGAACGGGAGCTGAATGGTGGTGTGGACAATGGCCAGCCCGAGCAGATTGTTGGTCAGGCCCAACGTGGAGAACATGAGGAAGATCGGGGTGAGCAGGGCCTGATAGGGGATGATCAGTGCCAGCAAGAGCAGCACGAAGATCGCCTCCTTGCCCGGTATCGGGAACCGGGCCAACCCGTAGCCGGCGGGCACGGTGAGCAGCAGCGTTATCACGATGGTCATCAACGCGGTGAACAGGCTGTTTCCCAGATAGTGGGGTAACCCAGACCCGTAGTTCCACAAGTTGTCGTAGTTCTCCAGGCTGATTTGGGTGGGGAAGTAGATAGGGGGAACCGCCGCCGCTTCGGCCGGTGACTTGAGTGAGGCGGCCACCGAGAGCACCAGGGGAGTGATCATCACCAGGCAGATGACGATGCATATCGCGCCCAGCAGATATTTATTGCGACCCGCCCAGAAGCGACTGCTGACCTGGGGTGCCCGGCGGCCCGGTTCCAACTCCGGTTCCAGGACCCTGGCCTGCACGGGGTCCGACAATGCCCGGGTCACGTCTCGCTCCTCCTGGTGAGGATCATCTGCACGATGGTGAACCCGAGGACGATCAACGCCAGGATCATGGAGAGGGTGGCCCCGTAACCCAACTTCAAATAGGGGAATGAGTTGAGGTAGATGTAGAAGACGGAGGTGGCGGTCAGGTTCCGGGGCTGGCCGGCGGTCATGATGTAGAACTGGTCGAAAGCGAGCAAAGAGCCAATGACGCTGACCAGGGTCACGAGAAGGATGGTCTTCCTGGTCAGGGGGAGAACCACCTTTCGCACCCGCTGCCAGAATCCGGCGCCGTCCACCATGGTGGCCTCGTTGATCTCAGATGGGATGGCCTGGATCGCGGCGACGAAGAGGATCATCCCGAAGCCGAGGACCTTCCAGGTGATGGAGGCGATCACCGCCCAATTGGACAACCCGGCGTCGACCCCGAGCCACAGGATCGGGGTGTCGATGAGCCCGATATCCATGAGGAACTTGTTGATCAGCCCGTAGTTGGGGCTGAACAGCCAATACCAGAGGAAGCTGGAGGCACCGAGCCCGATGACGACCGGGGTGAACACGAAAGTGCGGGTGGCGCGGCTCAGCCGGCTGTTGGGGGTGACCAGGAGGGCGATGAGATAGCCACCGATCATGAGGATCGGGGTGATGAGCAGGGTGTACTTCAGGGTGAATCGGAGTGACACCCAGAACTGGGAATCGGCAAAGGCGGTTAGGTAGTTCTGGAACCCGACAAAGCTGGGCGGTGTGATCAGGGACCACTCGTTGAATGAGATCCACACCATCTGCAGAAACGGCCAGGCGGTGAAGGTCACCACGAACAGCAGTGCCGGCAAGACGTACCAGAAGCCGGTGAGCCTGCTGCGAGCGGTGGTATGCATCCCCTGAGCTCCAGTCACAACCTGGTCGAAGCCGATGTTATTTGACGAGGCATTTGACCGTCTGCTGCGGTCGACAAAGGACCGCGGCGCCCGGAGGTCGACACCGCGGCCCTTCGAAGTCCATGGAGTGATCAAAGATCACTCGTTGATGATCGCCTCCATTTGCGCCTTGGCATCGGCGATGACGGTGTTGATATCGTCGTCGCTGTAGTACACCCGCTGCAACATTTGCAGCCACGGTCCCTGTGGCGAGTTGATCAGCTCGAAGAACTTCAGGGTGAACGGGGTCTGGGCGATCTCGATCGCCTGGGCAACGTCCTGAACCAACGGGTTCTCCTGGAAGTAGATGTTGTCCGCCATGTCGGACCGGGTGGTCATGTTGAGCAGCTTGGCGTAGGCCTCGACCTGGACCTCATCGGAGAGGATGAAGTTCATGAAGTCGACCGCGTCCTCGAGGCGCTCACTCCCTTCGGGGACCACCACGATGTCGCCCCCGGCAAACGACGAGGCGTCGCCTGTCTCCAGCCCCGGGATCACCGTGATCCCGAAGTTCATGTCCGGGTTCTGACCTTCGATGCCCTCGGCCCCGGTGACCAACGTGATGTTGAAGTTCCCGGTGCCCATGATTCCGACCTTGCCCGAGCCGAAGACCTCGGCAAAGGTGGCGCCGGTCTCCGCCTGAGCGGCGGGGTCGATCTGACCCTCTTGGTGCATCATCCGAGCCCACTCCAGCACCGGGGCGATCACCTCGGGGGTGACCATCGCCTCGTCACCCGGCGCGGCGGGCTCGATCTTTCCACCGTTTGCCCAGATCATTGGGCCGAAAGTGAAGATGTTGCACCCTGCGCAGTTGCCGGCCAGGTAGTAGCCGTAGTTGCCATCGCCCAACGCGGTGATCGCAGTGGCCATGTCGTGGAGCTCGGTCAGGTTGGTCGGGGGAACCTCCGGGTCGAGCCCGGCGGCCTCGAACAGGTCCTTGTTCCAGAACAGGGCGGACACGTCGGCGTACAGGGGAACTCCGTAGAGCTCGTCCTCCCAGGTGGCGACATCGATATGACCCTGGCTGGCAGTCGCCAAGTAGGCCTCGTCGATCATTCCTGTGATCGATTGGAGCTGTCCGGCGCTGGTGAACTGCGGGCCGTAGATCAGGTCCAGCCCCATCAGGTCGGGAACGTCGCCGCTCGCCAGACCGGTGGCCAGACGGGACACCATGTCGGTGTGCTCGATGTATTCCAAGTTGATGGGGCGGTCGGGGTTGCGATCGTTCCAGGCGCAAACCAGCGCGTCCACCATCTGGCCGTTGCCACCGCTGCGTTCCCACATCGTCATCGCCCCGGGGGCGTCCGACGTCACGGTGGTGTCGCAGGCGACCACCAGCTCGGAAGCTGCAGACGTCGTGGTCTCGGCGGGCGCGGCCGTGGTGCTCGGAGCTGCGGCTTCGGTAGTGCTGGGCTCGTCCCCGCCGGCGGTGGTGGTCGGTTCCGCACCACTGTCGGCACATGCCGCGATCAGCATCGCCATCACCACCGACAGGATCAGGAGCAGCACCGACGTCCTGCCCCGCTCGCGATCTTGCTTACTTGTCCTCACCTGGTTCCTCCTCACGGTTACCGGACGATTCTTGTCGTCTCTCAAGCACCGGAATTGGTACGTATCCGGTGTCATCCTGCGCTGAAATCCTATGCATACAACGCATTGCTGTCAATCGTAGTCAAGACAGGGTGCGCCGGGCGGCGATAACGATCGGATTCGGCTCAGGGACCGGCAACCAGGTGGTGGTATGCCTGATTCCAGCGGAGCTCTTTCTCGAAACCGGCATAGGTCGTCTCGGCGCCGATCCCGGCGAGCTCGATTCCACTCATGGCAGCGAAGTCCCCCATGATCTCCAGGTCGAGATCGAGGGAGAGGCAGGTGTGGTGGGAGCCGCCGGCCAGTAACCAGGCCGACGTCGCCGTCGCGAAGTCGGGCACCGGGCGCCACACGGCGCGAGCTACGGGCAAGCGTGGCATCGGCGCGTCGGGCTCGAGAAGCTCGACTTCGTTGGCGACCAGCCGGAAGCGGTTACCGAGGTCGATCAGGCCGACAACCACCGCGGGCCCGGTGCGGGCAGTGAAAACGAGGCGCACCGGGTCGGGCTTGCCTCCGATCGACAGGGGGTGGATCTCGCACGAGGGTCGGTCCCCGGTGATCGAGGGGCACACCTCGAGCATATGGGCCCCGAGGACCTTGGGGCCGGTCTCGCCGAAGTGATAGGTGTAATCCTCCATGAACGACGCGCCACCGCCGAGCCCGGTGCCCATGACCTTCATCACCCGGACCAGCACCGCGGTCTTCCAGTCGCCCTCGGCGCCGAACCCATAGCCGTCGGCCATCAGACGTTGCACGGCGATGCCGGGGAGTTGGGGGAGCCCGGCGAGGTCCTCGAAGGTGTCGGTGAACGCCTTGAAGCCCCCCTCGTCGAGGAAGTCGCGTAGGCCCTGTTCGATTCTGGCCGCCTCGACCAGCGACTCGTGACGTTCGCCTCCTTGCGCCAGTTCGGGGGCCACGTCGTACAAATCGTGGTACTCCCCGATCAGCTTGTGAATCGCCATCTTCTCGACGCCGGTCATTGCGGTCTCCAGATCGGAGACGCCGAACCCATCGACGGCAACGCCGAGCCTCACCTGTGCCTCGAGCCGGTCGCCGTCGGTGACCGCGACCCGGCGCATGTTGCTGCCAAACCGTGCGACCTTGAGATTCCGTGCCTCGTGCCGACCGCAGGCGGCCCGGGCCCAGCTCCCCAGCTTGGCCGCCACCGCCGGGTCTTGCCAGTGCCCGACCACGATCTTTCTCGACACCCGCAGCCTGCTGAGGACGAAGGCGAACTCGCGGTCACCGTGGGCCGCCTGGTTCAGGTTCATGAAGTCCATGTCGATCTCAGACCACGGGAGGTCCCGGTTGAACTGGGTGTGAAGGTGGAGAAGCGGCTTGTCCAGCGCCATCAGCCCCGGGATCCACATCTTGGCCGGGGAGAAGGTGTGCATCCAAGCGATCACCCCGACACAAGTGCTGCTGGCGTTGGCCTCACGGCAAACCCTTTCGATTGCCTCCGGGCTGCTCACGACCGGTTTGGCCACGATGCGCACCGGTACCGGGTCGGCGGCGTCGAGCCCGGCGGCGATCTGAGCAGAGTTGTCGGCGACCTGGCGCAGCACGTCCTCTCCGTAGAGCCCTTGGCTTCCGGTGAGGAACCAGACCTCGAAATCGTCGAGTGGTTTCATGCCGGGACCACCGTCGCCTTGCGGGCGTGGTCCTGGACCATGCGCAGCCTTCGCATTGGTGAAGCGCTCGAGGACATGGTGTCGTGGAGCTCGCGATAGATCCCGTAGAGGTCGTCGTAAACCGCCCGGCTCGCGTCATCGGGCAGGTACTCGTCGGCCCCGAGCCGTGCCATGCCAGCCGAGGCATCGACGATCGTGTCGTAGCCGCCCTGGCGTGATCCAGCGGCAACCGCGGCAAACATGGCGGCCCCGAGGGCAGGGGCCTGACGGGACTCGGCGACCCGCACCGGTCTCCCGGTTATATCGGCGGTCAACTGCATCAGCAGGCGGTTCTGGAAGGGAAGGCCGCCACAGGCCACGATCTCCTCCACCGGGATCCCGACGTCCTCGAGGGAGTCGACGATGACCTTGGTACCGAACACAGTTGCTTCCAGCAGCGCCCGGTATATCTCTCCGGGCCCGGTGGCCAGGGTCAGCCCCATCATCGTGCCGGTGAGGTCGGCGTCGACGAGGATCGACCGATTGCCGTTCCACCAATCAAGGGCAACCAGCCCCGACTCACCAGGCGCCAGCCCAGCTGCCTCGGACTCGAGCTGCTGATGGCTGGCTTCGTTAGGCCCGCTGCCGCCGCCGAGGAGGTCGGTGAACCAGGCGAACATGTCACCGACCGCCGCCTGGCCCGCCTCGTATCCGAACATCCCCGGGATGACCCCGTCCTCCACGACTCCGCAAAAACCGGGAACCACACGGTCGACGTCTGCCAGGGCGAGATGGCACGTGCTGGTGCCCATGACCGCGACCAGGCGGCCCGCTTGGACGACTGTCGCCGCCGGGACCGAGACATGGGCATCGACATTGGCCACTGCGACGGGGGTGCCCGGTGCCAGCCCGGTGAGGCTGGATGCCGCGTCATCGACGACGCCTGCCCGCTGTCCCGGGCTCGAGATGGTGCGGGACATCTTCTCGTCGACGATGTCGGCGAAACCGGGGGAAAGGGCGGCGAAGAACTCACGGTCGGGAAAGCCTCCCTGTTTCGACCACAGCGCCTTGTAGCCGGCGGTGCAGGAATTGCGGGTCTCGACACCGGTGAGCTGCCAGATGACCCAGTCCGCCGCCTCGATCAGCCGATCGGCGCGCCGGTACACCTCCGGCGCCTCGTCGAAGATCTGGAGCGCCTTGGCATAGAACCATTCGGATGAGGTGCGTCGCCCGTAGCGGTCGAGCCACTCTTCGCCCCTGCTCGCTGCGGTCTCGTTGATGAGATCCGCTTCGGGCTGAGCCGCGTGGTGCTTCCAGAGCTTCACCCAGGCGTGGGGGTTCTGTCGCAGGTCGGACAACCGGCAGAGCGGGGTGCCGTCGGCCGTCACCGGGAGCATGGTGCAGGCGGTGAAGTCGATTCCGATCCCAATCACGTCGCCGGGGTCGAGCTGGCTCTTGGCCAGCACGGATCGCACGGTCTCACCGAGCGCAACCAGATAATCGTCTGGGTCCTGAAGCGCCCAGTCCGGGGGAAGCATCGGGCCCCCGTCGGGGAGGCGCTGGTCGATGACCCCTGAGGGATAGCGGTGGACCGCGGTGGAGAGCTCGTGGCCATTGGCGACATCGACGAGTACAGCTCGAGCTGACTCGGTGCCGAAGTCGACTCCAACCACTGCCTTGATTCCGGTCATGGCTGGCCGTAGTACGCCATCGGGCCGTGCTTCCGGGTGAAGTGGCGCTCGAGGAGGGCCATTCCGAGTGGCTTCTGGTCGGGATTGATCAACAGGGTATGGGTGGCGAGCTCCGCCATCACCTCCACGGCAGACGCCATCGCCACGGCCGACGCGCCATCGCGGCCCCACACGAACGGGCCATGGGAGGCGACCAATGCGCCCGGGGCCTCGTCGGGGTGCAATGACCCGGGGCCGAACATCTCCACGATTACCCGGCCGGTGTTCTCCTCGTAGTCGGATTCGATCTCGTCGGGCGAGAGAGGGCGGGTGACGGGGACCTCACCCCGGAAATGGTCGGCATGGGTGGTCCCCAGGCATGGGATCGGGCGGTGCGCCTGAGCCCAGGATGTCGCGTACCTGGAATGAGTGTGGACGACGCCACCAACCGACTCGATCCCGTTGTAGATCACGCGGTGTGTCGGGGTATCGGACGACGGCCGATTGTCAGACCAGACAGTCTCCCCGTTGCTCAGCGAAACCACGACGATGTCGTCGCCGACCACCGAGTCACATGGGATTCCGCTCGGCTTTATCGCAAACACGCCACGATCGCGGTCCACTTCACTGGCATTCCCGAATGCCTGCACGACGAGCCCTGCCGAGGCGACGCTGCGGTTCGCCGCCGCAACCACGTCGCGCAGCTCACGGAAGTCATCACCCATTCGATGGCGCCTCTCCGGTAGATCCGCGGACCACCAGGCTGGGCTCGGCGACGAAGGTCTGAACCGGGATCTCGGAACCGGCATTCGGCTCATCCATGGCCAGGGCCGCCGCCACAGCGGTCATCTCGCCAACCGGCATGTGCACCGTGGTCAATGGCGGGACCAGGTACGACGCCATCGGGATGTCGTCGAAGCCGGTCACTGACAGATCGCCGGGGACCGATATACCGAGGTCCGCTGCCGCATGGAGCACACCAACGGCCAAATGGTCCGTGGAGCAGACAACGGCCGTTGGGGGCCGGTCGAGCGAGAGCAGGGCTCGGAGGGCGAGGTCACCCCCTGCGGGGTCGTTGGTCACATTCTGCACATACTCATCGCCCGCCGGGTGCCCTTTCGAAGCCAAGTGCTCGAGGAAGGTGGTGCGCCGTTCGCGAATGTCGCCGAGCGGGCGCCCTCCGATGAACCCGATCCGGGTGTGCCCGAGATCGAGGAGGTGGTCGATGGCAGCAACAACCCCGGCGCGATTGTCGATGTTGACCGTCGGGACCCCTTCGAGCTCGGTGCCATGCCACAACGCGACCATCGGGGTCTGCGACGCTCGCAGGTCCTCGAGGAACTTGGGCTCGTCTCTCATGTCTCCGAGGAGGACGATCGCGTCGCAATGGCGGGTTTCGAGGACGGCGCGGAGCGCGATCGCCTCATCGGCCTTGCTGTGCGCGCTCCCGAGGACGACGTTGTAGCCACGGGACAAGGCCTCGGTGGAGAGTGCCTCGATAGCCATGGCGAAGAAGGGGTCGGTGATATCGCGGACGATGACCCCGAGCAGCATGGTGCGGGCGCCGCGCAGCCCTCGGGCCAGTGGGTTGGGGCGGTATCCGAGTCGCTGGGCGACCTCCTGAACCCTCTCTCTGGTCTCGGCGGCAATCGGGACCGAGGTGGGGGTGTCGTTGAGAACACGGGAGACCGTTGATTGAGATACCCCGGCGGCCCGGGCGATGTCCTGCATCGTCACCGGGCGGGGTCTGGCCTCGCCGGACCGGCCCTCGGTGGTGGTCACCTCTCGTCCCCAATCCGCAGGGTGCACCGCACCGTGCACACGGTCGACCAAGTTAGCAGGGCATACGATTTCATAGGTTCCAGTGTCGAATCGAATGTCATCGGGCGCTCGAGCCTGAATACGAATGTCAGCATAGCGTTGACCGCATAGGATTTCCAGAGGATGTCCCCGTGATTGCCATCGGATTCCCCTTGGATTCACCCACGGGTACCCACGAGGTCAGGGCTGGACCACGACCTTGAGCCCGGTCCGCGCCACCAGTGTCTCGAAGGCGGTCACCGCATCTGCCAGCGGATAGCGGTGGGTTATCAAACCTCCGAGCGGCACCGATCCATCGCCGGCGAGCTCGGCTGCCCGCGCCAGGTCGTTGGGGAGCATGCGACGGCAGAGGGCGAGGGAAACCTCCTTGCGCCGGGCCAAGGATGCTTGAAAGCTGAGGCGGTCCCCTGAGGGCACGCCGACGAGGACGATCCGACCGCCGGGTCGTGACAATTGGAGTGCGGTGTGAAGCGATTGGTCGCTGCCAGCGCAGTCGAAGACAACCTCGATGTCGGAAGTGCTGACAGCGGAGCCGCCAAGGGGCTTGGCTCCCATCTCCATCGCCGCGGCCAAACGATGCTCGAGTGGATCGGCGGCCACGATCTCCTTTTGGCCGCGAGCCCTCAGGGCCGCGACCAGGAGCAGGCCCACCGGCCCGCAGCCGATCACAGCCGTGCGGTCTCGCTGGCCGACCATCCCCAGGTCGATGGCATGCAGAGCCACCCCCAAAGGCTCGAGTAGTGCCCCTTCTTCGTCCGGGAGCCGCTCGGGGAGCGTGACCAGGCATCGCTCGGGCCAGACGAGATGGCCTCGCAATGCCCCGTTGATGCTCCCGTGTCCCGCGAACCGCATGTCGAGGCATAGGTGGAACCGCTCCTCACCACACGGCACGCACCGGAGGCAGGGGATCGCGGGATCGACAGCCACCCTCTCTCCCGACCTGGGACCCGACTCGATGATGCCGCAAAACTCGTGACCCGGGATCACCCCCCCATTCGGCAGGGTCACATCTCCGATCCCACCCTCCTCGAACCAGTGGGCGTCGGAGCCACAGAGGCCCACGCTCAGCACCTTGATCACGACTTCCCCCGGCCCTGGCTCCTCCACCGGCACCTCGTACGCCTCCAGTCGGCCGATTCCGAGCAGGCGGACTGCTGGTGCCTGTCTAGTGGTCATCACGAGCCTCGGTTCGAGACGTGTGGTCAGGGCCCTTCGGCAACAGCCGGTCGCACCACATCGGTGAGGGTCTCCATGGTCTCCCGGTCGTATGGCGCCGGCATCTCGACGAGGAAGGTGTGAAACCCGATCTCCCGATAGGACAACATCTTCTCTATCAGGGCGTCGGCCGTGCCCACCCAGAACGTGTGGTCATCTGCGATCTCGGACATCGGGGTCCGGTTGCGTTCCATGAGGTCCTCGAGCACCGACCGGGCCTCCGCCTCGGTGCGACGGATGACGATCTTGGCTCCGACCGTCCGCTCGATGTCGGTGTGGTCCCGGCCCACCTCCTGGCAATGAGCGCGGAGGACCTCGTCCTTGCGGACCAGATCCTCCGGGGTGCCAAAGGCATTCCACTGGTCGGCGTACTTGGCGACTGTGCGCAGGGTCTTCTTCTCTCCGGAACCACCGATCATGATCGGGAGGTGGCTCTGCTGCGGGAGCGGATTCAATCGAAGGTCGCGAAATTGATACCTCCCGCCACCCTCGCTGGTGACCGCCTCTCCATCGACCAGAGATCGGATGGCCGCGGTCGCCTCATCCATCCAGTCGAGTCGCTGCCCGAAACCGGTGCCGAAGTCGATGCCAAAAGCCTCGTGCTCCGTCCCGAACCAGGCACCACCGAGACCGAGTATCGCCCGCCCACCGCTCATGTGGTCGATGGTGACCACCGACTTGGCGACCAACCCCGGGTTGCGGAAGGTGTTGGCGCCGACCAAGAGGCCGAGCTGGGCTCGTTCCGTGACCATCGCCAGCCCGGCCAACGCGGTGTAGCCCTCTATCACTGGTTGGTCGGGGTCGCCGAAGATCGCGTAGAGATGGTCCCAGGTCCAGATCGAGTCGAACCCCAACTCGTCGGCTGTCTGCGCTGCCCCGACAAAACCGGCCCAATCGCTCGCCTGGCTCCACAACACCGCGCCGAACTTCAGATTTGGCATCGAAGTCACCCTCTCCGCATTGGTCGAAGGTCGAAAAAGCGAATGTAGCATACGAATTCATGGCCGAATCGAGCGTCGGATGAAGATCGTGGTGACAGGTGGCAGCGGCAAGGCGGGCCGCTGGGTCGTAGCCGATCTTCGGGAGCACGGTCATGAAGTCCTCAACGTCGACAACCGCCATGACGGCAGCACGCACGGGCTGTGTGCGGTCGCCGACCTGACCGACACGGGACAGGCCCTCGAGCTGATCTCAGGCGCCGAGGCTGTCATCCATCTGGCCGCCATCCCCGCGCCCGGGATCCGGTCCGAAGCCGAGACATTCCGGATCAACACGCTCTCCACCTACAACGTGTTTGCAGCGGCAGTCGCAACCGGCGTGGAGCGTGTGGTGTGGGCCTCGAGCGAGACGGTCCTCGGCCTCCCTTTCGACACACCGCCCTCGTTTGCCCCGATCGACGAGACGATCGAGCCCCGGCCCGAGACCTCATATGCCCTCTCCAAATTGCTGGGCGAGGAGATGGCGGCCCAGTTGTCACGGAAAAGCGGGATTCCTTTTCTCGGGCTCCGGATCTCCAACATCATGGAGCCGGATGACTATCAGGCGTTTCCCGGCTTCTGGGACGATCCCCGTCTTCGCAAGTGGAACCTTTGGGGCTATGTCGATGTCCGGGATGTGGCCCTTGCCATCCGCCTCGGGCTCGACGCCGACTTGAAGGACGCAGACATCGCGATTGTGGCCGCGGCCGACACGGTCATGCATGCCAACTCCACCGACCTGATGGCCGAGGTGTATCCCGAGGTACCGCTCCGGCGGCCGGTGAGCGGCAGGGAGACCCTGCTGTCCATCGACCGCGCCCGCCAGCTCCTCGGATACGAACCGGCCCACGGCTGGCAGGACCACGTATGAGCCATGGACTCGACGGGCGCCCCGTGGTCCCAACCTCGGGCCGGCTGCGCCCACTCGGCATCGGGGAGGTCGAAATCACAGGTGGCTTTTGGGGCACCCGGCAACAGGTGAACTCGGAGGCCACGATCGCCCACTGTCACGAGTGGATGGAGCGCCTCGGCTGGGTGGGCAATTTCCGCGCCGCTGTCGAAGGAAGGCTTCCCGCAGACCGCGAAGGTGTCGTCTTCACCGACTCCGACGTGTACAAGCTCATGGAGGCTGCCGCCTGGGAGGTGGGCCGATCCGGGTCACCGGACGCCGAGGAGCGTTTTGTCGAGTTGACCGGGATCATTGCCCCGGCCCAGGAGAGTGACGGCTATCTCAGCACGGTGTTCGGGCGTCCCGGCCAGCCGGGCCGCTACAGCGATCTGGAATGGGGTCACGAGCTCTATTGCTACGGGCACATGCTTCAGGCGGCTGTGGCCCGGGCCCGCACCGGTCACGACGATCAATTCGTGGAAATCGCACGGCGGGCGGCGGACCATGTCTGTCAGACCTTCGGCCCCGGTGGGATCGAACGGGTCGGCGGGCATCCCGAGATCGAGCTCGGTCTCGTGGAACTGGCCCGGCTGACCGGCGAGGAGCGGTACCTGCAACAGGCGCGTTTGTTCATCGACCGTCGCGGCCACCAGACGCTGGCCGACATCCACTGGGGGAGGTCCTACTTCCAGGACGACGTCCCGGTGCGGAACCAGGCGGCTTTCGCCGGGCATGCGGTCCGGGCGCTCTACCTGGCGGCCTCGGCGGTCGATGTCGCAGTCGAGACCGGGGACGAGGGCCTGCTCGAGGCGATCATCGGGCAGTGGGAACGGACCATTGCTCGCCGCACCTATCTCACCGGGGGCATGGGATCCCATCATGACGGCGAGCGATTCGGCGAGGACTTCGTTCTTCCACCCGACCGGGCCTATTCCGAGACTTGCGCCGGTATTGCCTCGGTGATGCTTTCCTGGCGCCTGCTCCTGGCCACCGGAGAGGCGCGTTTTGCCGATCTGGCAGAGCGCACCCTGTTCAACGTGGTGGCGACCTCTCCGGCGCCGGACGGCAGGTCGTTCTTCTACGCCAACCCGCTGCACCAGCATGTGCCGGGCGTGGTGCCTTCTCCCAACTTCGTCAGCAATCGGGCAGCGTCGAGTCTCCGTGAGCCCTGGTTCGCGGTGTCCTGCTGCCCGACCAACATCGCCCGCACCTACGCGTCACTCGCCGCCTATCTGGCCACGGCGGATGAGATGGGCATCCAGATCCACCAATACGCCGACAGCAAGGTGTCGACGAGTCTCGAAGGCGGACGCCGGGTTGGCGTGGAGGTGAAGACCGGCTACCCCAATGAGGGCACCATCAGCTTCGATGTGACCGAGTCCGACCCATCCCCGTGGGTGCTGACCCTGCGAATCCCGGCCTGGGCCGAAGAGGCCACGGTCATCGAGAATGGCAATCCGCGACGCCTCGGGCCCGGCACCGCCGTCGTGGAAAGAGTCGCGGTGGGAGACCACATCGAGTTGTTCTTGCCCATGGAGCCGAGGTGGACGTTTCCCGACCCGCGCATCGATTCGATCCGGGGAACCGCCGCGGTGGAGCGCGGTCCTCTGGTGCTCTGTGTGGAATCAGTGGACCTGCCAGCTCAGGCCTCCGTCGACACCGTTGGCGTCGAGGTCGGCGGAGATCTCGCCGAACGCAATGGAATTGTCACTGCCCCGGGGCGGCTCCTGGACTTCGGCGACGGGAGTTGGCCCTACGAGATGTCCTCCTCGCCGCCGGCCAGGAGCGATGAGATCGCGGTCCCGTTGAGGCCATATCACAGTTGGGCAAACCGGGGGCCCTCGAGCATGAGGGTCTGGATCCCGCGGCTCTGATACGACCACCGTCATGGAGGCCTCGTCGTAGCTTCGCTGTGACATGAGCCTCATCGCTTTGGGCATGGCCCTCATGGCCGCGGCTCTACACGCCCTCTGGAACCTTCTCGTCAAGGCGAGCGACGACCAGTTGGTAGCGGCGTGGACCGTGGTGGCGGGAGCCGCAGTCCTCAACATCCCGGTCCTCGCTTATACCGGGCTTCCCGATCGCTCGGTGTGGGGGCTCATTGCCATTTCGGTCATGGTCCAGGTCGGCTACGTATTGATGCTTGCCCTTGCCTATCGGCTCGGGGACCTCTCTTTTGTCTACCCCATGGCACGAGGGTCGTCTCCGCTGCTGATCGCAATCGTCGGAGTGGCCTTGCTCGATGATGAGATCACGGCCGTCGGCTGGCTCGGTGTGCTCACCGTCTCTGCAGCCCTCATCCTTCTCGCCTGGCGCCGGGTGGATCGCGCCGGACTCTGGGCCGCGTTGGCCACGGGCCTCCTGATCGCCGCCTATACCTCGGTCGACGCCGCCGCGGTCCGAAGGCAGGGTGCTGCTCTCGCCGTCATCGGGGTGGAGTTCGTGCTCCTCGCGGTGGTGCTGGGGGTGGTTGTGCTCGCATTGCGGGGGCCGAAAGCGATGTTGGGAATGGTCGAGGCCGACTGGCGGAAGGCCGCGATCGGGGGCTTCGCCTCCGGTGCCGCCTACCTGCTGGTGATGGCGGCCGCTCTCAGCGCCCCGGTCGGGCTGGTCTCCGGAGTGCGGGAGACATCGGTGATCATGGCCGTGGTCGCCTCCCGACTACTCCTCCACGAGGAGGTGACCAGATCTCAGTTGTGGACGGTGGCCGCGGTCGCCGGCGGGATAGCGCTCATCGCCCTCGGTTGACGACATGACTGGTCATCCCAGATGAAGATGGTCGATGGCAGGCACAACCACTGAAGCCCGTTCCCGGGCTTCAGGCGTGGGCTCACCGACCAGAACTGTGCCGGCAGCACCGGCTGCAGCTCCCGCGGCCGCGTCGACCCAGGAGTCGCCCACGTAGAGCATCCGCTTCGACTTCACCCCGAGTCGGCGGGCCGCCTCGAGCAGGGCATCGGGGGCCGGCTTCGGTGCCAGACCCTCATCGCCGGACACCACCGCGCCCAGCAGTGACCCGATCTCGAGGGCTTCGATGGCGGAGTCGATCGCGCTCCGATCGTCGCTTGACACCACAGCCAACGTGCACCCACCCGCGGCGAGCCGGCGCATGGTGCCGACGACGTCCCCCAATGCCACCAGGTTCCCCTTCTCGCCCGCTTCCGCAGAGGCTTTTCTGGCCAAGGAGGCGATGGCATTCGCCCGCGACTCATCGATTCCGTGCCTGGAGAGGACTGCGAGGGTGGTCTCGTGGAGCTGACCGACGGTGCCCACCGCGAACAGCCCGCCCTTCACCAGATTCTCCGTGGCGTGGAACAGCCCGAGCTCCGCAGCGAGGTCTTGCTCCAATAGTGCGTCGCCCTCGGCGGCAGTCTCCACCCAATGACGGGCTGCCGGGCCCCAGGCGGCGTCGAGGTCGATGAGGGTCCCGTCCTTGTCGAAGGCGACCGCATCGACCTCGAAGGTGGCACCAGCGGCCGTGATCAGCACCACCGAGAATCAGGCCATCACCCAACAGGCGTGGGCAGGGAATGAGATCTGCGTCATGTCTCCTGCAACCGGCAAGGTGAGCAGGCGCTCGTTGAACAGGTCGGCGGTGAGGCGGCCGCCGTCCACCGCGACCTGGACCCGGACGATCGAGCCGAGGAAGGTGACGCTCTCCACCGTGCCCTCGAGGACGTTCTCTTCGGCGGCGTCGAGTGTCAGCTCCTCTGGCCGCATCATCAGCGACACCTCGGTGCCTGCAGCGGTCTCTATCGGGGAGGTGGTACGAAGCTCGAAGCCACCGACCTTCAGCTTACCCTCGGGGACGTCCACGACCAGTGCCGGCAGGCGATTGAGCTGTCCGACGAAGGACGCCACGAACCCCGTTTCGGGATTGTTGTATACCTCGAACGGCGCCCCGACCTGTTCCACTCGCCCCCGGCTCATGACGACTATGCGGTCGGACAACGCCAGGGCCTCTTCCTGATCGTGAGTCACGTAGATGGTGGTGATGTTGAGCTGGCGTTGGATACGCCGGATCTCGTATCGCAGCTCGTCGCGGATCTTGGCATCGAGGGCGGAGAGTGGCTCGTCGAGGAGGAGCAGTTGCGGGCGTATGGCCAAGGCACGGGCCAGAGCCACACGCTGCTGCTGTCCACCGGAAAGCTCGTTGGGGTAGGACTTGCCCTTGTCGGGGAGCTTGATCAGCTCGAGGAGCTCGGCGACGCGTTCCTGACGTGCCGCCCCTTCCTCCTTCCTGACCCTGAGCCCGAACGCGATGTTGTCGGAGACGGTCATGTTGGGGAACAGCGCATACGACTGGAAGACCATCCCGATGTTGCGCTCATTTGCCTTGGCATAGGTCACGTCCTTGCCGGCGAGTCGGATCGTGCCCGACGTCGGGGGCTCGAACCCGGCGACCATTCGCAGGGTGGTGGTCTTGCCACAGCCCGACGGGCCGAGGAAGCTGACGAACTCACCGGCCGCCACGTCGAGGTCGAAATTCTCGACCGCCACGATGCCTTCGAACTCCTTGCGAACTCGCTCCAGGCTGAGAAATCCGGTGCTCACGCCCGCCTCCCCGGTCTGGTCAACAAGGCGATCATCCCCATCGCCGCCCAGGTTATGGCAAAAGCGATGATCGCCATCGCCGATGGCTCGTAGACCTTGCTCCGGGTGAGGTTTGCCATGTAAGGCCCAAAGGTTCTTTGCGCCATGAAGAGGGCGATGGTCAGCTCGCCGATCACGATGGCAAACGTGAGGAGTGCTCCGGATAGCAAGGCCACCCTGATGTTGGGGAAGATCACCCGGCGCAGGATCGTCGGCCAGCCGGCCCCGAGACTCTGGGCGGCCTCGGTGAGTGACCGGACGTCGATCGCCCTCAGGCCGTTGTCCACGGATCGGAACATGTAGGGGAAGGACAGGGCGGCGTAGGCGCAGATCAGAAGCACCCGCGAGCTCCCGTAGGTGGCCGTCCAGAGCAGTGGAGGCCTCCCATAGAGGCGGATCAGGCCAAAGACCAAGACGACGGCGGGGATGACGAAGGGGAGAAGCGTGATGAACTCGACCACCGGGCGCAGTCTCGGCAGCCTCAGGGTCACCCAATAGGCGGTGGGGACGATTATGAGCAGGCTGAGGATGATTGCGGCAATGGCGTTGACCACCGACTGGCTGAAGGAGGGCAGGAAGTTGGAATCGGCGAAGAGCCGGCGGTAGGCCTCGAAGCCCAGAACGTCCTTCTCGGCCCTCAACGACCACCAAAACGTGGCGGCAAGCGGGACCAAGAAGTAGAGCGCTCCGCCGATGAAGATCAGCCAGGCCACAAGCCGACTCTTCTTGGCGCGGGGCTCCGGGAGAGGCGCCTCGATGTCGACCGGGAGCGGCGCGGTGGAAATCGTCATCCCAGCCACCTCTCGGACCGCCGCTGCAAGATCGAGTAGATCAGGATCGACGCCCCCATGATGAAGACCATCCCCATCGCCACCGCATAGCCGAGGCCCGGGTTGTTGAGCACGTCGCCGGAGATCTGCTGGCCGATGAGCAGGGTGGCCAGTGGAACGCTTCCTCCGGTGAGAGCATATGCGGTGGCGTGGGCCCCAAAGGCGTTTCCGAAGAGAAGGATCATCGTCCCCAGGATCGACGGGAGCAGGACGGGGAAGGCGACGCGACGCCAGTACTGGCCCGGGGTGGCGCCGAGATTTTCGGCCGCCTCCCGCCAGTCCCGTTTCAGGCCGTCGATGGCAGGAAGGATCACCAGGACCATGAGCGGGAACTGGAAATAGAGATAGACCACCGCCAGCCCCCAGAAGGTATAGAGGCTGAAGCCGGTGTCGTAGAGGTCGACACCCAGCCACTCGAAGAGGGCGGTGACCACCCCGACCCGGCCCAGAGTGAAGACAAATGCGGCAGCGAGCGGGACCCCGGCGAAGTTGGAGGCAACACCTGAGAACGTGGTCAGGCCGGAACGGCTCGAGCGCCCGAGACCACCCATCGACACCGCCCACGCGAGGAGGAAGCCGAACAACCCCCCTATGAATGCCGTGAGCAGGCTGAGCCGTATCGACATCCCGTACGCGGCGAGGATGTTGGGGTCGGTCAGGCTGCGGTAATTGTCGAGAGTCAGGCTCCCATCCGGTGCTTCCAGGCTGCGATAGGCGAGGATCACGGTGGGCCCGATCAGGAAGAGGCCGGAGAAGACGAAGAAGGGGAGGACGCCGAGATAGCGCCCGAGGCGGAAGCGTGGGGGGCGCCTGGCGCCCCCCACGGATCCAATCGATGTGTCGTGGCTAGCCGCTGGTGCTCTCCTCGACTGTGACTCCGACAACAGTCGGCCAGCCCTCGGTGATCACTGCCGAGGCGGCAGCGATATCGTCGATCGTGGGGAACAGGGCTCCCTCGGTGCTTGGCAATTGCGCCAGGACGTCTTCCGGGATAGTGCCGGCTGCGCTCATTGCCTCGAACCGGATCGGGTGGCAGAAACCCTGTGCCCAGAGGATCTGACCTTCGTCCGAATAGAGGTACTCCATCCACAGCTTGGCCGCATTCGGGTGCGGTGCATAGGCGCTGATCGCCTGCACGTAGACACCCGCGATCCGACCGTCGGCAGGCACGATCGTCTCCAGCTCGGGGTTCCCGGCCAGGTTCACGTCGTTGGCGATCGAGTTGTAGGACCAGTCGATCAGGATCGGGGTCTCCCCGATACCAACAGTGCGTGAGTCCCCATCGATCGGCACGAAGTTGCCCGCATCGTTGAGCTCGGCAAAGAACTCCAACCCTGCCTGTGCAGCCTCTTCCCCGGTGGCACCGGTCGCGAGCCCAGCGGCCCACACCGAGAGGATGGCGGCGTTCGAAGTCAACGGGTCACCCGATAGGGCGATCTGCCCGTTGTATGCCGGGTCCAACAGGTCGGCGTACTCCGCCGGCGGGCTGTCCACCTCTGCGGTATTCACCGAGAGCGAGAGCACTCCGTAGTAGTCGCCGTACCAGTAGCCGTCCGCGTCCTTGGCACCTTCAGGGATCTCATCCCAGGTCGCTACCTGGTAGGGCTGGATCTGAGCGGCTTCCTTGGCCTGTGGCCCAAAGGCGAGACCGACGTCGACAACATCCGGCGCCTGTGGCCCCGGGTTGTCCTTGTTGGCCTCGATCGCCTCCAGCTCTTCGGCTGAGCCGGCACCGGGGTCGAGCTCGTTCACTTCCAGGCCGTACTTGGCCTTGAAGCCGTCGATCACCGCGCCGTATCCGCACCAGTCACGGGGCAAGGCAATGGTCGTCAGCATGCCCTCTTCTTGAGCGGCAGTGACCAACGCATCCATCTCCCCGGACGCCGTCGTCGCGGTGGTATCTCCCGTCCCAGTAGTGCCGTCCGACCCCGTCGTTGTGGTGGTGTCGTCGCCGCATGCTGCGAGCAGCAGCATCGCCACCACGACACCGATTGTCATTCTTTTCATGGTTCTCCTAATTGGTCGACCGCCTCCGCCGGCGAGGCTACTCCTGGGGGTATGTCCACGAGGCTGCGAATCGGTGGCCTGTGGATATCCGGGGATGAAACGAATGCGCTGGTGTCAGACCGTAGCCAGGGAGGCGACGAAGCCGACCACAGTCCAGATCCCGGCCTGGTTGCCGCCTTTCTGCACCGCGTACGGCATCAGCGAGTCGGTGAGCATGGCCAGGAGCCCGCCGGCGGCGAGGGCTGCGGCCCGGTCTCCAGCCAAACCGAACTGCGCCCCCAAGACGTAGCCGAGCCAGGCGGTCACGGCGCATGCCCCTACCACCAGTCCCCACATGCCGGCCATCCTCGCTTTCGCCCAACCCGACGCCGCAAGGGCTGCCGACGGGGCAAGGGCCTGCGGGATATTGGACACGAACACCGCGGCGATGAAAGCGGCGCCGATCAATTGCCCGGTTGCGATCTGGATGCCGAAGATGATCGACTCGGGGACTCCATCGACCACCGAGCCGACGACGATCCCGAGAGGGCCGGCGTCGTCTCCTTCCCCGAACCTCTTCTCGACGAAGTAGTCGGCGACCACGAAGATTGCGGCGCCGATCAAGAACCACAGGGCCAGTTGCACCTGACCCAGCGCGGCGCTCTCCGGGATGAGATCGAAGGCCACGGCGCTGATCAGAGCACCGGATCCGAACCCGGCCAGACACCCGATCACCTTGGCCGATGGGCGGACCCAGTAGACGGCCAGGCCGCTGAGCAGCAACGAGGCCTGGGCGAGCCCGCCCAAGGCGAGGGCCTGTAAACCTTTCAAATCGGCTTGAAGCTAGGCCGTTACCGAGGCCCGACGCAGCTGTGATCTACTCCCCGAGGATCTTCGCCTTTTGCGCGGCGAACTCCTCTTCGGTGAGGATTCCGGCTGCTTTGAGCTCACCGAGCTCCTTCAGCTGATCCAGGGTGTCGTCGGTGCTCGGTGCGGCGGCCGGTGGAGGCGCAGCGGCCTGTTGCTGCGCTTCCTGGTCCGCCCATTTCCCAGCCTGGCGACGGGAGACGTTATTGGAGACGGCGGTGGCGGTCCCGGCTACCACAGCGGTGCGCGCCACGCTTCGAAGAAGTCTTGGCATGTCTTGGTCCTTCCTACTCAGGCCTCGGCGGCTTCGAGCTCGTCGAGGGTGGCGATGATGGCGTTGATCGGGATCCGTCCCTGTGCCACCAGTTGGGCTCCGGTCTTGCGTAGGGCGGTGGCAAACGGCGCGGCCCAGGAGTTCTCATAGACGAGGATCGCGGCCGCGGTCCCCGGCTCGATCGCCGCCCCGGCCTCCTGGTAGTCCTCTTCGCCGAGCAGGCCGGAGGATGCTCCCTGGAAGACGGCGATGTCTGGATTCCCGTCGAGATCGAAGTCGCCGATGGCGATCTCGATGATGTTGCCCTCCTCGTCCTTCTGGACGAAGGCAAGGTCGAGGATCCGGATCACCCCGCGATCGACGAGATCGACCAGGTAGGGAAACGCCTCACCGGTGGGGGGCGAGCCAACCGGCCACTCCACGATCAAATAGTCGACCGGTCCGATCTCGACTTCGTTGTCGCTCATATCTCTCCTTTGGGGCTGCGGAACCTAGTCGACGGCAAACATGTTCGGGCCGCCTCGACCTCGGCGCCCCGCAGATCGCCTGGAGCTGACCAACCGTCGAGGGCCTCCGGCGCCCGTCGGGTGATCTAACTTGCCGATACACGTCGACGAAAACCGGGTCCTGAAGATGAGGAGTGAGGATGTCCGATAGCAACGTTGTCCCCGTCGTGACCCGCAGCGAGAAGATCCTGGAGATCATCACGGTGGCGATCCTGGCGTTCGCAGCCTTGTCCACAGCATGGAGCGGATATCAGGCGTCACTGTGGGACGGGATCCAATCGTCCAACTACACCCAGGCGTCTGGCTCCCGGACCAACGCCGCCCAACAACGGACCGAGGCCAACCAGTTCCGGCTCGCCGATTTGAGCCTCTTCGAGAATTACATCGATGCCACGCTCGTAGGCAACGATCAGGTTGCCGACTTCTACTTCCAACGAGTCCGTGAGGAGTTCCGGGTCGGCTTCGATGCCTGGATGGCGCTCGACCCGCTGAACAACCCCGATGCCCCGCCGAGCCCGTTCGTCATGCCCGAGTACCAGATTGCCCAGGACGCCGAGGCGGAGCGTCTCGAAGCACGGGCCGACGAGTTGTTCGCCTCCGGGGAGGACGCCAACACCATCTCGGACATATACACCCTCACGACGCTTCTCTTCGCCGCTGTGCTCTTCTTCGCCGCCATCTCGGAGCGATTCGAGTATTGGAAAGCTCAGGTCGCCCTCCTGGTCTTCGCCGCGATCGGCTTGGTGATCGGGCTGGTGATCGCCTTCGGGGAGCCGATCACCAGCGGATAGTCCCCAGGGAGTCCGGGGCTGGCCGACCAACAGGTCTTTCATTCAGGCGATCGCGCTCACTCCTCCAGGGACCTGAGAACCCGCCTCGCATCCGGTGCT
>JBIOVB010000052.1:0-14765 GCA_044867525.1 Acidimicrobiia bacterium | reverse complement strand
CCCAACCCGATCCGCCAACACCCGCGTAATCGCCGCCGTCAACGTCGTCTTCCCATGATCAATATGACCCATCGTCCCCACATTCACATGCGGCTTCGTACGCTCAAACTTCGCCTTCGCCATCGTCGGCTCCTGTTCCTTTCCTTGTCCCTCGCCCGACGCAGGCTAGGCGTCGGCATCGGATGTAGCGGCGGGCAGACTCGAACTGCCGACCTCTCGATTATGAGTCGAGCGCTCTCACCTACTGAGCTACGCCGCCTCAGACGGCCGACCTTTCGACCGTGTCGAGCCCCCTTCCGGATTTGAACCGAAGACCTCTTCCTTACCATGGAAGCGCTCTACCGACTGAGCTAAGGGGGCCAGATTGTCAGAAGCCCGAGGGCCCGGTGCCGGGAGAAGGATTCGAACCTCCGTAGGCGTCAGCCGGCAGATTTACAGTCTGCTCCCTTTGGCCGCTCGGGCATCCCGGCATGCCGAACACACGCTGCAACCAGGCATGGTCCGGGATGCTTGATGTTAGGTATCGGGGCCGGGTTGTACCAACCGTCAGCGGTCTGTCGCTAGCTGACGCCTTGGGCCATCCTGGTCAGCCTGTCTATGCGCTCATCGATTGGGGGATGGGTGCTGAGCAGGCGCATCATCCCGCCACCACCGCGGAACGCCTTCATCGGGTTGTCGATGAAGAGCTGGGCGGTCGCCGGATTCACGTTCATCGGGATCCGTGAGGTGCCCGCCGAGATCTTCTCCAGGGCGCTGGCCAGCATCATCGGGCGCCCGGTTGTCTCGGCCCCGGTTTCGTCAGCCTGGAACTCCCGCGTCCGGGAGATGGCGAGGCGGATCAGCATGGCGGCGATCGGCGCCACCACGAGGGAGATGATGGCGCCGATCGCGCCCAGCGGGCTCTCCCGGTTATCGCCGCCCCCGAACCAGAAGGCCATTCGGGCCAGCATGGTGAGGGCCGCAGCGATCATGGCCGCGATCGAGCTGATCAGGATGTCCCGATTGGAGACGTGAGCCAGCTCGTGGGCGAGCACTCCCTCCAACTCGTCGAAAGTGAGGATCTCGAGGATCCCGGTGGTCACCGCCACCGCCGCCTTCTTCGGGGAGCGCCCGGTGGCAAAGGCGTTGGGCTGGTTGGAGTCGATCACGTAGATGCGGGGCATTGGCATCCGCTTCTGCTCGGCGAGGCGGCGGACGATGGCATAGACCTGGGGTAGCTCTTCCTCGGTCACCGGGCGGGCCCGGCTCGCCGCCAGCGCCAGCTTGTCGGAGAAGAAATAGGCGAGAAGGTTGAACCCGGCGACGATTAGGAAGCCAAACCAGAGTCCCTGGCCCTCAGGGAAAAGTGCGACAGCCACCATCCAGAGCAGCACGCTCATGAAGGCGAGCAGGCCCACGGTCTTCAGGTTGTTCATGACTCGATTTTACCGGGCGCCGGTTTGTAAACCGCCCCGTTCTTTCCACTCCCCGCCGCTTGACGACCGCCACTCAGGGTGGTGTATGTTGGAACCTGCTTGTGGGAAGACGGCCTCCTGACGGTCCGTCTGGGGCACTACAAACCCAAGGAGGAAGTACGTGAGGAGGAAGCTGCCAATCGCCCTGCTGGCGTTTGCCACGGCGTTCGCCATGGCGGTGCCAACGGCTCTCGCCGAGGAGTCCGAGCCTGGCGAACTAGGCCAACCCGTCCCCGTCGTAGAAGAAGGGGAATACAACAGCTATATCGTGGTGATGGAGGCCGACCCCCTGGTCGCCGACATCCCCCAGGACTCATTGGATGGTTCAGCCGCCCAGGCGGCCGCAGCCGAGCTCGTGGCCAGCCACGACGAGGCCATGGCGGAGGCCGGGCTCGATTCGGGGGACATCGTCAACGACTATGTCAACTCGCTGAACGGGTTCTCGGCGCTGATCACACATGCCGAAGCCGAGAGACTGGCCGCCAGCTCGAAGGTTGCACTGGTGATTCCCGACGAGTTGCTCCAGTATCACACCGACTCCAGCCCAGAGTTCATCGGGCTCACCGGTAGCGGTGGCGCCTATGCCGCCGGATACACCGGCGCCGGTGTGGTTGTCGGAGTCATCGACACCGGCATCTGGCCCGAACACCCGAGCTTCGCCGACAATGGGATGCCGGCGCCACCGATAGCGCCGCTCGACGAGAGTGAGCGCCCGTCGTGTGACTTCGGCAGCGATCCGGCCCCAGGGGACGATCCGGCATTCGACTGCCAGAACAAGCTGATCGGCGCCCGCCAGATGCTGGACACCTATCGCGCGGTAATCGGCGTCGAGACAGGTGACCACGACTCGGCCCGTGACTTCGACGGCCATGGGACCCACACCGCTTCGACCTCGGCGGGCAACGCCGATGTCCAGGCCGTGGCCTTCGGTGAGGAAGTGGCTGAGATCTCGGGTATCGCTCCCGACGCCCACCTCATCGCATACAAGGGACTCGGGCCCCAGGGTGGGTTCACATCCGACCTGGCAGCAGCGATCGATCAGGCGGTGCTCGACGGAGTCGACGTGATCAACTATTCGATCGGTGGTGGGGCCAACCTCACCGGCGCCGATGAGATCGCGTTCTTGTTCGCCGCCGCTGCTGGCGTTTTCGTGGCGACCTCCGCCGGAAACGAGGGACCTGGCCCGGAGACGGTCGGATCCCCCGCAGTCACTCCTTGGATCACCGCGGTTGGTGCCAATACCCAGGAGAGGTTCTTCCAGGGCCGGGTGATCGTGGGCAGCCAGGGAAGCAACAACTGGCGATTCCGTAAGTCCTTCGCCGGCGCGTCACTGACTCTGGGAACGGACGGCAGCTTCCCACTGGTCGACGCCGAGCTCGCCGGTGGTGAGTTCTGCATCCCAGGAGAGCTCGACCCGGCCGTGGTCACCGGGAACATCGTGCTCTGCCGCCGAGGGGTGATCGGTCGCGCCGACAAGAGCCTCGCGGTTTCAGAGGCGGGTGGTGTCGGGATGGTGCTCTACAACGAGTCCGACGACGACAACCTGTTCACCGACCCGCACTGGGTGCCCTCGGTCCACATCGACCTGACACCGGGCCTCAAGTTGAAGCAGTACATCGCTGATACCGAGAACCCGGTGGCGCGGATCAAGACCGGTGATGTCACCGAGTGGAAGTCGGCGCCGTCGATGACCATCTTCTCGTCACGGGGCCCGAACCCGGTGGCCGCGGACATCATCAAGCCGGACGTGACGGCGCCGGGGCTTCAGATCCTCGCCGGCAATGCGCCGATCAACATCGGCCACGTCCAGGGTGAGCTGTTCCAGGCGATCGCCGGGACCTCGATGTCGAGTCCGCACGCGGCCGGGGTGTTCGCCCTGATCAAGCAGGCGCATCCCACGTGGAGTGCCGCCGCGGCCAAGTCGGCGCTGATGACCTCAGCAGATCCCGACGTGGTGGACAACGACCGCAAGACGCAGGCCAACCCCTTCGAGATGGGGTCGGGGATGATCGACCCGGGAGGCAACAACAAGGGCTCTGCCTTCAACCCGGGCCTGGTCTACAACGCAGGGTTCAACCAATACCTGGGGTTCCTCTGTGATGCGGCACCCGAGGTCTTCGTCAACCCGACCGCCACCTGCGCCAGCTTGGCTGGGGCCGGGATCCCGACCGACGCCTTCAACCTCAACTACCCGTCGATCGGAGTCAGCGCGGTGCCGGGGACCCGGACCATCATTCGAACCCTGACCAACGTGTCGAACCAGACGATCCGGGTGTCCGCCGACGTGGAGAAGCCCAAGGGCTTCGACGTCTCGGTGAGCCCGAGGCGGCTCACCATCCCGGCCGGCCAGTCGGCGAGCTTCGAGGTGACCTTCACCACGACCAAGGCTCCGATCGGTGAGTGGCGGTTCGGATCCCTGGAGTGGGAGGGAAGCGGATACGACGTCCGCTCCCCGATCGCAGTCCGGGCAGCACAGCTCGAGGCACCCGCAGCAGTGAGCGGCACTGGCGAGTCTGGGTCGGTCGACATCCCGATCAACTTTGGCTACTCCGGCCCCTACACGGCGGCAGGCCATGGGCTGGTGGCTGCCACGCTGACGACCGACGTGGTGCCCCAGGACCCGGATCAGGCATTCGATCCGGCTGACGGGTTCTCGGATCAGGTTCCGATACTCGTCACCGGGGGCAGCGTGCTCCGGGTGGCGATGCCGCCCGAGGCGACCGAAGCCGAAGCCGACATCGACCTCTACCTGGAGGATCCCGACGGCAACTTCGTCGCCGCCTCGACATCGGGTGGCACCGACGAGGAGATCGTCGTCGAGGACCCGATCGACGGGACCTGGATCCTCCACGTCCATGGTTGGCAAACCATCGGCCCCGATTCGCCCTACACCCTGTACAGCTGGGTGGTGCTGGACGCGACCGGCCCGACCCTCTCCGCCACCGGGCCCACCGAGGCGGTGAGCGGGACCACCGCAACGGTGGTTGCGAGTTGGACGGGCGCCACGCTCGGCCAGTGGCATTTCGGAGCCGTCTCCCACAACGATGCCGACGGTGTGATCCAACGCACCCTGGTGGACGTGGACAATCGATAGCAACTGAAGGCTCGAGAGCGAAGAGGGGCGCCGCCAGGCGCCCCTCTTCCGTCGCCCTCAGTCGTCGTATCGGGGAGGGGGGACCGACTGGTCGGTGGGGTCCGGCTTCAGGTCGTCCCGGGTGATGGTGGTCCCCGTTGTGTCCTTGGGTGGGATGGTGCCCGACGGTGATTCACAGAGGAAGGGCTCGTAGGTGCTCCCACCCATGTGATAGCTGTAGGTGGTGCCCTGGGAGCCGAGCTCGATGAGTGCCCCATCGGTTGCCACCTGGGCGTACTGCATGCCGGGCTGGGGACAGCCGAGGCTGGCGTCTGGCCAGACCACCGGTTGAGCGGATATCACTTCGATCTCGGACTCCGACACACCGATGCGCCCGGAGAGGTCGGCGACCGCGATGGCGACTCTCGAGTTGAGGCCGGGTTCGATCGTCGGCCCACCGGCCGGGGTGGTCGTCACCTCGACCACCGTAGTGGGCACGGCGGTCGAGGTCGTCGTGGCATCACCGGCCAGCCCTGCGCCGCAGGCGGCGAGCACCACGCCGACGAGGACGACACAAAACAGTGTTCGCATCAGGCTCACCAAGATAGGACGACTCGGGCATTAGTCCGGTTCCCCTCAGATGGTGGCCACCAGCACCCGAAAATCTCCGAGGCCCCGGGGATGAAGCAGAGTCTCGGCCTCGGTGCGCAGCGAGCGGAGGCGCATCCGCTCCACGTCGTCGCCGTGCCGGGCGGCCTCCAATTCGGCACGGCGCACATCGGATAGCCGATCCCGGAGACCGAGCTCGGCCAGGAAATCATCCTGGCGGAGCAATCTGACCGCGGCGCCGAGTGCCTCGGCGGTCTCGATCAGCGCGGTGAAGTTGACGTCGGCGGTGATGTCGGTCTCCCCGGGCTCGTCGAGGGGGTGAGGACCGAGATGGTGGGCCCGGTAGGTGCGCAGGGTGCCGTCCTGGCGCCGCGGGATGAGGTTCTCGGCGGTGTCCCCGTAGTCGATGACCACCACCGAGCCCGCGGCGAGCATTTCCAAGCCGGAGGACAGCCAGCTCCTCGCAGCGAGCTGGACCTCGACCCATCCCCCGTTGCCCACGTTGCCGGCGTATGCCTCGAGCCAGTCCACGACCTCGGGCCGGGGATCGGCGTCGACCATCGCCAGCTCATGTCCGTCGACTCCCACCCAGCGCTCCCGCCATGCACCCTCGATCATCTGGGCCAACGCCATCGGGAGGTTGTCGATCAGCTCGTTTGCGAGGAGCACTCCGCGCCATCGCCCCGGGAGCCGGTCCGTCACCCGTTCGCGACCCAGGACCGACTCCAAGGAGGCCCGGGCCGCAGGGGAGGCTTCGACAGCGAGGGCGGGGACATCGACTGTGGCCAGCAGCGAGGCGAGCAGGGACCCGGAGCCGGCACCGGCCTCGACCAGGAGGAATGGGTCCCCGATCCGATCATGTTCGGCACCCACGTAGGCGCCCAGTGTCCGGCCGAAGAGAGGGCTCACCTCGGGCGAGGTGAGGAAGTCGCCACCCTGGTCCGAGCGCAGGGTCTCGGTGGCGAAGAAGCCGAGGCCCGGTTGGTAGAGGGCCATCTCCATGAAGGCCTCGAACGGGATCGGGCCCTCGCCTGCGATCCGGTCCATGATGAGCTTCTTCAGGGGCATGGGGCCCGGCAAAAGGAAGGGGCGCCACCTGAAGCGGCGCCCCCTCGACTTTCAATGACGGCTTGGATCAGAAGTCCATGTCGTGGCCGCCATGGCCGCCGCCGGGCATGGCCGGGGCGTCTTCCTTCTCCTCGGCCACCAATGCCTCGGTGGTGAGGAGCAGGGCCGCGATCGAGGCTGCGTTCTGCAGGGTGGACCGGGTCACCTTGGCGGGGTCGATGACCCCGGCGGCGACCAGGTCGCCGTACTCGCCGCTGGCGGCATTGAACCCAACGCTGCCCTCGGAGCCACGAACCCGCTCGACGACCACACCGCCCTCGAACCCGGCATTGACCGCGATTTGGCGAAGCGGCTCTTCGATGGCCTTGCGCACGATGGCCCGGCCGGTCTTCTCGTCCTCGCCACCACCACGGATCTTGTCGATGGCGTTCTGAGCACGAAGCAGGGCCACGCCGCCACCAGGGACGATTCCCTCTTCGACGGCGGCACGGGTCGCCGAGACGGCGTCCTCGATGCGGTGCTTCTTCTCCTTGAGCTCGACTTCCGTCGCTGCGCCGACCTTGATCACCACGACGCCGCCCGACAGCTTGGCGAGACGCTCCTGGAGCTTCTCGCGGTCCCAGTCGGAGTCGGTGTTCTCGATCTCACGCTCGATCTGCTTGATCCGGGCCTTGACATCGGCTTCGGATCCTGCCCCGTCGATCACGGTCGTGTTGTCCTTGGTCGACACCACCTTGCGGGCACGGCCCAGCATGTCCAGGGTCACGTTCTCCAGCTTGAGACCGACCTCTTCGGAGATCACGGTCCCACCGGTGAGGGTGGCGATGTCCTGGAGCATTGCCTTGCGCCGCTCGCCGAACCCGGGAGCCTTGACCGCAACCGAGGAGAACGTCCCCCGGATCTTGTTGACCACCAGGGTGGCCAGGGCCTCGCCCTCGACGTCCTCGGCGATCACCAGCACGCCCTTGCCGGACTGCATGACCTTCTCCAGGACCGGGACCAGGTCGTTCACCGAGGTGATCTTCTGGTTGGCGATCAGGATGTAGGGGTCTTCCAGAACCGCTTCCTGCCGATCACCGTCGGTCACGAAGTAGAAGTTCAGGTAGCCCTTGTCGAACTGCATGCCCTCGGTGAACTCGAGCTCGAGCCCGAAGGTCTGGCCTTCCTCGACGGTGATGACCCCGTCCTTGCCGACCTTGTCCATCGCCTCGGCGATGACCTTGCCGATGGTCGAGTCGTTGTTGGCGGAGATGGAGGCGACGTTGGCGATCTCGTCACTGGTCTCGATGTCTCGCGCCATGTCACCGATGGCCTCTACCACCTTCTCCACGGCACCTTCGATGCCGCGCTTGAGGTCCATGGGATTGGCGCCGGCGGCAACGTTGCGCAGGCCCTCTCTGACCATGGCCTGGGCCAGGACCGTTGCCGTGGTGGTGCCGTCACCTGCCACGTCGTTGGTCTTGGTAGCCACCTCTTTGGCGAGCTGGGCGCCCATGTTCTCGTAGGGGTCGTCGAGCTCGATCTCCTTGGCGATGGTCACGCCGTCGTTGGTGATCGTGGGTGCGCCCCATTTCTTCTCCAAGACGACGTTGCGCCCCTTGGGGCCGAGCGTCACCTTCACCGTGTCAGCGAGCTTGTTGACGCCCGCCTCGAGGCCACGGCGGGCCTCCTCGTTGAAGCGAAGTTCCTTCGCTGCCATTTCCTATCAACTCCTCACTGGACCACGGCGAGGAGGTCGCGCTCGGAGAGCACCAGGTACTCCTCAGTGTCGAGCTTCACCTCCGTGCCTGCGAACTTCGAGTAGAGGACCTTGTCGCCGACTGCCACATCCATTGCGATGCGCTTGCCATCGTCGTCACGTGCCCCCGGGCCTACGGCGATCACCTCACCGATCTGTGGCTTCTCCTTGGCGGTGTCGGGGATGACCAAACCGGACGGGGTGCGGGCTTCCGCCTCTTCCGTTGGCTTGACCACCACTCGGTCACCGAGCGGCTGAAGCTTCATTCTCTTGCTCCTCCTTGAAGCGCCATACTCTTCCTCGCGTGGGCCCCACACTGCTGGTCCGGATTGAACCGTGAGCCAACGTGGGCTTACCAACGCGTTAGCACTCAGACAATTCGAGTGCTAAACGGAGACTAGCACTCGATTTCACGGAGTGCTAAATCGGATCTGAGTCGATGGGACTCAGATCGCGGCGGAGTCGCCGAGAACGCGGCCCGGGTCGACATTTTCCGCCCAGTCGGTGATCCTCCCCCGGGCCAGCCAGTGAGCGCCGGCGACCCCGATCATCGCCGCGTTGTCCGTGCAGAGGATGGGGTCCGGGAGGGCCAGGGTGACACCACGCTTCTCTGCCTCCTCGCCGAACCTCTCACGGAGGCGGCGATTGGCGAGCACACCGCCGCCGCCGCCCACAATCCCGACACCGGTCTGGTCCACGGCGTTGAACGTCTTGGCGACGAGGACATCGACGATCGCCTCCTGCACCGAGGCCGCCACGTCGGCCAATAGGGGGAGCTCATCGTCACGAGCACTTTTCTCGATGAACCTCACCACCGACGTCTTGAGCCCCGAAAAGGAGAAGTCGAATGGACGCTCGGGAAGCGCCCTGGGGAAGGCGACCGCCTTGGGATCGCCACCCTGCGAGGCGGCGTCGATTGCGGGCCCTCCGGGAAAGCCCAATCCCATGGCCCGGGCCAACTTGTCGAATGCCTCTCCCGCGGCGTCGTCGATCGTCGAGCCCAATGTCTCGTAGTCGCCCCAGTCCCGGACGTGGACGATCTGGGAGTGGCCACCCGAGGCCAGGAGGGCGACCATTGGCGGCTCGAGATCCTCGAATTGGAGGCGGGGCGCCATGAGATGCCCCTCCATGTGGTCGATCCCGACAAATGGGAGCTGCCGGGCCCAGGCAGTGGCCTTGGCGAACGAATGCCCGACGAGCAGGGCCCCGATCAGCCCGGGGCCGGACGTGGCTGCGACGCCATCGAGGTCGGCGGGGTGGACCCCCGCCTCCTGGAGCGCCCGGTGAGTCAGGGAACGGATCGCCTCGACGTGTGCCCTCGCCGCCAGCTCGGGAACCACCCCCCCGAACCGGGCATGGATCTCGACCTGCGAGGAAAGGACATTGGACAGGGGGTCCGATCCCCTGACCACGGCGACCGCCGTCTCGTCGCAACTGGTCTCGAAGGCGAGGATGAGCGGGGTCACCGCAGGACCTCGAGAAGGGCCCGGTAGTCCTCCGAGTCGATGTCGTGAGCCCAGAGGATCAAGGCGTCGTCGTCCCCGTAGTAGCCCTTCCGCATCCCAACCGGCGCCAGTCCGAAGAGCTCATAGAGGGCACGCGCGGCATGGTTCCGGGATCGGACCTCGAGGGTGAGGTGTCGGGCTCCGCCGGACAACGCGGCCTCGATGAGGGCAACCATCAGGCGGCGGCCGACACCGGCCCGTCGATGTTCCGGAGCTACCAGGAGGTTGGTGACGTGGGCCTCGTCGCCGACCAGCATGAGCCCGCCGAAGCCGATCAAGCCCCCGTCGTCGGCTGCCAGGTAAACGCGGTTCTCGGCGGCGAGCTCGTCCTGGAAGACGCCCCGGCTCCAGGGATGAGAACGCTCCTCAGCTTCCATAGCGGCCGCCCGCTCGATGTCCGAGACCCGCAGAGGCCTGATGGTCTCCATGGTCACCCCGACCCCCATGGCCCCTCCTGACGCAGCTTCTCCCAGTTGATGGTGACATCGGCCTCTCGCAGGTACAGGGGCTGGATGTCATCCGGGGCAGGGAAATCCCCCCTCTCGAACCGGGCCCGGGCCGCCTCGGCGAGGGTGACCGCATAGGGGTAGCGGGGGCGCCCGGTCTTGACCCTGTGCAGCCCAAGGAGCAAGCCCTCGGGGAGGGCCGCGGTGTCACCCACCAAGAGGCTCTCGTCGGCCCTGGAGTCGAGTTGGGCGGCCAACACATCGGGCCTCATCAGCTCGGGGGCGCCTTCTTTGACCACCCCGCCCGGGACCGGGCGATAACGGGCGACCGCCAACTCCCCACGACGCACGTCGATGACTGCCCAGATGAGACGATGGCCGGTCCTTGCCTCGAGTGCCAGGGCGTCGAGCGAGATGGCCGGGATCACCGGGATGCCGAAGGCAGCCGCCAGACCCTGTGCCGTGGCGAGGCCGACCCGGATCCCGGTGTAGAGGCCAGGGCCGACATCGACCACCACTGCGTCGAGTGCGGAAGGAGACCATCCAACCTGGTCGAAGCAGAAATCGATCGCAGGCACCAGGAAGGTCGCATGGCCAGCCCGATCGATCCGGGAAGCGGCGGCCAGAGTGGAGGCATCCTCGACCAGGGCGACCGACGATCCCGGGGTGGCGGTCTCGATGGCGAGGATCCTCATGTCACGGTCTCCAGGTCGCGCTCCTCCCACGACCCGCTGGGGACCAGGCGCAGCGTCCTCGACTCGTCCTCGCTCACTTCGAACTCGACCCGCAGATGGTCCTCGGGGAGGATTTGCTCCACGGCGTCGCCCCATTCGATGACCAGCACCCCGTCCAGACCAAGCTCGAAGACGTCGAGGTCGTCGAATTCATGGATCGAGCCCAGGCGGTAGACATCGACGTGGACCACCGGCATGAACCCGGTGGTGTAGCGTCGCACCAGGACGAAGGACGGGCTGACAACCTGCTCCTCGACCCCGAGACCCTCGCAGAGCCCGGCCGTGAACAACGTCTTGCCAGCACCCAGGCTCCCGGCGAGCTCCAGCACGTCTCCGGGTCGCACCGCGGCCGCCAACCTTCGCCCGGCAGCTCTCGTGTCATCGGAGGTGGGACAAAAGACCTCGATCACCCGAAAAGCTCCATCTGTGAGGATTCGCCGATCAGTGTCTCCTCGGTCATCGCGGGCTCGGCGGGGTCCGGAGCGTCGAGAAGTTGAAGGGCCAGTGAGAAATCCTCACGCATCTGCGAGGTGACCCGGTCCCCACCCCGGAGCGCAGCTGCCGGGTGGAAAGTCGGGATCAGGGTGGCACCCAGCCACCAGGCATGAGCCCTCCCCCGGAGCCTGGTGATCCCGATCTCGGTGTTGAGGAGGAGCTTGGTTGCGAAGTTGCCCAAGGTCAGGACGACTCGAGGCTCGATCAGGCGGATCTGCTCCCGTAGGTATCCCTTGCAGGAGTCGATCTCGACCGGAAGCGGATCACGATTGCCGGGGGGACGGCACTTGAGGACATTGGCGATGTACACCGAGCCCCTGTCCTGCCCGATGCCGGCGAGCAGCGAGTCGAGGAGCTGACCGGCCGCCCCGACGAAGGGCTCACCCTGTAGGTCCTCGTTCTTGCCCGGGGCCTCACCGACCAGTATGAGCCTGGCCTGTGGGTTGCCGACTCCGAACACGACATTGGTCCGGGTCTGGGACAGGCTGCAGTCGGTACACACCACAGCCCGGGCCTCAAGTGCTTCGAGCAGTGGGATCCGGTCGCTCACCGGGCCCCATTGTGGCAAAGCGGTCAGCCGGCGGAGGCGCGAACCGCGCTCTCTACCGCGGCGGCGGTAGCTCCGAATGCGGCCTCGGCCAGAGCCTCGACATCGACTTCCATCCCGCCGCACGACACCGCAAAGACGATGTCGCCGTCGAATCGGGTGTGAACGGGCCGGATGCACGCGGCGAGCGCGTCGTGAGACCTGACCGCCAGCCGGCTCAGCGTGGACCGCGTCATCGCAGCGTCGGTAGCCAGCACGACGAGAGTGGTGTTGGAGATCGCCTCGGGGAACGGCGCAGGCGGCCCCGGCTCGTGTGGGCCCCCGGTGAGCGGTTCGCCTTCGATGGTGAACACGTCACCCACGGCGTTCAGCACCACCAACGCCCCCACCAGCGCCTCGGCGGCGGGTCGGGTCGCTGAGCCGAGGCCACCGGGTCTCATGTGCTCCAGCCCGCGCCATTTGGCGACGGTGGTGCCGGTGCCGGCTCCGACCAAGCCCGGGGTCACCGGCAGGCGGCTCGCCGCCCGATATGCGGCCTCACCCTGGGCCGGGCCCGGTCGGGCACCTCCTTCCGGCTTGAGATCGAACACCACGGCAGCGGGGACGATGGGCACCCTCGCCACAGGGGTCACGTGCCCCCTGCCATCGGCCTCCAGCCCGCGGACCACGCCATCGGCCGCGGCCAGTCCGAATGCGCTGCCCCCGGTGAGCAGAATCGCCTGGATCTGCTCGACCCGCATCCCATGCTCGAGCAGGGCGGTCTCCCGTGAGCCGGGCGCCGCCCCCCGGACCTCGGCGGAGGCGATGTTCGGCTCCGGGAAGACAACGACGGTGCATCCGGTGCCTGCTTCGGGGTCAGACCAGTGCCCGACCTCCACCCCGGCTACCGCGGTGATGGTGTCGTTCACGCGAGGTACCTCCGGGGGACGCGGGGGCCGATCCCACACACGACCTCGTAGGAGATGGTTTCGAGGGCGACCGCCCAGTCGTCGGCTGTCACCGAAGCCTCCCGCTGTTCGCCGAGCACGACCACCTCGTCTCCGGGCTGCACTTCGGCGTCGCCGACATCGATGACGATCTGATCCATGGTCACCATTCCGGCAAATGGGAAGCGGTTGCCGCCGATCAGTGCGACCCCCGACCTGGATAGGCGCCTGGAGAGACCGTCGGCATAGCCGATCGGGGCGGTCGCAACCGTGGCCGGCGCTTCCAGCGCCCTGATCCGCCCATAACTGGGGCGAGTACCGGGTTCGAGGCGCTGTACGTGCGAGATATGGCTCACGATGCGCATGGCCGGCCGGAGATCGACCAACTCGCGGGTGTCCGGGCATGGGTGAAGGCCGTAGATGCCGAGCCCGATCCGGGTCATGCTCTGGCGCGACTCGGGAAATAGCAGTGCCCCTGCGGTGTTGGCGAGATGGGTGAGGGGTGTCGGATAGGGGGCGACTGTTGCCGTGAACAGGTCGATCTGACTGTGGGTGAACTCGGGATCCTCGTCGGCGACGGCGAAATGGGTCCACAATCCCTCGAGCTCCAGCCCGCCGCCACGAGCCGCCGCCACAAGGCCGGGCACCGCGCTCGGAGGGGCGCCTACTCGATGCATGCCGGTGTCCACCTTGATGTGTACCGGCCCCGCGGGAGCGTGCTCGGCCAGGGCCTGGATGCAACTCGCCGAATACGCGGTCGGGGTCAGCGCCCATCGCTCCAGCTCGGAGATCGAAGCCGCGTCTGGTTCGGAGAGCACGAGTATCGGAGCTTCGATTCCGGCCTCCCGAAGGCGAACTCCTTCCTCGACGAGCGCGACCGCCAGCCTCCGGGCTCCCGCTTCCAAAGCCGCTTCTGCCACGGGCGCGTCACCGTGCCCGTAACCGTCGGCCTTGACCACCGCGCAGAGGTCGACGGGAGCCGTCGCCGCGCGCAGAGCCTTCACATTGTGCCTGATCGCGCCGAGGTCGATCTCGGCGTAGGTGGGTCTCACGCGCCCTCGAAGCCGTACCGCCCGATATGGGCGCTCAAGACGTCCGCAGTCACCGTCCCTCGCTTCGCGAGGTCGGCTGCGGCGACCCCGTGCCAGTAGGCCCCAGAGATCAAGGCGGACTTCGGGCCGACGCCTCGGGCCCACAGCGCCCCCACCATCCCCGAGAGCACGTCTCCGCTCCCCATGGTTGCGAGCTCCGGCCCTCCGGTCCGCACCAGGACCGGCAGCGTCCCGTCACACACGAGGGTGGGGTTTCCCTTGAGGAGGACGGTTATGCCCTTGCGCAACGCGAGCGCCCTCACCGCGTACTCCCCGCCTCCGACACCTGCGACCCGCTTGAACTCACCGCTGTGAGGCGTGATCGCCACCTCTGCACCGCCATCGACTGCTGCATCCAGGAGGTCCGGCGTCAGGCCGCCCGCATCCAGCAAGACTCGCGACGCCTTCCTGATCAATGGCTGGGCTGGGCCGTAGTCGCCTTCGTCCAAACCCGGCCCGGCGACCACGACGTCGAACCTGTCGAGCCGATCCTCGACCGCGTCCAGGGGGCGGGTCACCAGCTCCGGAGCGATGCCGGCTATGACATCGGAGCAGGGTGAGGCGACCACCACCGATCCCGCACCGAAGCGGAGAGCGCTGCGTCCGGCGAGCACCGCTGCTCCCACCATCCCCCGCGACCCGCCGACAACGAGCAAGGAGCCGACCGACCACTTGTGGCCCCGCCGGGGCCGGGGAGGGCGGGGGGCGTCGATCTCCTCTGCGACCCACATCGAGGGTTGGCCGCCTTCGATCCCGATGTCGACGACGACCACCTCCCCGCAATGCTCCGGGCCGTCCTCGCGGACGTGGCCGGTCTTGAGATACTGGAAGGTGACCGTCTCGATGGCTTTGAAGGCCTTGTCCTCGACCGAGCCGGTGTCCGGATCGAGCCCGGTCGGGAAGTCGACCGCGATGACCGGGGCCGAGGTCTCCATCCAAGCGCCGAGCTCACGGGGGATTCCCCGCCTCCCGCCTCCACCGAACACCGCGTCGATCACCAGGTCGGCCTCCGAGGGCGATTCCAGCCTGCCAATGGGCACCCCGGTCGACCTCGCCCTTTCGGCCGCCAGCACCGCCGG
>JBIOVB010000051.1:0-20454 GCA_044867525.1 Acidimicrobiia bacterium | reverse complement strand
CTCATCTACGTCAATCTGGTCTGGGGACTGCTCAACTGGCTTCCGATCCGACCCCTGGACGGGGGCCACCTGTTCGCGTCCCTGCTCGAGAAGATCGCACCCCGTCACGCCCAGTCGATTTCGAACGTGGTCTTTCTGGTGACTGCGGCCGCCGGGCTTGCCGCGGCGCTCTACTTCAGGCTGGTCTTCGTCGCCATCGTCGCGGGATGGCTGTTGTTCGCCGAGGTCTCCAGGAACCGGGTCCGGCAGCCACCGGTTCCCATCCCCCCGATGAGCTTCGACCGGACCAACCAGGGTCCGGAGCCCGACAATGGCATCGAGCAGGAACCGGAACCGAAAGAGGTCGACGGCTAGTTTCAGCCTCCAATGGACTTCGCCTATTCACACCGGGTCGAAGAGCTCCGCTCACTCCTCACCGGATTCATGGAACAGCGGATCTACCCGGCCGAGGCCGAATACCGGGAGCAGATCGTGGCCTCACGAGACCCGCACCACCACCCCCGGGTACTGGAGGACCTCAAGGCGGAGGCGAGAGGGCTTGGCCTCTGGAATCTGTTCCTACCTGACCCCGACCTGGGCGCGGGGCTCTCCAACCTGGAGTACGCCCCCCTGGCGGAGATCACGGGACGTAGCCCTCAGATCGCACCGGAGGCGATCAACTGCTCGGCGCCGGACACCGGGAACATGGAAATCCTGCACATGTTCGGCACCCCGGAGCAGAGACAGACCTGGCTTCAACCGCTCCTGGACGGAGAGATCAGGTCCTGCTTCTCGATGACCGAGCCCGATGTCGCCAGCTCCGATGCCACCAACATCAGGACCCGCATCGAGAGGGATGGTGACGACCTGGTGATCACCGGGCGCAAATGGTTCAGCTCGGGCGCCGCCTCCCCCCGGTGCAAGTTCTCCATCGTGATGGGTGTCACCGATCCTGAAGCCGACCCCCACCGCCGTCAGTCGATGGTGATCGTCCCCCTCGATTCGCCAGGGGTCAGCATCGAGCGGGAGCCAACGGTCTTCGGGTATCAGGACCGGGGCGGACATCCCCAGGTCGACTTCCAAGGGGTTCGGGTGCCGGATTCCAACCTCCTCGGCGAATCAGGTGGCGGGTTCGGGATCGCACAGGCCCGCCTCGGCCCGGGCCGGATCCATCACTGCATGCGCGCCATCGGCGCTGCCGAGCGCTGCCTCGACCTCATGGTGCAGCGGTCCCAGTCCCGGACCGCCTTCGGGCGCCCGCTATCGGAGCAGGGCGTGGTCCAGGAATGGATTGCCGAGGCCCGGATCCGCATCGAGCAGGCGAGGCTTTTGGTGCTGAAGACGGCGTGGATGATCGACCAGGCGGGCACCAACGGGGCGAGAACCGAGATCGCCGCCATCAAAGTCGTCGCCCCCTCGGTCCTCACGTATGTCGCCGACCGGGCGATGCAGCTGTTCGGCGCCGCGGGATTCACAGAGGATTTCCCGATCGCTGTGCTCTACTCGATGGGTCGCTGGCTGCAGATCGCGGACGGGCCGGACGAGGTCCACAGGCGCTCCGTGGCTCGGGCCGAGTTGGGGCGCCTCGGCCCGGGAGCGGCTACCCCCATCGGTTGAACCTCACCAGGAAAGCGGGGGTTCGCTCTTGGCGAGGTCGGGATTACAGCGTAAGCTCGAATTGCGGGGATGTCTGCGTCATCCGACGCCGATCGGGGAACGAATGACGGCATGAAAGCGTTGAAGCGGTTCAGAAATGATTGAGGTAGAGACGTTCGATGTGAAGTTCTCTCCGTGGAGGGAGGCTGCCGCCTGCATCGAAGTGGTCGATGAGATCTCCTTCTTCCCCGATCCCGAGGACGTCGTCGGGACCGCCCGCGCCAAGGCGGTCTGCGCCGGGTGCCCGGTGGCTGCCGAATGCCTCACCTGGTCGATCGAGACCAATCAGTCGGAGGGGGTTTGGGGTGGCCTCACTCCCAAGGAGCGTCGCGCAGTTCGCCGCCGCTGGCTCGAGGAGATCGAGAAGGCTTCCTAGATGGGCGGCGGACTTTGGCCTCGACGGCCAAGGGCTCTATGACCTGTTGATCGTGTCTTGTGCACCGGGTCTCGGCCAAACAGACGCCGGTCCGCCGCCAGCTACGCCGCATTTCCTGACTTCTGCACTTGACTCCGCCGCCAATCAACGCCGGCGCTCGGCTGGCTCGTCGATATCCGGCCCGTGTTGTGATGCGATGTGGACCAGGGCGTCGCCGGAGTTGACCAAGGGTCGCAAGGTCCGTGCCACCACGAAGCCCAAAGACGGAGACAGCACCCTCGTCGGGCGGGTGGAGAAGGCGTCGGAGATGGTGGCGACCACCTCGCCGACCTCGACCCGGTCACCGAGCCGGACCTTGATCTCAGCCAGGCCTCCTCTTCGCGCCCGAACCCAACGAGTGCGCCGGATGACTCTGGTGGGGCGGGCCCTTGGGAGCCGGGCCTCGATCATCCGCAGCGAGCGCAGCGTGCGCAACACGCCGATCACGCCGGTGTCGATCGCCTCGTCCTCGAAGCGCAGGGTCTCACCGGCCTCGTAGACCAGGACTGTCGCTCCCAGCTCCGTGGCGGCCTGGCGCAACGAGCCATCACGCACCCGGGCATGGATGGTGAACGGCGCTCCGAAGGCCCGCGCCAGGCGCATCGTCGGCGGGTGGTCGGTGTCGGCCCTGATCTGGGCGATGTTGGTTCGATGATTGCTGGCGGTGTGGAGGTCGATGCCGACCGAGCATTGGCTGACCACTTCCTTCATGAACAGGTGGGCGAGTCGGGAAGCGGTCGAGCCTCGGGCCGACCCGGGAAATGCGCGGTTCAGGTCACGGCGATCGGGGAGATAGCGGGACTCGATGATGAACCCGAGTGGGTTGACGATGGGCACGCCGATCACGGCTCCCCCCAGGTTGCGGGCGTCCAGTTGGCTGAGGACGCGGCGCACGACTTCCACCCCGTTCACCTCGTCACCGTGGATAGCAGCCGAAAGCCAGACGTGGGGGCCCGGCCGCCTCCCGTTGATCACAGCGACCGGCAACGCCTCTTCGGAACCGGTGGGCACCTTGGCAAACGGGAGCTCGATGCGGGCGCGGCGCCCCGGCAGGACCACTTGGCCGCCGACGGTTATCGGATCGTTGCGGATGTCAGGCTCTAGGGCGGCCACGTTGTTCGAGCCCGGCGTTGTTCTCTATGAATTCGATGATTTCACCGGCAACGTCCACGCCACTGGCTCCCTCGATCCCCTCGAGGCCGGGTGAGGAGTTGACCTCGATCACCAGAGGGCCATCGGAGGACTGGATGAGATCGACACCCGCGACGTTCAGCTCCATGGTCTTCGCCGCCCGGATCGCCATCGACCTCTCGATCGGGCTCAGCTTGATCGCCTCGGCGGTGGCGCCTCGGTGCAGATTGCTCCGGAACTCGCCTGGGGGAGCCTGGCGCTTCATTGCAGCCACCACCCTGCCCCCAACCACAAATGCCCTGATGTCGGCACCCCCCGCCTCCTTGATGAACTCCTGGACCAGGATGTTGGCGTCGAGTTGTCGGAAGGCCCCGATCACCGACTCCGCCGCTTTCGTCGTCTCGGCGAGCACCACGCCGATGCCCTGCGTTCCTTCGAGCAGTTTGACCACCACCGGCGGGCCACCGGCGACCTTGAGCAGGCCTCCGATGTCCTGGCTGTCATGGGCGAATCCCGTCGTGGGCAGGCCGACGCCGGCACGGGACAGCAACTGCAGCGACCGCAGCTTGTCGCGGGAGCGGCTGATGGCCTGCGACTCGTTCACCGAGTAGATCCCGGCCATCTCGAACTGGCGGACGACGGCTGCACCGTAAAAGGTGTAGGTGGCGCCGATCCTGGGGACAACGGCGTCGGGGTTGAGTGCCTCCCCGCGGTAGAGCACCTTGGGGCGACGCGCCGTGATGTCCATGTAGCAGCGGAGATAATCGACGATGCTGACCTCGTGGCCCCGTTCCAGCGCGGCTTCCTTGAGCCTGCCCGTCGAGTAGAGGCTGGCGCGTCGGGAGAGGATCGCGATCTTCACTCTGCTTCCTCATTCCGTCGGGGCCTGCGGCCGAGATACGACTTGCCGGGGTCTACCACAAACCGATTGCGGAGGGCGCGCCTCCCGAGCAGCATCCTGAATCCCATCTCGTCGCGCCCGGTCAAGTTGATCTGAGCAGCGACGGGGACACCGGCGACGACGACCGTCGAGGCGATGACCGGTCGGAGCTCGGTCCTGCCTCCAGGGTTGCGCACCGCGGTCTCCCTGACGACGCGAGCCTCACATTCGATGCTCGGCTTCTTCGACCGCTGCCGGGGGTGGACCTCGAAGCGGACATAAGGGACGCCGTCGACATCGAAGCGCTCCAATCTGAATGCGTGGAGCGAGGAGGTGACGGCTCCGGTGTCGACCTTGGCCTTGATCTCGAACACACCCAAGTCGGGCAGCTGAACCCATTCCCTCCACCCGATCAGCTCTGCAACTCTCTTCACGCGCTCGCTCGAGGCACCGGGAGATCGTAGAGAGCGGCCAGGGGCGGGGGCACGTCAGCCGACATCTGTGGCCAGGAGATCTTCGAGTGTCTCCCGACGCACCACCAGGCGCGCATCGCCGCCTGACGCGAACACGACCGCGGGGCGGAGGACCTTGTTGTAATTGGAGCCCATGGAGTGGCCGTAGGCACCGGTAACCGGGGTGGCCACGATGTCTCCGACCTGGAGGCCGTCGGGGAGCCAGCCGTCGCGCACCAGCACGTCCCCGGACTCGCAGTGCTTTCCCACCAGCCGAATCTTGGCCGGCCGGTCCTCTGCGACACGTCCCGGCAAGAACGTCTCGTAGCCGGACCCGTAGAGCACCGGTCGCGGGTTGTCGCTCATCCCGCCGTCGACCGCCACATAGGTCCGTATCCCGGGGAGCTCCTTGATGGTGCCCGCGGTGTAGAGGGTGATCGCTGCTCGGGCCACGATCGATCTTCCCGGCTCTGCCCAGAGCGAAGCCTCGATGCCCAGGTCGGTGACCGCTCGATGCAGGATTCCTCCCCACGCGGTGATGGTGGGGGCGGTTTCCCCTTCCACGTAGGCGACCCCGAGCCCACCACCGATTGAAAGCTCGGGCAAGTGGAAGGGTCGGGCGAACTCGGCGATGACCCCAAGCGCCTCGCCGTAGGAATCCACCCGGAACACCTGGGACCCGATATGGGCGTGCAGCCCGACCAGCTCGATCGCCTCCGAGGCTTGGGCCCGTTCGACCGCTCTCCCCGCGGCGCCGCTGGAGACCGTGAGCCCGAACTTCGAGTCGTCCTGACCGGTCGCAACGTAGTGATGGGTGTGGGCCTCGACGCCGGGCGTGACCCGGAGCAGGACACGGGGCGGTCTCCGCCCAGCCTGGTGCAAGGCGTCGAGACGGTCGAGCTCATCGAAGCTGTCGACCACGATCCGTCCCACCTCCACCTCCAAAGCCCGTTCCAGCTCGCGGCGCGACTTGTTGTTGCCGTGGAAGACGATGCGTTCCGGCGGAACCCCCGCCTCGAGGCAGACATGGAGCTCTCCTCCTGTGGACACGTCGATCGCCATCCCCTCCTCATGGGCGAGGCGGGCCATGGCCCGACACAGGAACGCCTTCGAGGCGTAGACCGCATTGCCGGCGAACGCGGTGCTCGCCTCTCGGCAACGGGCCCGGAGGTGGTCCTCGTCATAGACGAACAGGGGAGTGCCGAACTCGGTAGCCAGTTCCAGGGTGTCGCACCCGGCGATCAGCAGCCGCCCATCCCGGCCCACGTTCGAGCCATCAGGGAGCAGGTCCCAGGGGAGTGCGCTCATTTCGGGATGATATGACCGCAGATCCAGGGTCACGCCAGAATCCTCCCTATCCGAGAGTCGCCTACGAAATCTGCTTCTTGACATATCAGATTTTCGCCATATACTTCTATGGTGTAATCGTAGTTCAAAGGAGGTAAGCGGAATGTTGATGCGTTCCGACCCATTTGCCGATTTCGATCGACTGTCACGTCAGATCTGGGGGGGCAACCGCTTCAGCTTCATGCCCGTGGATGCCTACCGCCAGGATGACAGGTTCGTCCTGCACATCGATCTCCCCGGTGTCGACCCCGACACCATCGACCTCGAAGTGGAGAAGAACACGTTGACCGTGAGCGCCAACCGCGAGTGGAAGCGTGGAGACGAGGTGCAGGTCATCCTCAACGAACGGCCGACTGGCGCCTTCTCCCGCCAGTTCTTCCTCGGTGACGGGCTCGACCCGGAGCGGATCGAGGCCGGCTACGACCACGGCGTCTTGACGGTCTCCATCCCGGTGGCCGAGACGGCGCGGGCTCGGAAGATCGAGATCGGGAAGGTCCAAGAGGCCCTCACCGGCTGAATGGCCGCACCCCAAGACGAAGCCCCGGACCTCCTCCCGGGGCTTCGTCGCGTCTCGGGCACCCGGAGGAGGCACAATCAGGGAATGGAACCCGAGAGGCGCCGGCTCCCCCCCTGGCTGATGGGACTGATCCTGGCCATCGCGCTCCTCGTGACCGTGCTCGTGGTGGCCAACCTCCTGGGATACGGGGACGACCCGGTGGTAGGGGCGCTCAGGTGACCGGCTCGGGGATCCGTCTCCCTGCGCAGTCCAGGCCCTCGGCCGGCCGATAGTCGGCGACGATCGTGTCCACGACCACCCGGCCATCGGGATAGGTCCGCTGACGGTCCGTCTCGACGTGGGTGCACGCCCCGGCCGGAGATCTGCGCTGATCCAACTCGAGGACCTCGATGTGCTTGGTCGAGTACATGCTCACAGTCACCGAGGTGTCGTCGTATGTTGGCCAAATGAGCACCGGGTACTGGGTTGTGTTGTTCAGTATCAGATCAGGAGCCGGGATCCCGATGGTCGCCTCCCGCCCGTACGGATACCGGGAGAAGTAGATCGTGTGGCTTCGATACTCGTCGAAGTCGAGCCCGGCGAAGTACGCCGCATTGAAGGTCGTCGTGATGAACTGGGAAACCCCGCCTCCTACCTCCAACACCATGTGCCCCTGGCGGATCGCCCCGGCACTGACGAAGCCGCCGGCCACCGTCCTCGGACCGACGAACTCGTTTATCGAGAACGTCTCCCCGGGGAGGATGTAGGCCCCCCGGACCAGGTCTGCGATCCGGTGGATGTTGGTGACCCGCGACTCGCAGCAGGGATGGTGTGTCGTGAACTCCCCGACCAGGGCGGTGATCATCGTGCCGTCGGCCCAGGCGCGGACCGCGGGATCGTCCGCAGGCGCCGGTTGCAGCTCCTGGGGCCCTCCCGACCCCTCGAGGACTGCGGCTGCGACGTCGGTCGCCGCGTCCGGGCTGCAGCAAACCAGATAAGGCAAGCCCCGTGTGACAAGTGTCACCACCCCGTCCTCGACTTCCATCACCGGAGGCTCGAACTCGGTCACCGGTTCGGGGAACTTGGCCTCCAGCAGACGTTGCAGGCTCACGCGGTTGAAGCTGGTCTCCAACCCGTCGCTCCCGGTACCGACGATCAGATGCTCCCTCAGGTCCCTGGCACTGACCAGCCGGCTGTGGCCATTCACCGTGACCACCACACCATCGCGTGTCAGTGTGTTCAGCTCGGCGGCGAGGCCCGCAGCTTCCTCGTCACTGACGGCAGGCGGCTCCTCCATCAGCCTCCCCTCGACCCCGGTCGGCGGCTGGAGGAGGTCGACTTCCTCCAACTCCTCGACGATGGAGGTCAGATCGACGATGACGCCGGCCTCACCGGGCACCACTTCCATACCGGTTTCGCCGTCGACGACCTGGGGTTCGATCGCCGGCTCGGGGCGGAGCTGGGGGAGGGTCGCGAGAGTGGCCATCGCAAGCTCGGGATCGAACGTCCAGCTCTCGTCCACTTCGTGCTCGACGATCGGGCCCGCTACCCAGGCCGCGAACTGGTCCCATGGCTGACCGCTGTGGCGCGCGGCGACGATCTCGTCCGTGGTTTGGTTGGCGCCATAGGAGAAGCCGAGGCGGCCGAAGGGGACAGAGACCTCGTCGTCGCCAAACGCCAGTGTGATCTCGTCATTGAGGAGGTCGACAGCGCGCACGGCGACCAGCGGTCGAACTTCTCCGGGGGTGAGGCCCTCGACGGCGAGGCCGGCGTACCTCACGTTCTCGGCTACCACGGACCCCGCCGCCGAGACATGCCGCGACCAGCCGATCCCGATCGCGGCGAAGGCGGCGACTGCGACGGCGATCGTCGCCCAGACGATCCAGGAGCGGGGAGAGGCGTGCTTGGCCAACGCCGAGATGCTAAGGGCGCAATGGGAGATAGACGGGTTACGCCCAGGGCGCTCCGAGGTGCGCGATCGAACTGGTCGTCATACCCTTGACGCGTTTCCCGGCTCCGCGATATGATGACCCACGACCCAAGGGTCCGGATCTCCCGGGATTGGCCGGGTTGGTCTGACAGCTGAAGACTCGATTGAAGGCATGCTGACGCGTCTGCTAGCATGCCTTGTCTGCGTCACCCCTACCCAACCTGCATTCCCAAGGAGGCACCTCTTGGTTTCGCGCGTGGCTGAGCGCTTCTCATTCGGGAAAATCCCCGAAGTACTGCCCCTTCCCGACCTACTCGCGGTGCAGCACGAATCTTTCCAATGGTTCCTCGACGAGGGCTTTCGCGAGATCTTCGAAGAGATAAGCCCGATCGAGGACTTCACCGGCTCACTCGCCCTCGAGTTGACCGACCATCGCTTCGGCGAGCCGCAGATGAGCCTTGAAGAGGCCAAGGAGCGTGACTCCAACTACGCCCAGCCGCTGTTCGTCACTGCCCGCTTCATGAATCGGCAGACCGGTGAGATCAAGGAGCAGCAGGTTTTCCTCGGCGACTTCCCGATCATGACCGAGAAGGGCGTCTTCATCATCAACGGCACCGAGCGAGTCATCGTCTCTCAATTGGTGCGCTCCCCGGGCATCTACTTCGACGAGACGCCGGACAAGACCTCGGACAAGCTGATCTACTCGGGCAAGATCATCCCGGGCCGGGGCGCCTGGCTCGAGTTCGACACCGACAAGAAGGACACCATCGGGGTCCGGGTCGACCGCAAGCGCCGCCAGTACGTGACCGCCTTCCTCAAGGCACTCGGGATCGCCGAGACCGATGAGGAGATCCTGGCCATGTTCGATGGCGCCGAGTCGATCCAGAACACCATCGAGAAGGACACGGCCGCCGACAAAGAAGACGCTCTCCTCGACCTCTACCGGAAGCTCCGCCCTGGTGAGCCCACCACCGTCGAGTCGGCGCGCGGCCTCATCCAGACCCTCTTCCGCAACCCCAAGCGCTACGACCTGACCCGGGTCGGCCGCTACAAGATCAGCCAGAAGTATCGAGAGGAGTCCCCGTCCGACTACCGCTCAGAGGGCCTGCAGTTGCTCCGCGACGAGGACATCATCGACGCCATCAAATACCTGGTCGCCCTCCACGCCGGTGAGTCGACCATGGTCACTCACAAGGGGAATGAGGTGAAGGTCCTCACCGACGACATCGACCATTTCGGCAACCGCCGGATCCGCACCGTTGGCGAGCTGGTCCAGAATCAGGTCCGGGTGGGGCTGACCCGTCTCGAGCGTGTCGTCCGGGAGCGGATGACGACCCAGGACCCCGATGCCATCACCCCACAGAGCCTGATCAACATCAGGCCGGTCACCGCTGCGATCAAGGAGTTCTTCGGGACCAGCCAGCTGAGCCAGTTCATGGACCAGCCCAACCCGCTCGCCGGCCTCACCCACCGCCGGCGCCTCTCGGCCCTGGGGCCGGGAGGCCTCTCTCGGGAGCGAGCCGGGTTCGAGGTGCGTGACGTCCATCCCTCCCACTACGGCCGCATGTGCCCCATCGAGACCCCGGAGGGCCCCAACATCGGCCTTATCGGGTCCCTCGCCTCCTACGCCAGGGTCAACCAATTCGGGTTCATCGAGACTCCGTACCGCAAGGTGATCAGCGGCAAGGTGACCGACAAGGTCGAGTACCTGACTGCCACCGAGGAAGAGCGGTACATCATCGCCCAGGCCAACGCCCCGCTGAAGGTCGACGGGGCGTTCAAGAACCCCCGGGTTCTGGTGCGCCGCGCCGGTGGCGAAGTGGAGTATGTCCCGCCCTCGGAAGTGGACTACATGGACGTCTCACCGAAGCAGATCGTCTCGGTGTCCACCTCGCTGATCCCGTTCCTGGAGCACGACGACGCCAACCGCGCCCTGATGGGCTCCAACATGCAGCGCCAGGCAGTGCCTCTGCTCACCGCGGACGCCCCTCTCGTCGGGACCGGTGTCGAGCGCCGGGCAGCCCAGGACTCGGGCGACATGATCGTGTCGCCGGTCGCTGGTGAGGTCGTCGAAGTGACCGGCGACGAGATCGTCGTCAAGGAGAAAGAGACCAACAAGAAGCACAGCTTCGCCCTCGACAAGTTCAAGCGGTCGAACCAGGGCACTTGCATGAACCACAAGCCCCTGGTTCGGGAGGGCGACAACGTCAAGGTTGGAGATGTCCTCGCCGACGGCCCTTCGACCGAGGCCGGCGAGCTGGCCCTCGGCCGGAATCTCCTGGTCGCCTTCATGCCATGGCAGGGCCACAACTTCGAAGACGCCATCATCATCTCCGAGCGCCTGGTCAAGGACGACGTCCTCACCTCGATCCACATCGAGGAGCACGAGATCGACGCCAGGGACACCAAGCTCGGCGCCGAAGAGATCACGAGGGACATCCCCAACGTGCCGGAAGAGGTCCTGGCCAACCTCGACGAGGAGGGGATCATCAGGGTCGGCGCCGAAGTCGGCCCCGGCGACTACCTGGTGGGCAAGGTCACTCCAAAGGGCGAGACCGAGCTCACGCCGGAGGAGCGTCTACTGCGCGCGATCTTCGGTGAGAAGGCGCGCGAGGTTCGCGATACCTCGCTGAAGGTCCCCCACGGCGAAACCGGCAAGGTGATCGCAGTCAAGGTCTTCAAGCGCTCGGAGGGTTACGACCTTCCGCCCGGGGTCAACGAGTTGGTGCGGATCTACGTCGCTCAGCAGCGCAAGATCTCGGAGGGCGACAAGCTCGCCGGCCGCCATGGCAACAAGGGCGTCATCTCCAAGGTGCTGCCCGAAGAGGAGATGCCCTTCCTTGCCGACGGCACACCGGTTGACATCATCCTCTCTCCATTGGGAGTTCCCTCCCGGATGAACCTAGGGCAGGTGCTGGAGACCCATCTCGGATGGGCCGCCGCCCAGGGCTGGGAGCCTTACAAGGGTGAGAGCCCGGCGATCGTCGGCGCCAAGCCATGGACCAAGGTGGCCACCCCCGTGTTCGATGGTGCTCGAGAAGACGAGATCATGGATGTCATCGGGAATGCCCTTCCCAACCGCGACGGGGAGCGGCTCGTCGCCGAGGACGGGAAGGCGATGCTATTCGACGGCCGAAACGGCGAGCCGTTCGACAACCCGATCACGGTCGGGTTCATCTACATGCTGAAGCTGGTCCACCTGGTCGACGAGAAGATCCATGCCCGGTCGACCGGCCCCTACAGCATGATCACCCAGCAGCCGCTCGGCGGTAAGGCCCAGTTCGGTGGCCAGCGATTCGGCGAGATGGAGGTCTGGGCCCTCGAGGCCTACGGCGCCGCCTACGCGCTCCAGGAGTTGTTGACCATCAAGTCCGACGATGTCCAGGGCAGGGTCAAGGTCTACGAGGCCATCGTCAAGGGCGACAACATCCCCGAGCCTGGGATCCCGGAGTCGTTCCGGGTCCTGGTGAAGGAGATGCAGAGTCTCTGCCTCAACGTCGAGATGCTGGCCGCGGGTGAAGAAGTCGAGCTCCGCGAGCTCGAAGAGGAGAGCTATCGCTCGGTGGAGACCCTGGGGATCGACCTCAGCCGCCCCGAGCGCCCCGATTCGGAATAGGAATCAGTTGTCGTTGGTACTTGGACTTTTGGACGGAGAACGGATCACGAGGAACGGATCACGGATAAATGGCTCAGCAACTCTTTGACGAACTGAAGATCGGCCTCGCCTCCAGCGACCAGATTCGCGCCTGGTCCTACGGCGAGGTCAAGAAGCCGGAAACCATCAACTACCGCACCTTGCGCCCGGAGAAGGAAGGTCTGTTCGACGAGCGGATCTTCGGCCCCCAGCGGGACTGGGAGTGCTACTGCGGCAAGTACAAGCGGATCCGGTACAAGGGGATCATCTGCGAGCGTTGTGGCGTCGAGGTCACTCGCTCCAAGGTGAGGCGGGAGCGGATGGGCCATATCGAGCTCGCCGCACCGGTGACCCACATCTGGTTCTTCAAGGGTGTTCCCAGCCGTCTCGGCTATCTGCTCGACATGTCGCCCAAGGAGCTGGAGAAGGTCATCTACTTCGCCAGCTACATCATCACCTCGGTCGACGACGAGCGCCGGCAGAAGGATCTTCCCGAGCTCGAGGCTGCAATGCGGGATGAGATAGAGGTCGTCCGCTCCGAGTTCTCCGAGTGGCACGAAGCGCGTCTGGAGGCTCTCGAGGACGAGCTCGGCCGGATGGAGGAAGGTGGGGCCAAGAGCCAGGAGATCAACGCTCGCAAGAAGGAAGTCGAGCGTGAGATCAAGGACCGGCTCGAGCGCACCGACCGAGAGGTCGAGCTCATCGAGGACGCATTCGACACCTTCCGCAAGTTCAAGCCCAAGGACCTGGTCGAGTCGGAGCAGTTGTGGCGTGAGATCTTCTTCCGCTACGACGAGTACTTCGAGGGCGGGATGGGCGCGGAGGCCGTCAAGGCACTCCTCCACCGCCTCGACCTCGATGAGGAGATGGAGCTCCTCAACTCACACCTCGATTCCGGATCTGCACAGAAGCGGCAGCGGGCAACACAGCGGATGAAGGTGGTCAAGCCGTTCTGGGAGGGCCAGAACCGGCCAGAGGACATGATCCTCGAGACGGTCCCGGTGATCCCGCCCGACCTGCGCCCGATGGTCCAGCTCGACGGTGGCCGTTTCGCCACCTCCGACCTCAACGACCTCTACCGGCGGGTGATCAACCGGAACAACCGTTTGAAGAGGCTCCTCGACCTGGGCGCCCCCGAGATCATCGTCAACAACGAGAAGCGGATGCTCCAGGAGGCGGTCGACGCCCTGTTCGACAACGGGCGGCGTGGCCGTGCCGTGACCGGCCCCGGCAATCGCGCTCTCAAGTCGCTCTCCGACATGCTCAAGGGAAAGCAGGGGCGGTTCCGCCAGAACCTGCTCGGGAAGCGAGTGGACTACTCCGGCCGCTCCGTGATCGTGGTCGGGCCCCAGCTCAAGCTGCACCAGTGCGGACTTCCCAAGATCATGGCCCTGGAGCTGTTCAAGCCCTTTGTCATGAAGCGCCTGGTCGATCTGGACCTGGCCCAGAACATCAAGGCCGCGAAGCGGATGGTGGAGCGCCAGCGCCCTCAGGTGTGGAACGTCCTCTCCGACGTGATCCAGGAGCACCCTGTCCTTCTCAACCGCGCCCCCACCCTGCACCGACTCGGGATCCAGGCCTTCGAGCCGGTCCTGGTCGAGGGGAAGGCGATCCAGATCCATCCCCTCGTGTGTGAGGCCTTCAACGCCGACTTCGACGGGGACCAGATGGCAGTTCACCTCCCGCTGTCGGCCGAGGCGCAAGCCGAGGCCAGGGTCTTGATGCTGTCGTCGAACAACGTGCTCTCACCCGCCTCGGGCCGGCCGATCGTGACCCCGTCCCAGGACATGGTGATCGGCGTCTATTACCTCTCCGAGCTGGTCGACGACGCCACGGGCGCCGGACGGCACTTCGCCGACTTCGACGAGGCGACCATGGCGTATGAGATCGGCGAGCTGTCGATCCACGCCCCGATCAAGATCCGTCTCGGCGAGCTCGCCGGCGATCCCGAGCTCCACGCCGATCTCAAGCAGACCCTGGGGAGCCTCCTCCCCGAGGAGCCGATGAGCACCGAGGGCCTGTCGCAGACCACGCTGGGCAGGGTCATCTTCAATCAGGCGCTCCCTGAGGGCTTCCCCTTCGTCGACTCGGTGGTGATCAAGAGCGACATCCGCAAGCTGATAGAGACCATCATCGAGCGCTATCCCCGCTCCGCGGTCGCCGAGACTCTCGACGGCATCAAGTCGCTCGGATTCACCTTCGCCACCAGGGCCGGGCTCAGCATCGCCCTCGACGACGTGCGTACCCCGGCGAACAAGGCCGACATCCTCGCCGAGTACGAGGACCGGGCCGAAAAGGTTCAGGGCCTGTTCCAAAAGGGTGTGGTCACCGACGAGGAGCGCCGCCAGGAGCTGATCGAGATCTGGACCGAGGCCAGGGGCAAGGTCGAGGATGCGATGAAGGACAGCCTCAAGTCTGAGCGCTTCAACTCGCTGGACATGATGGTTGGCTCGGGAGCGCGCGGGAACATGATGCAGGTGTCCCAGATCGCCGGGATGCGCGGGCTGGTCGCCAACCCCAAGGGTGACATCATCCCCCGTCCCATCATCTCCAACTTCCGCGAGGGGCTCTCGGTCCTCGAGTACTTCATCTCGACCCACGGCGCTCGCAAGGGCCTCGCCGACACCGCCCTCCGCACCGCCGACTCGGGCTACCTCACCAGACGTTTGGTCGATGTCTCCCAGGAGATGATCGTCCTCGAGGACGATTGCGGAACGGACAAGGGCATCGTCATCAGGGTCACCGACGAGCGCGGGGCCAAGATCCGCAACCTTCGCTCCCGGATCTTCGGACGGGTCCTCGCCGACGACGTCAAAGAGGGCCGCACGATGGTCACCACCGAGGACGGCGAGAAGCTGCGCGCCGGTGCGGTATTGGGCACCAAGGAGCTGCATGCCGTGGAGGACGCCGACATCGAGTCGATCCGCGTCAGGTCACCGCTCACCTGCGACACCAGGAGCGGGGTCTGCCAGGCGTGTTACGGCCTGTCCCTCGCCACCTGGAAGATCGTTGAGACCGGGGAGGCCGTGGGGATCATGGCCGCCCAGTCGATCGGCGAGCCCGGTACCCAGCTCACGATGCGCACCTTCCACACCGGAGGGGTCGCCGGAGAGGACATCACCCATGGCCTCCCCAGGGTCGTCGAGCTCTTCGAAGCCCGCGCTCCCAAAGGAAAGGCCGTACTCGCGGAGGAGAAGGGCGTCATCACCATCCTCGACGACGAGGACGGTCGTCGGATCGTGCTCGACATCGGCGACGACGAGATCGTCCATCCCATCTCCCGTTATGCGAAGCTCAGGTCGGGCGTGGCCAGTGGGGAGACGGTCGAGGCGGGGACCCAGCTCACCGAGGGCCCGTTGGACCCGAAGGAGGTTCTCGAGATCCGGGGAGTCCGGGCCACCCAGCAGTACCTGGTCGACCAGGTGCAAGAGGTCTACCGGTCACAGGGCGTGGAGATCCACGACAAGCACATCGAGATGATCGTCCGGCAGATGCTGCGCCGGGTCAGGGTGGTGTCGGCAAACGACTCCGACTTCCTGCCTGCACAGCTGGTCGACGACCAGAGCTTCCGTGACACCAATCGGGAGTTGGTCGGCGAGGGCAAGCGTCCCGCCGAGGGCCGGCCCGAGCTGATGGGGATCACCAAGGCTTCACTGGCAACGGACTCGTGGCTGTCGGCTGCCTCCTTCCAGGAGACCACCCGGGTGCTGACCGACGCTGCGATCCAGGGGAGGTCCGACTTCATGAGGGGTCTCAAGGAGAACGTGATCATCGGCAAGCTGATACCGGCGGGCACCGGGGCCCAGCAATACCAGGTACTCCAGCCTTCACTCCCCGGCGCCACCACCGTGGCCAGCCTGGGCTTCCTCGACGGCGGCCTGTCTGCCCCGGGTGAAGACGAGGGTCTTCCCGATGATCCGGCCGAGTGGCTGGCCAGCTTGGGCGGAAACCTCGGCAGCGACGACGAAGAGGAATAAGCTCCACCTGCAGGGGTGTCGTGAATGCGTGGCCCCCCTGCACCCCTAGTTGAGCGGAGTGAGGCCCACCCGATCCGTCGGGTGGGCCTCTTCGATTGACACCCGTTCTCCCCGCCCGTAGCTTTCCACGGCGGGTCTGGGGAAAACGAGCTCCAAAATCACCTCAGAACCACCCCCTCGACCGAGACGGCTCTCGCCCGACGAGCTTGCCCAGGAGATCGCAAAGCGGCTGAAGCCGGGTACCGCCGACGGCAGTACCGCAGGGCGCTTTCCGCGATTCGACCTTCTCAATGCCGGACGACTCGTGATGGGGCTCGGGGCACTGCTGATCGTTGGCGCGCTGGTTGCGGCCGCGTTCTGGGCCGGAGGGCTCGATCGATACGAGACCACGGGCACGGTGATCGAGACTTCTTCGGCCTATTCCTGTCCCGGTGATCCCCCGTTGGGCGAGGTGTTCCAGGGTGAGACGGTGGCTGTGATCGGGCGGCAGGGTGGTGATTGGGTGGTGATCCACGACCAGCGCGGGCCGGGGGACGCATCGTTTGTATCCGCCTCGGTCGTGGTGATCGACGGCGATGCCAGGCAACTGTCGGAGTTCGTTTGTGATCCCAGCGGGGCCCCGGTGGCGATCGAGGACATCACGACCCTCGCCTCCGCCCCCGAGTCGTCAGCAGGGCAGACGACACCGAGCACAGGGATCGACGGCGTCGAGACCACCGTCGCCGGGAGCACTGCGACCGTGTCCGGTGCACCCGGGACCAGCCGCCCCGGATCCACCACGACCACCACCAGGCCACGGGTGACCACCACCACTCTGCCCTTCCCCGTGGCACCGCCACCGAGCACGACCACCACCACCCGCCCACCGAGCACCTCAACGACGAGCACGACCGCCGTCCCCACCACCTCATCCACCACGACAACCACCCAGCCCACCACCACGACGGCTCCCTCCACAACCACGACCACCGAAGCCACCACTACAACCACCGAAGACACGACCACGACCACCGAAGTCATTACAACCACCACCGTGGTGCCCTGAAGCAGCGCCCTGCGGCGGCCCCTGGTTGGCTTGGTTTTCGTCTGCTGTTACCGTTGCTTCTGCCCGGCCGGAGCGATCCGGCCGATTTGGCACGCGCGGAGCCGGCTTCGTAGAATTCGGGTCCCGCATTGGGCCGTTGCAGACGGTCATGGAGCGAGCCGGGCGGCGAGCCTGTCCGGGGCGCAAGGTTTCACAAGAGGTTCGTCACCGGTGTTGTCCCGTGCCGCATCCTCGCTTTTAGGAGCAAAATGCCGACGATTGAGCAGCTTGTCCGCGAGGGCAGGAAGCCAAAGACGAAGAAGGGCAAGACCGCAGGGCTTGCCGGCGCCCCGCAGCGCAGGGGGGTCTGTACCCGCGTCTACACGGTCACTCCCAAGAAGCCGAACTCGGCGCTTCGCAAGGTGTGCCGTGTCCGTCTCTCCACCGGGGTCGAGGTCACTGCATACATCCCGGGTGAGGGCCACAACCTCCAAGAGCACAGCATCGTCTTGATCCGCGGTGGCAGGGTCCGCGACCTTCCCGGCGTCAGGTACAAGGTGATCCGGGGCACCCTCGACGCTTCCGGGGTCAGCGCTCGAAAGCAGGCGCGAAGCCGCTACGGGACCAAGAAGGAGTCCTGATGCGCCGCGCTCCAGCCCAGAAGCGAAAGATCGAGCCCGATCCGGTATTCCGCAGCGTCCTTGTGAGCAAGGTGATCAACAAGATCCTGCTCAAGGGGAAGAAGAACACCGCACGGGAGATCGTCTACAGCGCGTTGGAGACCGTGGAGCAGCGCACCAGCCAGGATCCGAGCGTCGTCCTCAAGCGGGCCGTCGACAACATCCGCCCTCAGGTCGAGGTGCGGTCGAGGCGGGTCGGCGGGTCCTCGTATCAGGTCCCCGTTGAAGTCTCGCCACGCCGCCAGGAAAGCCTGGCCATCCGTTGGCTCGTGAACTACGCACGGCAGCGCCGGGAGCCGACGATGTCGATGCGCCTGGCCAACGAGATCCTCGACGCCTCGAATTACACCGGGGCGGCCGTCAAGCGCAAAGAAGATGTCCACAAGATGGCCGAGTCGAACAAGGCGTTCGCCCACTACCGCTGGTAGTGCCGACGGTCCCAACGGAGAAAACGCAAAGAAGATTTACCGGAACGTTCCAGCAGGCGGGTTGACCACCGAAACCAGCCCGAACCGCAGGACGTGGGACGTTCACAACCTCATAGCGAGTCGGAGTAGTACGAAGAATGAGCAACGGAAACGCTGCGCTTTCACAGCTGCGGCAGGTGCCGCTGAGCCGAACCCGAAACATCGGGATCATGGCTCACATCGACGCGGGCAAAACCACCCTCACCGAGCGCATCCTCTACTACACCGGCCGCAACTACAAGATCGGGGAGGTCCATGAGGGCGCAGCCACCATGGACTGGATGGAGCAGGAGCAGGAGCGGGGCATCACCATCACCTCCGCGGCCACCACCTGCATCTGGCACGAGCACCTGATCAACATCATCGACACCCCCGGTCACGTCGACTTCACCGTCGAGGTCGAGCGGTCGCTGCGTGTCCTCGACGGAGCTGTTGCCGTGTTCGACGGGGTCGCCGGGGTCGAGCCTCAATCGGAGACCGTCTGGCGTCAGGCGGACCGTTATCACGTCCCTCGCATCTGCTTCATCAACAAGCTGGACCGAACCGGCGCCGACTTCTATGCCGATGTCGACTCGATCGCCAACCGGCTCGGGGCTCATCCGCTGGTGATGCAGCTCCCAATCGGCACCGAGGCCGACTTCACCGGCGTTGTCGACCTCGTCGAGCAGAGGGCCCATGTCTGGAAGGGGGACGACGGCAAGCAGTGGGACACCGTCGACATCCCCGAGGATCTCGTCGAGCGCACTGCCAAGTACCGAGAGGCTCTCCTGGAGAAGGTTGCCGAGACCAGTGAGGAGCTTCTCGAGGCCTATCTGGAGCATGGTGAGCTCACCATCGACCAGATCAAGGCCGGGGTGCGACTGGGCACTCTCAACGGCGATTTCAACCCGGTCTTCTGCGGCTCCGCCTTCAAGAACAAGGGTGTCCAATTGTTGCTCGATGCGGTGGTGGCCTATCTGCCAAGCCCCGCCGATCTCCCCCCGATCAAGGGCTTCAAGCCCGGAGACGAGGAAGTGGTCCTCGAGCGGAGGCTCGAAGACACGGAGCCCTTCTCCGCCCTCGCCTTCAAGATCATGTCCGATCCCCATGTCGGCAAGCTGACCTATTTCCGCGTCTACTCCGGCCACGCTTCCAAGGGGGAATCGGTCCTCAACACCACTACGGGCAAGAAGGAGCGCGTCGGGCGCATCCTGCGTATGCATGCCAACTCCCGGGAAGACGTCGACGAGGTCTTCGCCGGCGACATCGTTGCCGGCATCGGCTTCAAGAACACCACCACAGGTGACACCCTGTCGTCGGAGCGGGAGCCGATCCAATTGGAGTCGATGGAATTCCCGGCACCGGTGATCTCGGTGGCCATCGAGCCCAGGACCAAGTCCGACGACGAGAAGCTCTCCGAGTCATTGCACCGGCTCTCCGAGGAGGACCCGACCTTCCTGGTCCGTACGGACGAAGAGACCGGCCAGACGATCATCTCTGGGATGGGCGAGCTCCATCTGGAGATCCTCGTCGACCGCTTGCTCCGCGAGTTCAAGGTCGAGGCCAACGTCGGCAAGCCCCAGGTTGCCTATCGGGAGACCATCCGCCGAGCCATCGACAAGATCGAGTATCGCCACGTCAAGCAGACCGGCGGCAAGGGCCAATACGCCCACGTCGTGATCAACCTGGAGCCCACCGGACCCGGCGGCGGCTACGAGTTCGTCGATCAGATCCACGGTGGCCGCATCCCCCGGGAGTACATCCCCGCGGTGGATGACGGGATCGAGCACGCCCTGGACCAGGGCGTCCTCGCCGGCTACCCGCTGGTCGACGTCCGAGCGATCCTGGTCGACGGCTCCTACCACGATGTCGACTCCTCGGAGATGGCCTTCAAGATCGCAGGGTCCATGGCATTGCAGGAGGCGGCCCGCAAAGCGGGGGTCAAGCTGCTGGAGCCGGTCATGGAGATCGAAGTCACCACGCCTGAGGACTACATGGGCGACGTGATCGGCGATCTCAACAGCCGGAGGGGAAAGGTCGAGGGGATGACCCAGCGTGGCAACAGCCAGGTGATCAGGGCCCAGGTTCCGATGTCGGAGATGTTCGGCTATGCCACCGACCTGCGCTCCAAGACGCAGGGCCGGGCCACCTATTCCATGCAATTCCATTCATACCAAGACGTTCCCGACTCGATCGCCGACGACATCGTGGCGACGCGGCGTGGTGCGGCCTGAAGGTCGAAATAGACGCGGATCCAGAGAAGAGACAGAGGAGCCAGGAGACGATGGCGAAGGCGAAGTTTGAGCGTACGAAGCCGCATGTGAATGTGGGGACGATGGGTCATATTGATCATGGGAAGACGACGTTGACGGCGGCGATTACGCGGGTGTTGGCGGATCGGGTTGGG
>JBIOVB010000050.1:0-23818 GCA_044867525.1 Acidimicrobiia bacterium | reverse complement strand
AGCCGACCAAGCCGTCCCACCACGTCACGGAGGCCAACCTGGGAGACCTGGTGGCCGTGCTCGACGCCACCGAGGCGTCGAGAGCGGTGATGATTGCCCATTGCCACGCCAACTGGTGGGCGTTGTGCCTGGCCGCCGCCCACCCGGACCGCGTCCAGGGACTGGTCGCGATCGAGCCCGGAGTGCCCTACCTGGGACGGCCCCAACCGCATTGGATCGAGGCCGGCCCGCACTGGGAAGAGGTCATCGATCAACCGACCGGGTGGGCCCTCTACAACAAGCACGTCATCACCACCGAGCACCGCCGTTGGGTCGAGTTCTTCTTCAGCCAGCAACTGGTGGAGCCCCACTCCACCAAGCAATACGAGGACGCCGTGGCCTGGGCACTCGAATCGAGCGGCGAGGTGCTGGCGGCGGCCGAGGAGGGGTTCGACATCGGGCTCCCCGACCGGGAGACGGTCGAGGAGATGTGCCGGTCGCTGAAGGCGCCCACCCTCACCATCCACGGCGATCAGGACGTGTGCCAGCACGTCGATCGAGGCCGGGCTTTCGCCGAGCTCACCGACGGCGATCTCCTGATTCTCGAGGGTGCCGGTCATCTCACTCCGGCACGGGAGCCGGTCAAGGTCAACCGAGCCATTCGCAAGTTCGTCGACCAGATCGAGGAGGTGCCCATGCCCAGTCAAACCTGGACCCGCAGCATGAATCGGAGGAAGAAGGCGCTCTACCTGTCGTCGCCGATCGGGCTCGGCCACGCCTACCGCGACCTCGCCATCGCCCGGGAACTGATCAAGCTCGAGCCCGACCTGCAGATCGACTGGCTCGCCCAGCACCCGGTGACCGAGGTCCTCGAAAACGCCGGGGAGACCGTCCACCCGGCAAGCAAATGGCTCGCCTCCGAGTCGGGTCACGTCGCCTCCGAGGCTTCGGGGCACGAACTGCACTGTTTCCAGGCGCTGCGCCGGATGGACGAGATCCTGCTCGCCAACTTCATGGTCTTCCAGGAGGTGGTCGAGGAGGGGAACTACGACCTGATCCTCGGAGATGAAGCCTGGGATGTGGATTACTACTGGCACGAGAACCCGGAACTGAAGCGAGGGTCGAATGTCTGGATGACCGACTTCGTCGGCTATCTCCCGATGCCCGACGGGGGTGACCACGAGGCATACCTGACCGCCGACTACAACGCCGAGATGATCGAGCACATCGCCCGCTACCCCCGGATCAGGGACCGGGCCATCTTCGTCGGCAACCCCGACGACATCTACCCCGCGGTCTTCGGGCCCGACCTCCCCAAGATCAGGGATTGGACCGAGGAGCACTTCGACTTCTCCGGCTACATAACCGGGTTCACTCCACCCGCCTCCGAGGAGGCCGAGCAATGGCGGGCCGAGTTGGGATACACCCCCGACGAGAAGGTGTGCATCGTCACGGTCGGAGGCTCGGGTGTGGGGCGTGATCTGCTGGAGAAGGTGATCGCGGCCTACCCGCTGGCCAAGGAGAAAGTCCCCGAGCTACGGATGGTGGCGGTGGCCGGGCCCCGGATCGACCCCCAGAGTCTTCCTTCCACTTCCGGGCTCGAGGTGCGGGGATATGTGGACCGGCTCTACCGGCATCTCGCGGTGTGTGACGTCGCGGTGGTCCAGGGCGGGCTGACCACCGCCATGGAACTGACCGCAGCGCAGCGACCATTCCTCTATTTCCCGCTCCGCAACCACTTCGAGCAGAACCTCCATGTTCGTCATCGTCTCGATCAGTACGGGGCGGGCCGTCACATGGAGTACGCCGCGACCGGTCCGGAGGAGATCGCGGCAGGGATCGCCGATGAGCTGGGGCGGGAGGTTCGCTACCAACCGGTGGAGACCGACGGTGCGGCACGCGCCGCCCGCATGATCGCCGAGCTGATCTAGAAAACAGGCAGAGGAGGTAGCCAGACGAAACACGTTGACCAATGTTCGGTCGAACGATCGACCTAAGACCTATTTCACCGGGACCAGCAAGGAAAAGGAGAATCGAATGACAATCACGATCAGAAACGGAGTCAACGTCGACGGGCTTTTCGGTGCCCTGGACGCAGTCAAGGCTCAACCCGAGGCGGCCAAGTTCCAGTTCCGGGCGCGCAACGAATGGGTGAGCGGCACCCATAGCAGGAGTCGGATTCACGACTTCTTCGGCCTGGGAGCCGAACAGACCCATCGCGAGCCCCATCAGTACGACGCTGACCACCCCGAGCAGCTGGTCGGGACCGACGTGGGCCCGAGCCCGGTGGAGTTCCTGCTCCACGCCCTCGCCGCCTGCATCACGGCCGGTATCGGGAACGTCGCCGCGGCACGCGGCGTCGAGCTCACTCGGGTCAGCTCGACGGTGAGTGGAGACATCGACCTGGTAGGCCTGCTCGGCATCGATCCCCAGGTCCGCAACGGCTACCAGGGCATCAAGGTGCAAGTCACCATCGAGGGCGATGCCGGCGCTGAGGAGTTGCGGAAGGTCGTGGAGCGATCCGTGGCCCGTTCCGCGGTGTACGACATGCTCACCAACGGCACCTCGGTCGAGGTCGCAGTCGACGGGGCATGAGACGGCCGGACCACGCGGCCGGGGGCCTTTCCCGGCCGCACCCGGCCCGCGGGGGAGCATCCCTTGTCACCGATTACGACGCGATCGTGATCGGCTCCCGGGTGGCGGGCGCATCGACCGCGATGCTCTTGGCCCGGCGGGGCCATCGGGTGCTCATGATCGACCGGGTCAGGATGCCCTCCGATGTGGTCTCCACCCATGCCATCCTTCGCAGCGGAGTCCTCCAGCTCAGCCGCTGGGGGATACTCGATCGGGTCGTTGAGGCGGGGACTCCTCCGATCCGCGACATCGTCCTCGGCTTCGGCGAGGAACGGATCGGGTTCCAGGTCAAACACGAGTACGGGGTGGACACCCTGTACGCACCACGGCGCACTCTCCTCGACACCACGATCGTCGAAGCCGCCGTGGAAGCAGGCGTCGACCTTGCCGATGGGACCCGGATGGTCGACCTGTTGCGTGACCCGCGAGGTGGGGTGTCCGGGGTCGTTGCCAGCAGTCACGGGCGCGAGGTCACGGTGACGTCTCGAATGGTGATCGGGGCCGACGGGGTCTGGTCGCGGACCGCCGACCTGGTCGGCGCCCGCGCCTATGAGAGCCACATTCCGACAAATGCCGTCACCTACGCCTATTACGAAGGGGTGGACATTGCGGGGTTCTGGTTTCAGTTCACCCCGGGTGTGAACGCCGGGATCATCCCGACCAACGACGGGCTCTGCTGTGTCTTCGTCGGGCGTGGCAACTCGGAGATCGCCCGGTTCCGCGCCGATCCCGAACCCGAGTTTCAAATGCTGCTGGGTCGCGCCGGAAGCGACCTGCATGAACTGGTCGGGGCCGGGTCGAGAGTCACCGGATTCAGGGGGACCGACGGGCTTCCCGGTTTCCTTCGCCAACCGTGGGGCCCGGGATGGGCCTTGGTCGGCGATGCCGGGTACACCAAGGACCCGATCTCGGCGCATGGGATCAGTGATGCGCTCAGAGACGCCGAGCTCTGTGCCCGGGCGGTCGATCGCAGTCTGGGCAACCCTGAAGAGACCGGCGATGCCATGAGCGAATACCAGCGCACCCGGGATCGGCTGTCGCAGGGCATGCTCCGGGAGTCACGGGCACTCGCCAGATATGAATGGGACGAAGCGGAAGCCTCGGCGCGGATGAGGGCAATCAGTGAGTTGGTTCGCGCCGAATGTCAGGCTCTGGAGTCACTGGGGGCGTGGGCGCCGGCTCTCTCGGCAGTCTGAGGTTGATTCGGTCCGCGGCAAAGGAATCTCCGCCACCCCTACGCGGCCGGTGGAATGGTCCCACCCAGGGACGACCACTTGTGGTTCCACGCCTCGATCTCGGAAAGAGCCTGACGGAGGTCACGTCCTTTCTCGGTGAGGGAGTACAGGGGACGTGTGTCGGCTGCGGCGACCACCAGCCCGGCGTCCTGCAGCTCGTCGAGACGCTCCGACAGCAAGCGGTTGGAGAGTCCGGGGACGGAATCGATGATCTCGCCAAAGCGGCTGCAACCCGAGAACAGGGTACGCAGGATCGATGCGGTCCAACGCTTTCCCACCAGTTCGATAGTGACCTGGAAGGACTCGCAATGCGCGCTGTGCGGGAACGGCGACCCCGCGGTGTCGATTCCTTCAGAGCTCACCAACCACATGGTAATTCGGTTACGTCCAGTAACTGAGTATGGTTATGATACGTAACCAGAGTTGGAGGTGGATCGTGCAGTTTCCTGACCTTGCCCAGTACTCCGAATGGGGACTCCTCGCCCTCAGAGTGGCGATCGGGGTGATCTTCGTGGTCCATGGGTGGCCCAAGATCACCGGCAGCAGGCAGATGGCGGAAGCGATGTCCGGTGGCCCGAGCGCCGGGATGACTGCGGTATTCACGATTCAAGGCCTGGTCGAGGTCGCCGGAGGGGTGTTGCTCGCCCTCGGGGTCGTCACTCAGATCGCGGTGCTACCGCTCGCAGTGATCATGCTCGGGGCCATCGCCCTCAAGATGACCCGGTTCAAGACGGGCTTCTACTCCCAGACAGCCACTGGTTGGGAGTTCGACCTGCTGATCCTGGCCGGGCTGGTGCTCCTGTTCCTGGCCGGTCCCGGCGAGCTCGCCTTCCAGAGTTGATCCCTGCTCGGGCAATAGGATTCCGGCGTGCCAACCGAATTGCCCGAGCTTCTGCTTCCCGACGCCAAATCCTGGCGCAGTTGGCTGGAGCAGAACCACGGCACATCGCCGGGAGTGAGGCTGGTGCTGAAGAAGCGTGGTGGCCAAGTGACTTCGTTGGACTATGAAGCCGCTCTCGAAGAGGCGCTTTGCTTCGGATGGATAGACGGCCAGGGCACGAAACGTGACGAGCAGAGCTGGCGGGTCCGATTCACCCCGCGCACCCGACGCAGCCATTGGTCGCAGCGAAACATCGAAAGGGTGTCCCGACTCGAGACCGAGGGCCGGATGGCGGCAGCCGGTCGCGCCGAGGTGGAGGCTGCCCTGGCGGATGGCCGCTGGGGATCAGGCTGAGGCATGGTCCCCACTTTGGCAACGACGTCAGCCTGGATCGAGTGAGAAGTCGATCCCTCCATCGGTGATGAGGTGCTCGAGGTGGGCGATGGTGGCGGTGGTCATGAACGCCGGCTGACCGAGGTGAGTCATGAGCTGAAGGGCGGCTTCCATCTCCTCCACGCGGCGTGGGGCGTGTCGGGCCGCGTCGAGGAGGAGTCGCCTCATCAGTGTCTCGTCGATGGTGGTCAGCTGCTCCACGAGATGTGCCCACAGCCATTCCCCATGGCCAGTGAGCCGGGCGGTCGTCATGGCTTCGATCAAGAGCGCGGACAGCCCTTTCATCACGACGCTCCGAAGGAGTTTGCGAGTCGCCGCCTCCCCGGCCTCCGCTCCGACGACCTCCACGTTCCCACCACGCGCATTGATCAATGTGGCGAACGCCTCGGCACCGCTCCCCGAGACCAAAGCCGGGGCCTTCAGACCGAGACCGGGGATCGGTGACATCAAGGCGACGTCAGCGAAGAGACCCCCGCGGTCCTGGACGATCCCGGCCAGCTGCGTCTTCAAGAGGGGAGCGCTGGTCGACAGGTCGGCGTAGATGATGTCGCCCATCAGCAATTGGCGGGCTCCGTCGAGGGTGGTCAGAGCCTCGGATCCGGGAGTGATCGCCATGACCATCTCGCATCCTCGGACTGCGTCCTCTGGTCGCCGGTGACGCGCCACGCCGTCGGGTGTGGACACCGCGGCGGGGTCGTATCCGTGGACCTCGTCGCCGGCGCGAGCCAGGTCGGCGGCGAGCAACGACCCTGCTTCTCCGAGGCCGAGAACGGCGATTCGCACGGCCTGGTCAGCCTTCGAGAGTGTCAACCCAGCGCACCCCCAGATCCTCGAGGCGCTGGCGAAAGCCATAGATATCGAGACCGAGGACGCCGGACTCGAGCCGCGCCCGGGTCTCCTCTTCCTTCAGGAGCCGCTCCCTCGCCGCCTCCAGGACTTCGGCGGCGCGATCGGCCCCGACCACCATCACCCCGTCGTCGTCGGCGACCACCACATCCCCGGGGCTCACCTGAACGCCGGAACAGACGATCGGCACGTTGACTGACCCCGGGCTCGCCTTGGTGGTCTTCTGGGCGTGAATCACACGAGACCAGACCGGAAAACCGATTCCGCGAAGGCTGGCCACGTCACGCACACCGGCGTCGATGACCAGACCCCGGCAACCACGGCCCAGGACCGATGTCGCCAGCAGGTCTCCAAACATCCCATGATCTGATTCAGCAGTGGTGACCACCACCAGCACATCTCCGGCCTCGATCACCTCGACAGCGGCATGGATCATGATGTTGTCACCCGGTGCGCAGGAGACGGTGACAGCCGGGCCGGCGATGGACACCCCCTCCTGAATCGGCCTGATCCCGGGCTGGAGGAGCCCTGTGCCGCCGGCCGCCTCGTGCACGGTCGCCACGCCGGCCGCTCCTAGGCCCGCCACCACCTCGGGGTCGGGTCGCCTGATCTGTCTGACGATCATCCCGTTGCTCATGTCAGCCGAGCTCGTGGGCCACCTGGGGGAAGACCCGCTGGTAGGCCTCGGCCTTGGTGTCGGAGACCAGGCCCAGGTTCGGGCCCGAGTTGCGTTGGGCCTGGACACCACGACGGACCGCGACGTCTGTGTAGTAATCCCAGAGGTGCTGTTGACCTTCCATGCAGTGCATCGCCTCCAGTTTGCGGTCCCAGACCGCGGTGATGTCGAGGAGGACGTCGGGCATGAATCCCGAGAACTCGGTTTGGTGCGGCTCGAAGAGGAAGACCGGAGGAGCGCCGATCACCTCGGTCTCCGGTTCATGACCTGGGGCCTGGGCGACGATCCGGGCCTTGGTGGCGATGGCGTACGCAGTTTCGTGGTCTCTGTTCCAGGGGTCCCGCTCGCTGTGAGTGAGGACCAACGTGGGCCTGACCTCCCGATACACATTGACCAGCCGGTACAGGAGCTCGGGAGTCTCTTCGAGCGGGTAGTCGTCGCCATCGAACGCAAGAAGCCTTCCGCCGAGGATCTTGGCGGCAGCCTCAGCCTCGGCATGTCGCGCCTGCTTGACAGCCTGAAGATCGAGGCCTTGCCGCCAGTGGAGTGCCGACTCCCCCCGCTCCCCGTAGGCAAGGCAGACAATGGTCACCTCGTGACCACGGGCCGCGTAGAGGGCGATGGCCCCGCCGGCCCTCCACACGAAGTCCCCGACATGGGCGCTGATCACCAGGAGAGACTCTGCCGTCATCTCGGCAACCCTATCCAGGCCCGCCCCTGGCTAACTTCGGAGAGATGGCCTCATGAGCTCGCAGATGCAAGGGATACGGTGCATGTTGATGCGGGGCGGGACGTCGAAGGGCGCCTTCTTCCTCGCCGAAGACCTTCCGGCGGATTCCGCGGTCAGGGACTCGGTGCTGCTGAAGGCAATGGGGTCGCCCGATCCCCGACAAATCGACGGGGTAGGTGGCGCCCACCCGCTCACCACCAAGGTCGCCGTTGTCTCGGGCTCCGATCGTGACGACCTCGACCTCGAGTACCTCTTCCTCCAGGTCGCGGTGGATCAGCCCCGCGTGAGCGACACGCAGAATTGCGGGAACATGCTCGCCGCCGTGGGCCCATTCGCCTTGGAGCGGGGCATGATCACCGCCGACGGCGATATGGCCCGCGCTCGAATCCTGATGAGGAACACGGGTGGAGTTGCGATGGTGAGTTTTCCGGTGGCACAGGGGAGTCCCGTGTACACGGGGGACACCGAGATCTCCGGCGTGCCCGGCACGGGGGCAGAGATCCGTATCGGATTCGAGGATATTGTCGGTTCCGGTACCGGAGCTCTCCTTCCCACCGGGCGGCCTTCCGACGTGATCGAGGGCGTGGAGGTGACCCTGATCGACAACGGCATGCCGGTAGTGGTGCTCGTCGCATCCGACGTCGGAGTCACCGGCTATGAGACCTGCGCGGAACTGGAGGCCAACGGTCCGCTGCGGGAGTTGCTGGAGCGGATCCGGCTCGGTGCCGGCATGCTCATGAACCTGGGTGATGTGACCGAGGCCACGGTTCCCAAGCTGACCCTCGTTGCCCCACCGATTGCCGGGGGCTCGGTCCACACCCGAACCTTCATCCCCCATCGCTGTCACCAGGCGATCGGGGTCCTGGGTGCTCTCAGCGTGGCAGCAGCGTGCCACCTTCCCGGGTCCCCGGCTGCGTCCGTCGGCAGCGTCGCAACCGACAGCGACCTGGTCAGACTGGAGCATCCCAGCGGGAGTTTCGACGTGACCCTCAGGCTGAACCTCGATGACGGTCCCCGGGTCGAGAGCGCCGGGATCATCCGTACCGCCCGCAAGCTCATGGACGGGATCGTCTACCCCAGGCAGGATTGAGCTTGGAGCGGACCATCCCGCCTCCGTCCCGGGACCCCCATCCCCCGACGAGGGTTGTCCCCCCCGATGGAGCCTGCGACGCGCACTGTCACGTTTTCGGCCCGGCGCATCTCTTTCCCTTCTCCCCGGATCGGGCCTATACCCCACCCGATTCCGGTTACGAGGACCTGCTCAAACTTCAGGAGAGGCTTGGTCTGAGCCGAGCGGTGCTGGTTCAGGCCTCGTGTCACGGCACGGACAACTCGGCCCTGATCGATGCGTTGCGGCGCGGGGATGGGCGTTTCGCCGGCGTCGCCATGATCGAGCCGGATATCGGCGATGCCGAGCTCGCTGCGATGCACCAGGTGGGTGTGCGAGGGATTCGTTTCAACTTCGTTCGCCACCTCGGGCCGGCAGCGGATGAGAAGTTGGTGGTTGATCTGGCGAACAGGGTCTCGGCCCTGGGATGGCACGTCGAGCTCCACCTGGATGCCGAGCAGGTCCCTGAGTACCGGCAACTGTTCGACCGACTACCCAACCGGTTTGTCATCGATCACATGGGGCGTGTCGACGCCACCCTGGGAATCGACCAGCGACCGTTCCGGGCCCTTCGCGAGCTGCTGGCAACAGAGGAGAGGTCGTGGGTCAAGATCTCCGGCGCCGAGCGAATCACCGGAAGCGGCAAGCCTCCATACCTCGATGTGGTGCCCTTCGCCCTAGCTCTGATCGAAACCGCTGCCGACCGCGTTCTGTGGGGCACCGACTGGCCCCATCCCAACGTGCGTCACATGCCCGACGACGGCGATCTCGTCGACCTGCTCGCCGAGTTCGCCCCGGACGAGATGACTCTGCGCCAGGTCCTGGTGGACAACCCAGAGCATCTCTACGACTTCTCGTGACGGCTCGGACCTGGACCCGGTTCCCACCGCACCCGCAAAGTACCCTGATCCGGCCGGGTCCCTTCCCCGGCAGGAGACGGTGAGTTTGCTCGATCCGGGGCTCAACACCAATGAGATGGCAGGGCTGTTCGGTCCCGAAGGTCGTGTCCAGGCTCTGCTCGAGATAGAGGCGGTTCTGGCGGAGAGCCAGGGGGAATTGGGCCTGATACCGGAGGAATCGGCGTCGATCATCGCTGCCACCTGCCGGGGGCTGGAAGTCGACGCCGCGGACCTCTTGGCCCGAGGTTGGGACGCGGGAAGCCCGCTGCTCCCTTTGCTGGAGCTGCTCCGAGCGCAGCTTCCCGCCGAGCACCGGGAACAACTCCACCGAGATACCACCACCCAGGACATCGTCGATACCGCACTCTGTTGGAGGGCTTCCCAGGCGATACATGTCTTGTCGGCCGGTGTGATCGCGATCTGCGAGACATGTTCGAACCTGGCAGAGGAACATCGGCACACGTGGATGACCGGTCGCAGCTTCCTTCAGGCGGCCCGGCCGACCAGTTTCGGGGCGCGGGCGGCTCTGTGGCTCCACGCGCTGACCGGGCGGCTGAGTGATCTGGCTTCGGTTCGCGGCCGCCTCGGGGTGCAGCTGGGAGGCCCGGTTGGCCTGGGCACCAGCATGGGTGGCGGCACGTTCGAGGTTGCCGCTTTGATCGGGGAGCGCCTTGGCCTGACCGCTCCAGTTCTGCCGTGGCAGTCGGACCGGGAGGCGATCGTCGCGCTCGGAGCCGCGGTTGCCTCGGTTGCCCGGACCAGCGAGAAGATCGCAGGGGATCTCATGGTCATGGCCCAAACGGAGGTCGGCGAGGTCGGGATGAGACCGGGAGGCTCGACTGCCATGCCACACAAGGAGAACCCGGTGGATGCGATGCTGGGTTTGACTGCAGCCCGGGTCGCCAGTGGGGCCGCTGCGGCCCTGCTCGCATCGCCGCCCCCCCGTCTCGAAAGGGACGCCGGTTCTTGGCAAGCGGAGTGGCACTTGATCGCTGAGACGTTCGGAGCCACTGCGGTCTCGGTGCAGTCGGTCGGGCGAGCCTTGGCGACGATCGAGGTGGACCGGAGTCGCATGCAGGCGAATCTCGACCGGGCTCTCGGGACCGAGCGTCCCGATGCCAGCCAGATCGACCAGTTGATCGCCACGGCTATTGCCGGGTTCGAGAGCCGGTCAGCCGGCTAGGTGACGGCTGAGGGCAGTGCCGAACTGCTCCGGCGCCTCCACATTGCTGAGGTGTGCTGCGTCCAGGACCACCAATTCCGCGTCGGGGATGGCGGCGAGCAGGTCCTCGAGGCCGGCCAGGGGTGTGGAGACATCGTGTCGACCTGCGATGAGCAGCGTGGGCGACCGGATCGACGTGGGCTCCCCCGCAAAGTCGGTGTCACGAACCGCGGCACAGCATGCGACGTAACCCTCGGGGTCGATGCGGAGCAGGGTCTCCCGTGCGCTTGCCACCTCTTGGGGGTGGCCCTCTCGCCAGGCCGAGGTGAAGAAGCGCTCGATCACCATGTCGACGATGCTTTCCATTCCCCCTCGACTCACCTTGTCGATGCGGTCCTGCCAGGCGTCGATGGTCCCGATCCTGGGGCCGGTGTTGGCCAGAACCAGTCGCCCCACCCGGTCGGGGTGGTTCGTGGCGAGCCACATGCCCACCTGACCCCCCATCGAGACGCCGCAGAAGTCGAATTGGTCGACTCCCAACGCGTCGGCGAGCGCGATGACGTCACCTCCCAGGTCGGCCATCGTGTATGGGCCCGGTGGTGTACTGGAACCGCCATGACCTCGATGGTCGAAGCGGATTACCAGTCTCCGTGTCCGAAGGGTCGCCAGCTGACCCTCCCACATTCCCTGGTCGGCTCCGAGGGCATGGCACAGGATCACCGCCGGCCCTGAACCGTCGGTTTCGTAGGCCAGATCCCAACCGTCCCGGTCCAAGTAGTCGCTCATTCCGCTGCCCTTCCTCCAGCCCACGGTCCTCAGACGTCGAAGAAGACGGTCTCCGACTCCCCCTGGAGACGAATGTCGAACCGGTAGACGGGCGGGCTGGCCTGCGCCAGTGTCGCCACCAGGGTGGAGCGTCGTTCAGGGGGGACCATGCGCAAGACCAGGTCGTGGGCGTTGGCCCCTTCTTCGTCAGGAAAGTAGACCCTGGTGAACAGGGGGTTGAGCATCCCCCGCGCCTGCACTATCAGACTCAGATGAGGCGCCTGCATTTCCCCTTCCGGATCGGGGACCGGGCCCGGCTTGATGGTGTCGAACCAATACTCCCCGGTCTCGTGGTGGGTTGCTGCCCGGCCGAACCCGGTGAAACCGTTGTCGAGCTCGAGGTCGGTCCGGGTGTCATCGGGATGGCGGTACCGACCAGCCGAGTTGGCCTGCCACACCTCGATAAGGGCATCAACCACCGGCTCTCCCACACCGTCGAGCACCGCGCCCATCACTCTGATGCGATCTCCGGGGATCCCCTCCGAGGCCAGGACGTTCTGGCCCTCGCCGGAAAGGCGGATCGAGAAGAACGGTCCGACCGTCTGGGAAGGGGTCTCCCCAAGGGCTTGACTCATTGGCCCTCGTCGAACGGAGTCGCCTGCGCCCCCCGAATCACGATGTCCCACCTGTATCCGGTTGCCCAGTACTCCTCGGTGACATCGTGGTCGTACTTGGCGATCATCCGGCCCCGGCTGTGGGCGGGAGCCGAGTTGAAGATGGGGTCGAGCCCGAGCATGGGATCGCCCTCGAAATACATCTGGGTCACCAATCTGCTCCCCAGGCCAGGGCCCATCAATGAGAAGTGGATGTGAGCGGGCCGCCAGGCGTTGGGATGGTTGCCCCAGGGATACGGTCCGGGACGTACGGTCGTGAAGCGATACACGCCCTGCTCAGAGGTGACACATTGGCCCGCTCCCACGAAGTTCGGGTCGAGGGGCGCCCTGCTTTCCTCATCGCGCCAATGGACGTACCGGCCTGCCGCGTTCGACTGCCAGATCTCGATCAAGATATTGGGGACCGGATCACCGCTCCGGTCGAGGACCTTTCCGGTCACGATTATTCGCTGCCCGATGGCCACCCCGCCGGTGCCGGCGTTGGTCGTGAGGTCGGAGTCTTCCTCCGATACCTCGTTCCAGACCGGCCCCGGCCCCGTGGTCTCGGAGAGGGTCTCGACAATGGTGACCAGGTCCATGTCGGGTGCCCTGAGAACCGTCGATCTGTAATCGGGGTAGCTGAACGGGGGATGGTCCGTGTATGTCTTCGGCGGGTACTGCCGCACGATCGGCTCAGACATCTGCATCTACCTCGAGTATCCGCTTGGCCCGGCCGACCGCGCCATGAGCAACGGGGATGCCGGCGTAGATGGCCACGTGGTATAGCACCTCGATCACATCCTCCGGGCTGACCCCGGTGTTGGCGATCGCCCCGAGATGCAGGTCCAACTCCTCCCGACCCAGGGCGGCGAGGATGGCGATCGTCACCAGGCTCCTGGTTCTGGTGTCGAGACCGGGCCGTGACCACACATCACCCCATGCGGTCTCGGTGATCCATTCCTGGAACTCGGCGTCAAAGGCCGTGGTGCGTGCGATGGCCCGATCGACATGGTCGTCTCCAAGGACCTCCCTGCGCCTGTCCATCCCATCCGTGCTCATCGCCTTCGCCTCCGTCTCATCGAAGCGGCAGACCCGTGTAGTTCTCCGCGAGCGCGATCTGTGCCGCTCGCGAGGATGTCAGATAGTCCAGCTCCGCCTCCTGGATCTTCTGACCCAGGTCACCGTCTTCCTCGAGGCGATGCATGAGCCCGGTCATCCACCATGAGAACCTGATCACCTTCCATACTCGTCTCAATGCAGTCTCCGAGTAGCTGCTTAGCCCCTCCTTGGATCCGTCCCGGTAGTAGTCGGCGAAGGCTCCGGCCAGCAGCACCACGTCAGAGATCGCCATGTTCAGGCCCTTGGCCCCGGTAGGTGGCATGACGTGCGCTGAGTCCCCTGCCAGGAAGAGGTTGCCGTGTTGCATCGGCTCGGTGACAAAGCTGCGCAGCGGAGTGATCGATTTCTCGACCGAGGGCCCGATGATCATTCGCTCCGCCGGCTCTGGGGGAAGACGCCGTCGGATCTCGTCCCAGAATCGCTGGTCCGGCCACGCCTCCACCTCCGTTTCCAGGTCGCATTGCAGGTAGTAGCGACTGAGGGTCTCGTTGCGCATCGAGCAGAGAGCGAAGCCTCGTTCGTGGTTGGCATAGATCAGTTCGTCGTTGACGGGTGGAGTCTCCGAGAGTATCCCCAGCCAACCAAACGGGTAGCTGCGCTCGTAGGTCTTTCGCAACCCATCGGGTATCGATCCGCCGGAGACGCCATGGGCTCCGTCGCATCCTGCGATGAACTCGCAATCGAGGCGGGCAGGCTTCCCATGGCGACGGAAGGTGAGGTGGGGGGCTGGTCCGTCGATGTCATGGAGCTCGATGTCTTCCGCCTCGTCGAGAAGAGCCCCGTCGTCCGAAGCCAGGGCGCCGTAGAGGTCCTTTTGAAGCTCGGTTTGACCGTAGACCACGACGTATCCGTCGACCAGGTCGTGGAAGTCGATTCGGTGCAACCGGCCCAGAAACGTGAGATTTATCCCGGTGTGCACGAATCCCTCGTCCTGCATCCGGGCCCCCAGCCCCATTTCGCCCAGCCATTCCACGCTTGGCTTCTCCAGCACCCCGGCCCGAATCCGGGAGAGGACGTGTTCTCGGGTTCGGTGCTCGAGGACGACACTTTCGATGCCGCTGCGTCGAAGAAGGATGCTGAGCAGGGTGCCGGCGGGCCCTGCCCCGATGATCGCAATCTGGGTGCGCATCCTCTTCCTCGTCTCGCGGTCGACGCTAGTTGGACCGAATCGCCCACCGACTTCAGGTTCGGCAGTCCGGCCCGGCATGCCATCGGCCCCGATCGTTACACTCGTCCGAGTTCGTGTGCCGCACGAACGTGCGCAGGGCGCACGTTACTGTCGTGGACGCCCTGCGCGATACGTACAGTGACCGAACTGGCCGACGATGAGGAGGAAGGATGAGGAACATTCGCCCGACGGTGAGACTGCTTGTGTTGATCGCCGTCTTGGCAATGGTCATCTCCGCCTGCGACGGAGAAGGGACCAGCGATACCACCGAAGCTCCGGGGACGACGGAGGCGCCCGGCACCACGGAAGCCCCGCCGACGACGGAGGCGCCGGGTACCACGGCGGCACCGGCCGGAGAGCCGATCAAAATCGGGATGCTCGCCGACCTGTCGGTCCAGTTCACCCCATGGGCGGTGAACGTCCGGGACGGGATGCTGCTCGCGGCCCAGGAGATCAACGACGCCGGGGGGATCGACGGTCGAATGATCGAGATCGTGCAGCAGGACTCGGAGAACGATCCAGAAGTCGGCGTGACCGGCTTCGAGCGTTTGGTCGAGGAGGGCGTGGTCGCGGTTGGAGGCATTCTCTCCAGCGGGGTCGGTGCGCCGGTCTCGCCGGTTGCCGAAGAGCTGCAGATGCCAACATTCCTGGTCAAGTCGGGCACCGAGGCTGCGCTCACGGCTGACAGCCGCTTCGTGTTCCGGACTTGTCTCCCGGCGGCTCCGATGGTTGCCGAGCCGGTGCTCCAGTACGCCCAGGCTGAGGGCCTGACCAACGTCGGGGTCATCGTCGCCGACTACCCATGGGGTCAATCGTTCAAGGCGGCCGTTGAGAGCACGTTCGAGGGCTCCGGCGTCGACTTTGGCGAGATCCAGGTCGCTCCGGTCCCACCTGACACCGACTTCACCCCGTTCGTCAGGGCCATGGCCGACGCAGGGGCGGAGATGGTGATCGCCACCGGCCATCCGCCAGGGAACGCTGCAATCGTCACTCTGTCCGCAGACCTCGTCGGCGACGTGCCGGTGACCGGCGCCTGGATCCCACCCGACCTTGCAGTGGGGAACCTGACCGAGGTTGCCATTGGTAGATATGCCGACTTCGCCTGCGCCGATTACACCGGTGACGGTTATGCCGCACTGGCACAGCGCTACTTGGCGTTCTCGGACAATGCCTTCATGTCTGACGACGCGGTCGCCGGGTTTGGGATCGTGACCATGGTGGCCGACGCAGTGACCAACGTGGGAGACGACCCGGTGGCGATCGCCGAGTATCTACACGAGCAGACCTACGACCTCGAGGGTTATGCCCACCCCGTCAGCTGGACGGAGTGGGGGGAGCTGGCGACTTCACAGCCGGTCTTGACCCTGATCAACGAAGGGCCGGCACCGGAAGGGATAAACGAGGCTGGAGAGTGGTGGTTCGATCGGCTGAGCCAGTCCGAGCCCCTCGAGCCCTACGTGCCAGGGTCCTGATAATCGAGTGCCCCTTCTCGAGCTCACAGAGGTCGGGAAGAACTTCGGCGGCCTTCCCGCCGTTGACGGAGTGACTGTTGGGGCCGACGATGGAGAGATTCTCGCCATCGTCGGCCCCAACGGCGCGGGGAAGAGCACCCTGCTCAAGCTGATCGTTGGCTTGGAGGAACCGAGCACCGGGAGCGTTCGTTTCGGGGGCCAGGACATCACCGGTTTTCCGAGCCATCGAGTGCGCCGACTCGGCATCGCCCTCGTCCAGCAGACACCACGCTCATTTCCCAGCATGACCGTGCTGGAGAACGCCACCCTTGGCGCCATGTTCGGTTCCCAGGACGGCATTCGCACCGAAGCGGAGGCGGAGGCGATCGGAGCCGAGATGCTCGGGGTCGTCGGCCTGGCAAGACGCCGAGACGACCAGGTCGGGAATCTCAATCTTCACCAGCAGCGATTCCTCGAGCTGGCGCGCGCCCTCTCCGGGCACCCCAGGCTGCTCCTTCTCGACGAGGTCATGGCCGGGCTCAACGATGCCGAGCTCCATTCGTCGATCGAGATGGTGCGAGCCATCTGCGAGCGATTTGGGGTCACGGTGGTATGGGTGGAGCATGTCATGGCTGCGGTCATGCAGTTGTCACACCGTGTCGTCGTACTCGACTTCGGCAGGATCCTCGCCGAGGGACCGGCTGACGTTGTGATGCGAGACCAATCGGTGGTGGAGGCCTACCTCGGAACCGGGGCGCAGGGCCATGCTTGACGTCAGCGGGCTCACTGCGGGCTACCAGGGCGGCAACGTGATCCACAACGTCGATTTCCATGTCGATCCAGGTGAAGTGGTGATGATCATCGGGTCGAACGGAGCAGGGAAGACAACGCTGTTCCGCGCCGTCCTCGGGCTCCTCGCACCCTCCTCCGGTGTGGTGACCTTCGACAATGTTGCGATCGGGGGCATGCCGGCCCACCGAATCGCTCGCCTCGGGATCAGTTTCGTCCCCGCCGAACGTCATCTCTTTCCCCGGATGTCAGTGCAGGAGAATTTGTCGCTTGGCGCCTATCCCGACCGTCCCGACCCGGAGGCATTGGAACTCGTCATGGATCTGTTCCCCCGTCTCTCGGAGAGACGAGGCCAGCGCGCCGGCACCATGAGCGGAGGCGAGCAGCAGATGCTCGCCGTCGGGCGGGCACTGATGTCCCGGCCCCGCCTGCTGGTGTTGGACGAGCCGACAACCGGGCTGGCTCCAAAGCTTGCAGCCGAGGCCTATCGCGCGCTTGGGAGCCTGCGCCAGCGTGGGCTGACGATTCTGGTGGCAGAGCAGCAGGTTCCGCTGGCGATGGCCTTGAGCGATCGTGGGTATGTGCTCGAGAACGGGACGATTCGGATGGAGGGGACATCGGAAGACCTGGCCGACGATCCCGAAGTGAAGCGTGCCTACCTGGGGGTCGGGTGACCGCCAACCTCCTCGACGGGATCGTGCTCGGGCTCCAGTTCGGGCTGCTCGCGGCCGGCCTCACCCTGGTCTATGGGCTGGGCGGTGTGCTCAACCTTGCGTACGGGCAGATGGCGGTGGTGTCGGCGATGGTGGTCCTCTTCTCCCTGGAAGCCGGGGTGCCCACTTATGGCGCGGTGATTTTGGGCCTTGTGGCCGGCGGCGTATTCGGGCTGATCCTCGACCTCACCGTCCTCCGCCCCATCTATGCACGCCAGGGTGAAGCCAGGGTCCTGCTCAGCCTGCTCGTGACTTTGGGGGTTGCCTTCATCGTCGATGGGCTCTTCAACTGGCGTTTCCCCCTGAAAGGGCTCTCCCTTCGAATCGGTGGGGGGCCGGTCGAGATTCTCGGAGTCGCCATGAGAAGGGGGAGTCTTGTGGCTTCTGGGGTGACAGTCGTCGCATTGGCCGCCCTCCTCTCGTTCTTTCGGGCTACGACCACGGGGCGTGCGGTTCGCTCGGTGATCCAGGATGACGAAGGGGCTCGATTGGTTGGCATAGACCCCCGTCGCATGCTCCGCCTGATTCTCATCTTGACCGGAGTCCTGGCCGGCGTAGTGGCGGTCACCCGATCGATGGTGGCACCGGTGACCGTGCGCGCCGGCTTCGAGCTGACCGTCAGCGCCTTGATCGTGACCGTGGTTGGCGGGTTGGGCAGCGTCACCGGCGCCCTCCTCGCCGGCCTCATCCTGGGGATCATCCAGACCATCGCCTCCGCATACATCGGCACATTCCTGTCGTTGATCATCCTCCTCGTGGCGGCGGCGGCGACCATCCTGATTCGCCCCTCCGGGCTGCTCGGGGTGCGCGAGTGACCGACCGATTCAGCGAAGGGACCGGTACCTCCCAGGTCGGTGGAGTCGAACAGCGCGCCACACGCTCCCCCGCTGGTCTATCGACGATCGCTCTCGTTGGAGGGGTTCTCGCCCTCGTGCCGATATGGCTGGGCGATTCCAGGGTCCTCATGGGGGTCGCCGTCCTCGGGCTCGCCTTCGCCTGCTACACGATCGGGTTCAACCTGATCTTTGGCAGCACGGGTCAGTTGTTCCTATGCGTCGGGGCCCTTGCCGGCATCGGTGGGTTCGGGGCAGCCATCCTCGCCGACCGGGTGGGGCTATCGATCGTCGTAAGTGTCCTCCTGGCCACCTTGCTCGCAAGCCTGACCGGAGGCCTGCTGAGCTGGATCGCGGTGCGTCGCTCCCTGGGGGTGATCTTCACCGGGATCGTCACTCTCATATTTGCCCTGGCATTCGAGAATCTCCTTCTCGGGATGAGCAGTCTCACCGGGGGGGATTCCGGCATACAGATCGCGGCCGGTTCGGGGACGTTCCTCAGAGATCGGCTGCCCCCCTATTACCTGATGCTGGCTCTGGTTCTTCTGTTCCTTCTGGCACACGGGCTCCTCCGGCGATCACACATCGGATGGGCATTCCGCGCACTGCGTGACGACGAACTGGCAGCCGAGCTCGCCGGCATCGACGTTGCCCGTTACCGGGTGCTCGCCGCCCTGGTCGGAGCCGGCATGCTCGGTCTCACCGGCGCCACCTATGCCCTCACCGAAGGCCGAATCAGCCCCACCACCTTCGGGTTCGCCCAGGTAGACGTCGTCGTCTTGGTGATGCTGGCTTTCGGCGGCATCGGCACCCTGTTCGGGCCGGTTCTGGGTGCAGTCACCTTCACCGTGATCGACGAGGTCATGGTCGACCTCGGCCAACTCCGTGAGCTCGTCTATGGCGTGCTTGTGATCGTGCTGTTCCTATGGATCCCACGGGGCGTGATCCCCACGATCGGTGATTTGCTGCGCCGCCGGGGCGAGACGGGCGAGAGCCAAGCCGTTGAAACCGTGGCTGCCGTCGCATCCGCTCCACCAGACGCCACATCCCGTGCTTCGAATTCAGAGCCGGTCGACTGAGCTCGGCCCGCAGCCGCTGGTCACTTCGCGTGTTGTTGCCCTGATCGACGGAGCACTGTAGGTTCCGAGACACTCATCGAGAGCGGCTGAGGGACAGGCCCGACGACGCCGCGGCAACCGCTACGCAGCACGGTGCCAATGCCTGATCGATGACCCATCCATCGAACGGCCGGTCGAGATGGCAGCAGACTCTCGGGGTGAGCGGGACATGGCCCGGTTCTTCGATTCCCGGGCCGCCTACATGCTCTTCAGCACGGCGACGAATGAGAAGCCTGTCGTGGCTGCTCGCATCGGCGCCGAGTTGGAGCGCCTGACCCCCGGGCCTCGGGCAATTCGGGTGCTCGACGCAGGCATGGGAGACGCCACGGTCCTCACCCAATTGATGCGACGACTGCATCAAGCGTTCCCCCACGTCCCTTGGTTCGTGGTGGGGAAGGAGATCAGCATCGAAGACGTGAGGCTCTCCCTCGACAAGGTCGCCGACCGCTTCTACGAGCACCCCGAGATGGTCTTTGTGGTCACCAACATGTATCACCGGGAAGCGCCGCGACTGGTGCCGAACGGAGACGAAGCCCGCACGGCGATGAGTTGGAGAACCGTTCCCCTCGTCGGCTCCACGGCCTATGACTTCTCACGTCAGATCAGGGCCCTCTTTCCGTCACTGGTCGAGGATTGGGCAGTGCGCACCAGCCCGAAGACGGGAAATCCGCTCTACGTGCGACCCTCTGTGCTGGTCCTGTACAGGAAGGACCGGGAATTCATCCTCGGCGACGTCATTCCGAGACGTGACGATGCCGGGGAGCATCGCTACGAGCTCATCATCGCCTCACAGCCATATCGGGCTCGTACCAGCGTCGAACACAAGATGGAGACGGTGCTGACACCCCTGGCCCGTGCCCTCGCACCAGGCGGCCGGCTGGTGGTGGTCCACTCGCACGGCAACGACCCGGGACTGGAGATCGTTCGCGGCGTCTGGCCCGACGAGGACCCTTTTCAGACCACCCGTCACACCCTGGCTCGGACAGCCGAGCGCCATTTCACCGGGCCGGGGGACCGCGAGCTTCGTTTCGAACCCATCTCCGATGAACAGGCGATATTCCGCTATGACCTCCACGCCATGTCCTCGGAGGTGGAAGAGCACATAGGCACGTCCTTGGTGGTGGCGGCATGGAATGCTGCCACCTACGTGGCCCAGATCGACGAGGAGCGGTTGGCGGAAGCAGCTGGCTCCGGCCGCTATCTACCGGCCACGCGTGCCGTGATCCAAAGGCACAAAGCCGTGTGGTTCAACGACGAGGCATTCGTGATTTCCAGGTCTGCAGAGTCCACGACCTGACTCGCCCGATCGAGGCTCCCCGGGATGGCTTTTCTCGTTGGTAGGTAGTGTTTGCCCCCGCCCATCTGGAGGAAGAGATGCACGTATCGCCACCATTTCGCGCCGATCACGTCGGCAGCTTTCTCCGCCCCGCCCGGCTCATCGACGCCAGGGACCAGCGATCGCGCGACGAGATCAGTGCCGATGAACTGCGGGTGATCGAGGACGAGTGCATAACCGAGGTGGTTCGCAATCAGGAGAAGGTGGGGTTGCGGGGGATCACCGACGGTGAGTTTCGGCGCTTCATGTTCCACGTCGATTTCCTCGAGCAACTCGGCGGTGTCAAGGTGACCGAGGGCGAGTTCTTGGCCCGATTTCGACGCAGCGATGGCACAGAGGTCGAGTTTGCGCCACCTCGGATGGAGGTCGACGGGACGATCCGCCACTCGCATCCCATTCAGGGCGACGACTTCGACTATCTGGCATCGCAGACATCACAGACCCCGAAGGTCAGCATCCCCGCCCCCTCGATGCTTCATTTCCGAGGAGGCAGGGAGGGCATCGACAAGGATGCCTATCCCGACATCGACGAGTTCTTCGACGATCTCACCAGTGCCTATCGCGAGGAGATCGCCGACCTCGCCGCCCGGGGCCTGCGCTATATCCAGCTCGACGACACCAACCTCGCCTACCTATGCGATCCGGTGGTCAGAGAGAGGACCAAGGCGAGGGGTGACGACCCGGACGAGCTCACACATCTCTACTGCCGGCTGATCAACGACTCGATACGTGACCGCCCCGATGACATGGTGGCCACGGTCCACCTCTGCCGGGGGAACTTCAAGAGCGCCTGGGTCGCTGAGGGTGGATATGAGCCGGTCGCCGAGATCCTGTTCAACGACATGGCGGTCGACGGATTCTTCCTCGAGTACGACGACGAGCGTTCAGGCGACTTCGCGCCGCTGCGTTTCGTCCCGGACGAAAAGCTCGTGGTGCTGGGCCTGATGAGCTCCAAGCGCCCGGAAATCGAGCCGGCCGATGAGATCAAGCAGCGGATCGAGGAGGCGGCGGCCTATGTGCCTCTGGAGCGGCTGGCTCTCAGCCACCAGTGTGGTTTTTCCTCGACCGCTCATGGCAATCTGCTCGGCGAGGACGATCAATGGCGGAAACTCGAGCGCACCGTCGAGGTGGCGTCTGAGGTTTGGGGATGACCGACGCCACTGTGGGCGTCTCTGGCTCAGGGGAACGTGCGTGGCCTGGTCTGGACGTTGATCCACCGCAGCTCGGTGAACTCGTCGAGAGCGGCCTGGCCCCCGAATCGGCCGTACCCGCTGCCCTTTACCCCCCCGAATGGCGCCTGAGGCTCGTCGTTGACCGTCTGGTCCCCGATGTGGACCATTCCGGTCTCCAGCCGGAGAGCCATGTCCAGGGCGTGGGTGAAGTCGTTGGTGATGATCCCGGCCGATAGCCCGTAGTCGGAGTTGTTGCTCACGGCTAGCGCCTCTTCGCGATCCTTGACCACGACGATGGGAGCCACTGGCCCGAAGGTCTGCTCTTGGAAGAGCCTCATTTCCGGGTCGACATCGGCCACCACCGTGGGTCGGTAGACGAGGTTCTCGTAATCACCGCCGGTGACCAGCTTCGCGCCCCCCGCCAATGCCTCCTGAACATGAGCGTGGACTTTCTCCACGGCTCTCCGGTTGATCAGCGGGCCGATCGCAGTGGCCGGATCGGTCGGATCGCCAACGGGCAGAGCCTCCGCCCGGCTCTTCAGCTTCTCCGTGAACTCCTTGGCGATGCTGCTCTCGATGATGATCCGCTCCGTAGACATACAGATCTCGCCCTGGTGGAGGAACGCCCCCCAGGTCGCGGCGTCAACTGCGTAGTCGACGTCGGCGTCGCCAAGGATGATCAATGGGTCCTTGCCCCCCAGCTCGAGCAAGGCTCGCTTCAGATGACGTCCTGACTTCTCGGCGATGATCCTGCCCACCTCGGTCGATCCGGTGAAGGAGACCCGTCTCACGGCCGGGTTGGCGATCATCTCGTCACCGACTTGCTCGGCATCCTCACGGGTGCTGGTGACCACGTTGAGCACACCGGCAGGGAGACCTGCCTCCTCGAAGATCTCGGCGAGGAGAATGCCACCGGTCACGGGGGCTTCCTCGGAAGGCTTGAGCACCGCGGTGTTGCCGTAGGCGATCGGCAGAGTGAAGGAGCGGCTTCCCAGGATGTAGGGGACGTTGAACGGGGCGAAACAGGCCACCACGCCTGCCGGCTGTCGAACCGCCATGAAGAAGGAGTCCGTGTGATCGGCGGGGATGATCTCGCCCTTGACGTCATAACCTGCCGCCGCGGCCATCCGGTAGAGACCGGGCACGAAATGCATCTGGAACATCGAGATGCCGATTGTCCCGCCGACCTCCTCCATCATTGCCTTGACCAACTCGTCCGAGCGCCGTTCCATGATCTCGGCGGCCTTCAGGAATATCTCCCGGCGCTGCCCGGGTGGGGTCCTCGACCACTCCGGAAAGGCCGCCTTGGCGGCGTCGATCGCCTGCCGGGCGTCCTCGGGGGTGCCTGCCGGAACCCGGGTATAGACCTCCCCTGTGTAGGGGTTCAGGTCGTCGAAGGTTTCCCCGGATACCGAGTCGACCCACTTTCCCCCAATGAACATCTGATGCTTGGTTGCGGTCATGGCTCACTCCTTCGTCGAGGGTTGCCGACCGCTTGGGATATGTCGCCGGTCTTCTCGATCCGGCGTAGGTAGGCCGCGGTCCGGTTCCCGTCGTGACCGCCAGGCTACGCCCATCGGGCGCGGGAAGGCCCCGCCGACCGGCGGGGCCTTCCATCGATTGCGGTCCTGTGATCAGGCGCAGATGGCGTAGGCGTGAAGCTGCCAGCTTCCGCTGAAGGCGTTCTCCTCGATGGCGGTGGCGGTCCACAAGGTGGCGCTCGAGGGGTAGCTGCCGGTGATCACGATCTCGGTGAGGTCGGATCCGGTGACCCGGGCCCCACCACCGACGACGGACTTGCCGGCGGCACAGGTCGCGGTGATCGACTTGGAGGCGTTCGAGTCGTTGGCGGTCGAGTTCGAGACCTGGCTCACGCTCAGAGTACCGGCCGGTCCGGCGGGACCCTGGGCTCCGGTTGCGCCGGTGTCGCCCTTGGGACCTTGCGGGCCGACCTCGCCCTGGGCGCCGTCGGCACCGGGGAGACCCTGGAGACCTTGTGCACCGTCGGCACCGGGGAGACCCTGGAGACCCTGGGCACCGTCGGCACCGTCGGCACCGGGGAGACCCTGGAGACCTTGTGCACCGTCGGCGCCGGGGAGACCCTGGAGACCTTGTGCACCGTCCGCTCCGTCGGCACCGGGGAGACCGGGCAGACCCTG
>JBIOVB010000049.1:0-5274 GCA_044867525.1 Acidimicrobiia bacterium | reverse complement strand
ATCGAGTTCGTGGGCACGGTCAAGTCGATGCCCTGAAGGGCGTTGACGTGCCCGAAGCTCTTGGACAGCCCGACCGCGCGAATGACCGGTTGCTGTGCGTTTCGGTCCGGTGGCTGGGGTTTTGTTTGATTCTGCACGACTTTCGTCTTCACACGGCCTCCTCTCGGCTCAGCATCTCCCAACATGTCAGAGCCAGGGCGTCACCGAAACCGGGTACACCGGTGGCACCGGGGACGGGTTTCTGGTGTCTCGACCATGCCCTGGCGATCTGGGATCGAACGCGGCTACACCTGGTGGGCCATGGAGCCCGATGGCTACAGTGCTCGCTGATTCTCCAGCTCTATCGGTGCGGGCACCCGGCCGGATCTCACCTCGGGTGACTTCTCCCGGTTGGAGGCTCGTCCGCATGACGGCCGAAGACACTGCCCCAGGAGTAGGAATTCCACCGCCCGAGCCGGATCTTCTGGATCTTCTGATCAGGCACACCGACGCCTGGAACCGCCACGACCTCGATGACCTGATGAGTCTCTTCCACGAAGACTGCGTGTTCGAAGCCTCAAGTGGGGACGAGGTCTGGGGGAGAAGGCACCAGGGGCACATCGCGGTCAGACATGCGTTTGCCCAGGTTCTGGAGACGATGCCCGACGCAAACTGGGGGGGTGGGCGCCATTTCATCCTCGCTCCCGACTACGGGGTATCGGAGTGGACGCTCACCGGCACCATGCCCGACGGGCGCCGCCTCGAAGTCAACGGGTGTGACTTCCTCACGGTGCGCAACGGGAAGATCCTCATCAAGAACTCCTATCGCAAGCAGCGACCACCAACCGAGGCTTCCGGGGACTGAGTGGCGTCCTGATCGAAACCCGGCCACCACTGATGAACTTGTCGGCGGTGCGGCCTAGCGTGAACGACCTGGCATGCACCTGACCAAGCAGCAGAGGAGATCGCCATGAGCACACTCCCAGATCGACCCAACACCGCCCTGGTGGTGATCGATGTTCAGAACGGCGTTGTCACCGGGGCCCATGAGCGAGACACGGTCGTCGCCAATATCAGCACCCTTGTCGACAAGGCCCGGGAAGAGGGCGTTCCCATTGTCTGGGTCCAGCACTCCGATGACAACCTGAAAGAGGGAAGCGAGGACTGGGAGTACGTCCCGGAGCTGACACGCCAGGAATCAGAGGCGTTGGTGCACAAGCACTTCGGCGACTCCTTCGAGGCGACCGACCTCGAGCAGGTGCTGGCCAGAGAGGGGGTAGGCCGCCTGGTGGTGACCGGGGCGCAGACCGATGCCTGTGTCCGCTCCACGATCCATGGCGCTTTCGCCCGTGGCTACGACGTCACACTCGTCGGCGACGCTCACACCACTGAGGATCTCAGCCCTTGGGGCGCCCCGACGCCGGATCTGGTCATAGCCCACACCAATCTCTACTGGTCCGATCAAGATGCACCCGGTCGCACCGCCGGTGTCAAGCAGACCAACGAGGTGGCTTTCAACGACTGAGGCTGGACCCTCCTGAGTGACTTCCGGTCACACCCGCCGCAGCCCGCCACTCGGCGTCGGTGGTTGCATCAACGGCAGCCATCGCTGCCAACGACTGCTCCTTTGTCAGGTCGGATACCAGGCAGAACTCGTTGCCGAACGGATCCTGCATCACCGCCCAGTCGATATATGGCCGTTCCTCGCCATGCGATCCGGGTCGGGGGTACAGGCTTGGGGGCTTCTTCATCCGGCCGCCCAGCTCGAGGATCTCCTCGATGGCCTGATCGATGCCTTCCCGCGGGGTGATGTCGATGTGAACCTGGTTCGGCCGATCCGGGTCCGGTGCCTGAATCTGCAAAGGGGAGGTGTCCACCCTTTGCAGGATGATCTCGTGCTTCCGTGGGTCCTTCGTCCCCAGATAGCCGAGCCAGTCGTGCCATCCGCTCTCGGAGCCGATCACCTCGAGGCCGGTGACCGCACCCCAGAACTCGTATGCGCGCGGCAGATCGGTGACGTTGATCACGACGCAGCGCAGTGTTCCGATTCCCATTGATTCCTCCGAGTCGCTCTCGACACGATGGTGCGGGGATGCAGCCTCGCATAGCCATTTGAAAGTGGTGGTATCGTCACAGTCACGATATATCGTGAGATGTCGATACTACGGTTCAGGAGGTGACCCGTGACATACGCAATTCCCCATCCCTGGTTGGTGAAATGCATGACCGAGATGGGTGGAGGTCGCAACTGGAAATGGGTGTATGGCCCGGGCATGGGCTACGGGCCCGGGCCGGGACACTTCGGCCGACAGAAGGCAGGGCGGGGAGACGTCCGACTCGCCATCCTCCATCTCCTTCAAGAGACGCCGATGCACGGATATCAGATCATGCAGGAGCTCGAGGAGCGCACCGGGGGGATGTGGCGCCCGAGCCCGGGGGCCATCTACCCAACGCTTCAGCAACTCGAGGACGAAGGTCTGGTCCATGCCGACGTGCAAGCCGGGAAAACGGTCTACACATTGACCGAGGAGGGCAGGGCCCAGGTTCAGGGGGGAGGCGGAACCCCGCCCTGGGAGAGGTTCGAGCACAAGGTGGACGATGCCCTGTTCAACCTGCGTGACGTCGGATTCCAGGTTGGAGCCGCAGTGATGCAGGTAGCACGCGCCGGGTCCAGGTCGCAAGTAGCCAAGACCCGGGAAATCCTGGAGGAGGCGAGACGCCAGATCTACCAGGTGCTGGCAGAGGACTCGCCAGGCGACTGATCAGGCCCCATTCGAGCCAGGGAGAGCTCGGCAATCGGATCGGGGTGACCCGACAGACCGTGAACGCCATCGAACAGGGCAAATACTCGCCGTCCTTGGAGGTCGCATTCAGGATTGCCCGGACCCTTGGCGTCCCCATCGACGATGTGTTCCAGTACCCAGAGTGATCACGAGGGAGTCGGCACCCACTCGCCACCCGACCAGCGGTAGCTCAGGACATAGATCGTCTGAGAGTCCGAGCCCACGGCGAGGACTTGAGCCTCGACCTCACCGTCGTCGGTCTCGGAGACGGGCCCGACGACCAATGCGACCTGGTCACTCGCGACCACCAAGTCCGCCTCCTCTTGGCTCAGGAAGAGCACATCGGAGAACTGCTGGGTTATTGCCCGGCGTTGAACGTCGGTCAAGGGTGAACCGGGTACCGGCGGGTCCACCGTCAGATAGGCAAGGTCGCGGATCGGCACCTCATTGCCAACGCACTGTTGCTCACAAGCGATGGCAATTGCCCGCGCCGATAGGTCGGCGGCGACCTCCTCGGTCAGCTCCGGAGGGTCTTCGTCACCTGCGGCGGCACACGCCGCGACCAACACTCCAATGAGCACCATCGCGGAGAGCCTCTTCACAACGGCGACATTCTGACAAGGGACCTTTGAGCATGAGCCGTCATTTCCACGTCCGTATTCGGCGGGGACGTCTGACCCGGATCGGGACAGGTCTTGACTCGCCCAATCCCAGGCGCAACACTTCCACTCACTTGACAGCGCTCATCCAGAGCGGTGGAGGGACAGGCCCTGTGAAACCGCGGCAACCGATACGTTCGGTGCCAATGCCTGATCGATGAGATGCCTACGGCGGACCTCCGCCTCGGGCGCTCCCATGAGCGCGTCGGGACGAATGAGACAGGAGGTCTGACCGTGCGACAAGTGGTTCATCCAAAACCCGGTTCCTTCCGGTGCATGTGTTGTCGACGCTCTCGGGTGGCACGCCCGAGCGTTCGACGCTCGTAACCCACCGCCCCCACCCGAGAGCACCCAGTCGCTTCGGCGGTGCTTCGACGTACCCATACACACACCTAAAGGAGACCCAACCATGACCACTACCTACCTCAACGAAGTCGACCTACCCACCGTGGGCGCTCTGGTCCAGGCCGTCCAGGAGGACCCGAAAAAGGGATGGACCACCTGGAAGTCCGAAGTCACCTGGGGTGGCGCCTTCCGGACCACCGCCCGCTCCCGTGATCTGGAGCCGATCGCCTTCGACGAGCCACCCGGCCTCGGCGGCAGCAACACCGCTCCCAATCCGGTGGAGCAGCTCCTCGGTGCGCTCGGATCGTGCCTCGCCATCGGCTACGCGGCCAACGCCACCGTTGCCGGGATCGAGTTGAAGGACCTCCGGATCGAGCTCGAAGGTGACCTCGACCTGCAGACCTTCCTCGGACTGGGCGACGGCAACGCCGGGTTCACCTCGATCGGGGCCACCGTCCACATCGAGTCCGACGCCGACCAAGAGGCGATCGAGGCCCTTCACCGCAAGGTGGTCTCCACCTCGCCGGTTGGGCATTGCTTGTCGAGGTCGGTCCCCCTCGACGTCATCCTCGCCTAGTGGTCTGAGGGCGTGGTAGAAGATGGGTGTGACAGACTGCTTATCCACCCATCGTCTACCAGCCGCTGCGACGGTGGACTCAGGAGGAACGGATGACTGAGCCGGGCACGCCGGTGGTGGAGACCCAGTTCTTCGACCTGCCGGACGAGGTGCTGCCCTTCAAGATGCGCAGCGGGGATCTGCTGCCCGCGGTCCGGCTCGCCTATGAGATCCATGGCGAGATCTCCCCGCAGCGAGACAACGTGATCCTGCTGTTTCATGCCCTCACCGGGAGTCAACATGTCGCCGGGTTCACTCCTTCTGTCGAGGGCGTGAGTCGATGGGTGGAGGAGAACCAAGCCGGGTGGTGGGAGGGATTCGTGGGGCCCGGCCTCGGTGTGGACACCGATCGGTTCGCCGTGATCTGTGTCAACTACCTGGGGGGCTGTTACGGGACCACCGGGCCGGAATCGATCGATCCCCGTACCGGCGAGCGCTACGGGCCGGACTTCCCCCCGCTCCATCTTGCCGACATCATCGAATCCCAGCTCCCTCTGTTGGAGCACCTCGGTATCAGCCGGCTTAAAGCGGTTGCCGGGGCGTCGGTGGGGGCCCTGCTCTCGATGTCACTCGCTGCCCGCTATCCGCACCTGGTGGAGAACGTGATCACTCTCGCCGGAGGGCTGGCCGGCACCACCCTGCACCGGATGTACAACTTCGAGCAGAAGCTGGCGATCCTCAACGACCCCAACTTCAAGGGAGGCGACTATTACGACGGTGATTTCCCTGCGGACGGGCTGGCCCTGGCCCGGATCATCAGCCACAAGGCGTTTGTCTCCCTCGGCGCCATCGAGGAGCGAGCCCGCAAGGAGATCATCGACCACCCGTACGTGACCCACCCGGTCGAGTCCTACTTCTGGAACCAGGGCCAGAAACTCGTCATCCGATTCGA
>JBIOVB010000048.1:0-8492 GCA_044867525.1 Acidimicrobiia bacterium | reverse complement strand
TTCGAGATACCCCGCTCCCTCATGGCAGCCATCACCAGGTCCCTCATCACCTCGCCCACCGAGACCTCCCTGGCGTCTTGTTCGACGAACACCAGGCGGATGGCACATACCATCTCCTCCCCGGCCTGTGGGAGCAGGCCTTCGACTCGGGCCAACAGGAAACCAAACGGGTAATCGTCGATCTCCCCGAGGACCACCATCGTCATCTCGTCTTCCAAGGCCTCCGAGAGCGAATCGGACACTGGCTCGGGTAGGCCGTCGGCCAGAGGCCACATCGAGTGCAGGGCGGTCATCTCCTCCTCGAGGCCCCGGTAGAGCCGGTTCAAGACGGGAAGGTCATCGCTCGATGCGCGACGGGCAGTGACCCTCATTTCCAGAACCGCAGGCGTTGCAGGCCCCAGACGGTGACCAGCTTCATCGCCTCGATGACGATCCCGGTCCCCATCTTCGAGGTTCCCCGCGTTCGGTCGCGAAAGGTGATGGGCACCTCGACGACAGCCAGGCCCTGCTGGTGGGCGCGTAGGGCCATTTCCACCTGGAATCCGTAGCCGGAGGCTTCCGCCGAACGGTACGGGAGACTGCGGAGTGACTCGGCGCGAAACGCCCTGAACCCGGCAGTGGAGTCGCGAGTCGGGATCCCGAGCATGATCCGGGCGTAGAGGTTTCCTCCTCTCGAAATGAGGCGCCGGTGCACCGGCCAGTCGGGTGTCGATCCTCCCGGGACGTACCGGGAGCCGATGGCGACGTCGGCACCCCGGTTCACGGCTTCGATCAGCCGGGGGATGTCTGCCGGGTCGTGTGAGAAGTCGGCGTCCATCTCCACGACGACCTCCGCTCCCTCCCTGAGCGCGCGATCGAATCCGGCGGCGTAGGCGGGCCCCAGACCCTGCTTCTCTTCGCGGTGAAGGACCGATACCAGTGGGTCCCGCTCTGCCATCTCGTCGGCGAGGACGCCGGTCCCGTCGGGCGAGGAGTCGTCCACGACCAGGACGCGGTAGCCCTGGCTGCTGATTGCGGCCACTATCTGTGAGAGGTTTTCTCGTTCGTTGTATGTGGGAATTGCGACCGTGACCCGATCAGTAGGCACAGTCGGCGCACAGCATCTTCTTGCGATTGGCGAGCTGACTCGTCCTCTTCACCATGAAGCAGGACTGGCACACGAATTCGTCCGAGCGTTGTAGCTGGGCATCGACGTTCATGGTCAGCTCTTCGCGGCGGATCGCACGGAGCTCCTCGACCTCGTCGACGAGCAATGTCTCGCCCGCCTCCTCGTCCATGAGCTGGAGCTCCTCGCTCTCCAGTTCCTCGAGAGCCTCCGTGGTCTCTTCGTCGTGCTGTTCTTCCTCGTCCTCGCTCTTGTCGAAGTCTTCCTCGGCCTCTGCCTCTTCTTCGAAGTCCTCCTCGAATTCGGCCTCAACCTCGGGATCTTCGAGTTCCTCGACCAGCTCGTCATCGAGCTCTTCGACGTCGAGATCGGGCTCGTCTTCGATATCGGTTAGCTCTTCGAGTTCTTCGGTAGCCATTCTTCTTGGTCGTTTCCGGGGTGTCGGGGGCGGCAGTATAAGTCGGGCGAGGCTCAGATCTTGAGACTGATCGCGGCCCGGAAAACACGCCCTTTCACCGTCGTATTCCCGATCGGGTCACCATCGGCTTCGACCGGCCAGACCGGTCCCGTGACCAGGGTGAACTCCGCCGCGGACAGCCGTCGCACTGCCGGATCGGTGAGATGCGTGCCTTTGACGATCTTGGGGACCAGGGCCGGGGCCTGCGCCTTGCCGCAGTTGAAGACCTGAATGTCGAAGACGCCATCGACCATGGTCGCCTTCGGAGCGACGTTCCAGCCGCCAGCGAAGAACTGGGCATTGGCAAAGATGACCGCCAACGCCTCTGATTCGATAACACGCCGCTCGGTGGTCAGCGTGACGTTTGCCTGAGGAAAGCGGGGGAGTCGGCCCAGGAAAGCCATCGGATAGCGAACAGGGCCCCAACCCCGTGGGATCCTGGCCGCAGTCTCGGCGGCGGCCGCACCAACGCCGGCCTGAGCCACGTTCACGAAATACCGGCTTCCCCACTCCCCTTCCAACAGGCCAACGTCGATGTCGTATGTGTCCTCGGTAACCAGGTGCTGGGCGGCTCCGGCCACGTCTTGGGGCAGCCCGAACGTTCTCAGGAGGTCGCACCCGGTGCCCACCGGCAGGACCCCGATGATCGGGGGCCGTTCCAAGCCAAGGGGCAGAAGCGCGTTGGCCGCCAGGTTCACCGTCCCATCCCCTCCGGCCAACGCGAAATGGGTGATTCCCCGCCGGGCACCGGCGACAAGAGCCGACGCCATCTCCTCCTGTGATCCAGGGGCGGTCATCTCGAAGTCGAGCCCGATCGGCCGCAAGATCTCCTCGATCGACTCCGGCGAGGTCGATGACCGGCCGGCCTTGCTGTTGACCGCCACCAGCCATTTCGCCATCAGGCAATCCCCTGGGCGGCGACCACCCCACGGTCGACGGCCCGAACGGCGAGCAGGGCGGTATCCCGCAACTCCGGTGCGACGTCACGCATCTGCTTGAGCAGGTCGACGAGCTGGCGGGAAACCCGGACGAAGTCACCCGGTGCCATTCCCCTGGTCGCCAGGTCCTCGAAGTCGACACCAGACGCCCACTGATGGGCGAGGACGCCGAAGCCAGGATCGGGCCGCCTGGTGGGAGTCAGGCGTCGTCCCCGTTCCGACTCCACCAACTCCTTCCACAAACGATCGAGGTCTTCCCATCGCTCACCGAGCACGGGAGTGGGGAACTCGGCGACGGAGGTGGTGTCGGTGCGGGGCTCGTAGACGAACACCGAGACCAGCGCGGCGAGATCAGCGGGCTCCAACCCGTGGAACATCCCCCGTTCCAACGACTCGGTGACCAGCAGGTCGGACTCGTTGTAGATGCCCCGCAGCCGCTCCCCGCGAGGGGTTAGCCGCCAGCCGTCCATGTAGGCGAGATCCGCGAGCAGCCCCTGAATCGATCTGAACTCCTCGACCAGGCCATGGCCCGAGGCCCGGAGGCTGCCCCGTTCCTGTTCGAGGCGCCGCCTGATCCGGAGTGCCCGCCGCTGGGCCGCCAGGTGCCGGGCGGCGTCAGGGCAACCGGCAACCGGATGGTCTATCACCCGTGGCACAAGGGGATCTCGGTTCGACGCCTGCGGCGGGAGCTTGCGCAAGAGCCGCATCGTGTCCTGGATGAAGCGCCGGTCCCTGGGGCGGAACCCGGATGGCAGCTCGATCACCCCCGACACCACGCTTCCGGCTACGACATCCCGGTACCCGAGGGTCGATACCCGCCCCGACGTGGAAAGCACGAGATAGCGGGCTCCGTCGTCCTTGCGAGCCAGCCGTCGGAGGACGAGGTAGCGCCCGTCTCTGGGCCCGCCCGACACATCGACCACTTGCCCGCTGTTCAGGTTCGATGCGATGCGGTCGTTGTGGGCCTCCGGTTGTGAGGACTCGAGGAGCGCCAAATAATCCCCGACATCCCCGCGTTCACATCTCGCTTGGCTCTCCTCCCGGTCCAGTTGCTCCTCGAGGGCGCCGATCGCCCTGTCGGCTGTCACCCGGTCGCCCTCCCTCTGGAAGCTGGCAAACGACGCCTCCAGGAGCTGCTCGGCATGGGGCTGGGCGTAGTTCGCCACCAGGTTTGCGGTCATGTTGTAGGTCGGCCGGAAGCTCGACCGAAGTGGGTGGGCCCCGATCGAGGCGATCTCGGCGACGTTGTCGAATCTCACGAACGGCGAGTGGAGGAGCACCCCGTATCCCTCGACATCGATACCCCGTCGCCCGGCCCGCCCCGTGAGTTGGGTGTAGTCACCGGGGCGCATCAACTCGTGTGACTCCCCGTTGAACTTGGAGAGGCTCTCCAGCACCACCGACTTGGCGGGCATGTTGATCCCCAACGCCAGCGTCTCCGTGGCGAACACCACCTTGATCAGGCCGGCTTCGAACAGCTCCTCCACGGTCTCTTTGAAGGCAGGCACCAACCCGGCATGGTGGGGAGCCAGGCCCGCCTCGAGCCCGGCCAGCCACCGGTCATAGCCGAGGACCACGAGGTCCTCATCCTCCAGGTGGTCGGTCCGCTCCTCGGCCACCCGCCGGATCGCGGCCCGTTCCGTGGAGTCGGTCAGCCGCACCCCGGAATCGAGGAGCCGGTGTGTCGCCGCGTCGCATCCCTGCCTGCTGAAGATGAAGTAGATCGCCGGGAGCATCCCATCGGCCGCCAGCCGCTCCACCGTCTCGGTCCGATTCGGCGTCTTGAACCGCTTCCTTCTCCCCCGTTCCAGGCCGAGCATGTGCTCGATTCGCGGATTGGGCCGGGTCCTGCCGTCTTTGCGGACGAACGTCGGCAGGAGGTGGAGCGTTTGTGAGCCCATCTTGTCCTTGATCATGTACATGGACTCCAGCGGCACCGGACGATGGTCGGTGGCCACCAATCGCGTCGGGCCCCTCCGTTCCCCCACCCAGGCGGCGAACTCCTGGTTGTTGGAGACGGTCGCCGAGAGGCACACCATCTGCACGTGTTGCGCACAATGGATGATCACCTCCTCCCAGACCGCTCCCCGGGTCCGGTCCTGGAGGTAGTGCACCTCGTCGAGGATGACGATCCCCACCGACTCCACACGCTTGCTCTCGGCGTAGATCATGTTCCGCAGCACCTCTGTGGTCATGACCACGATCTCGGCATCTCCGTTGATCACGTTGTCGCCGGTTAGGAGACCGACCCGCTCCGGGCCATACGCTGCGATCAGGTCCGAGTACTTTTGATTTGAGAGTGCCTTGATCGGCGTGGTGTAGAAGGCGCGGCGCCCCGCGGCCAGGGCCAGGAATATCGCAGCCTCGGCCACCAGGGTCTTCCCCGACCCGGTTGGGGCGGTGACCACCACCGAGTACCCCTCGGCGATCGCCCGGCCCGCCTCCCTTTGGAAGTCGTCGGGGGCGAAGTCCAGACCAGCCCAGAAGGCCTCGAGTGGATCTCCGCTCATTTCTTCAGCACGAGACGGATCAGCCAGTACGTCGCCTCGTACATCAGATAGAGGGGCGCCGAGAGGACGAGAAGAGTGAAGGCGTCGCCACTGGGCGTGATCAGGGCTGCGGCGATGACGATGATCATCAGCGCCCACCGTCGCCCCCTCGCCAACTGGGCGGAGCTGACCACGCCCACGGCCGCAGCCGCGAACAGGAACACTGGATAGAGAAAGGTCAGCCCAAATGCGAGCAGATAGCGAAGAGTGAACGAGTAGTACGAGCCAATCCGCAGGTCGTTGCTGACGTCGGGGAAGATGCCCAACAGAAAGGCAAGCCCTCGGGGAAGGGTCCAATACCCGAAGAAGACCCCTCCGACGAACAACACCACCAACGCAGCCACCACAGGGACAGCCCAATTCCGTTCCGTCGTGGTCAGCGCCGGGTTGATGAACGCCCACAGCTGGTAGAGGATGATCGGGCTGGCGAGGATGACCCCTCCGAAGAGGCCGATTCGCATCAGGACTCCGAACTGCTCGCCGGGGTCGAGCACCTGGAAGGACGACAGGGGCGCGGCCACGTGGAAGGGGTACTCCAACACCTCGCGCAGCTGGTCGGCGAACACGAACGCGATTGCCCCCCCGACCACGACCGCGATGGCGATGCGGACCAGCCTCCACCGAAGCTCTTCGAGATGGGCCAGGATCGATTGCGGCTGGCCGCCGCTCACGCCGAGTCGTCTCCCTCGGCGCCCTTCTCGATCTCCTCGAGATCCCTCATCGCGTCCGCCGGTGTCGGGCCGGACACCGGTTTGGGACCGGTCCAGTCCAGACCACCGGTCCCCGCGGATCCGATGTCCTTCTTCACCTCGTCGAGAGGCTGCTTCAGCTCGTCGAGCGGCTTCTTGAGTTCCTGGCCCGCTGCCTTGATCTCGTCACCAACATCCTTCAGGTCGGCGACTTCAGCCTCCAGACCGTGGCGAATGTCCCTGGCCGCCGCCCTCAGCTCGGCCGTCCACGCACCCAACTTGCGGGCGACTTCTGGCAGCCGCTTCGGGCCGAGGACGATCAGGGCCAGCACGAGGATGATGACGATCTCGCCACCTTGGATCATGGCGAGGATGGTAAAGGTCGGCCGCCCAGAAAGCAGAAGGTGGCGACCCTACGAGTCGCCACCTTCCAGAACGAGGAGCACCGTGCCCATGGCGCCCGTCGGACTTTGATCGTTGCGCTTCAGCCGGCCAGAAGGCGGAACGGATCCGGCTCTGCCTCGAGGGCGGCTGCGAACGCCTCGATTTCCCCCTCGGTGATCGGATCGGGATTGACAACCTCGAACGTCACGCCGGTCGCCAGAAGGACACTGACCACCCTGGAGTTCGCAGGGCGCCGCTGTTGCACTGTGCACGTCGGGCACTTGAATCGGTAGTCACCCTCTCGTCCTCCGGGACGCAATTCCAGCGCTACGTCGTCGGGGGTCAGGTGGATGTCACCGCATCTGGCACACGTTGTCTTGATGGTTGTCATCCCTGTTCTCCGGTCTCCCATATCTGGATGGGTGATCGGCAGTTGCGGCGCGTTTCTGAAGCCCGATCGGTAGGTCGATCGACCCTATCGGTACTTTTCCAGCAGGCTCTGGCCCATATCCCTGACCGCTTTTCTGACCTCGTCCCCCGCCACGAGCGTCGCCGAAGCCCCGAGACGGAGAAGCAGGCGAGCCGGGATTTGAGCCTCCGGTGAGGAGAAGCTGATGACAGTTTCCTCCGCGCCTTCGGAGACGACCGCCACCGGGTAGTACTCGAGGACCCACCGTGCCTCGGGGCCGAGGGCGATCTTGCAGACGACGTCGTCGTCGGATGGTGAGTAGGTGACTACGGCCCGCGTGATCCCCTCCGGCCGTTCGAATTCATCGTCGAGGGTCTCTGCCGAGCGGATCCGATCCACCCGGAACACCCTTTCCGCGTCCACCATGCGGCAGTGGCCCTGCACGTACCAATTCCCGAGGGTGGTGAACACCGACCAGGGCTCGATGTCCCGCTCGGTCTCGGTCTCCTTGCTCAGGGACCGGTACCGGATTCGAACCACTTTCTGATCCGTCACCGCCTCACGGAGCCGGTCCAAGGTCTCCATCCCGGAGCCGATCTCGATCGAGATCGCATCGGCGCCATCTCCCATGACAACCCGGCTCAACTTGTCCACCGCCGACGAGAGCTCGGGGCTCCCCTGGCCGGACCCGGTGATTGTGAGTCCGGCCGCGAGCAGCCCGAGCGCCTCGGCCGGCGTGAGGCGAGGCGCCCTGGCGAAGTAGTCGGCGGCGTCGATCACGACCTCGTTGTCGTCGATGAACGCTTCCATCAGGTCACCGGGGCCGTATCCGGGGAGGCCGCACACGAAGACGGTGTTCAGATCACGGATCAGCTCCGCCTCGGTGTAGTCGAATCGCTCCAGGATCTCCTTCACCTCCACGCCGCTCCTGGAGAGAACGTATGGGATCAGCGACAGAATCCGGGACAGGCGGCCGACGGTCCTCCTGCTCGTCATGTGACACCTGACATCGCCGACTCGATCCGGCCTCGGATCTCCCCCCGCAACTCGGGTGGTGAGAGCACCTCTGCCGACGGGCCGAAGCTGAGCACCCAGCCGATGAAGGCATCCCGGTTGGTCACGGGCACCGTGGCCTGCAGGGGGCCGTCATCGGCAAAGGAGAGGCCGAGGGTGCGGGCGGCCCACCAGGCGACATCGGGATCGAAGCTGACCTCGGCGAGGACGGTCGGCTCCGATCCGACATCCCACGGCTGGGAGGCGAGCACGGTCCTGATGTCGAATCGTTTGGGCACCTCGAAGGAACCCGCCGGGTCGGCAACCTCGAGGCCGCTGAGGCGGTCGACGCGGAACACGCGCTCTCCCTCCGACATTGCACCCGCGAGGTACCAGTGGCCCCGGCGGTGGGCCAGGCCATAGGGGTCGAGACTCCTCCGCCCCCCGTGGTAGTCGAACCCGATCCGGCGTCGCTCGGTGATCGCCCGGAACAGCTCGCCCAGGATCTCCGACTCGGGGCCGAGGTCGGCGCCCATGGGCTCGAGGCCCGCTCCCCGCTGCACCCCGCCCAGCTTGACCAATCCTTCGGCACCGGCATTGCCGCCTCCCAGGCGGACCATGCGGGCGGCCAGTGACAACGCCATCCTCTCCTCTTCGGTGAGCTCGGGGTCGGCCATCGCATACTCATCGGGCTCGACGATGTACCCGTGCTCGACCTCGAAGGCGTCCATTGGGAGCATCTTGAGGGGGACGCCCAGGCGCCGCAGCACCTCCTTGTCTCGCTCGAACATGCGATGGAATGCGTCGTCGCTCTGTTCCCCGTAGCCGGCGACGGTGAAGCGAACGTCTTCGGCGGTGACCGGGGTCGTGGACTCGAGAAGGTAGATCAGGAGGTTGATCAATCGCTCGACGACGTTCTGCATTGGGGGATTCTGCCCGACACATTGGCTTTTCTCGCGCCGTTCTCG
>JBIOVB010000047.1:0-23903 GCA_044867525.1 Acidimicrobiia bacterium | reverse complement strand
TTCGCCGGTGCACCTTTCCATCTCTCGTCGAACCTACCTGCAGCAGGTGACAGAAGGCCCCGCCCGGGCTCATTTGGGTCAGGATCTCGCCTTCGGACTGAGGGGAATCTTTCCGGTCAGCCATGGCCTTACCGACTGATTTTGCTCAAATACTATTGATTCAGTATTATCTGAGTTGATGGAACAGGTTCAAAGGGCGCTCGTCCATGCGGCACTCGGAGACCCGACTCGACTGCGGATGGTCGATCTCCTTGCCTCTCGGGACCTGACGGTCAAAGAGCTCGGCGACACCATTGGCATGGCTGGGAATCTGCTGGCGCATCACCTCGACGTGTTGGACGACGCAGGTGTGATCGAGCGACGCACCTCGGAGGGAGACCGACGTCGCAGATATGTCGCCCTCCACCAACAGACACTGGACAGATTGCTGCGCCACTCGACGCCCTTACCCGAGACAGTGTTGTTCGTGTGCAGTCACAATTCGGCGCGCTCACAGTACGCAGCTGCCTACTGGCGGGCTACGACGGGCCATTACGCGCCGAGCGCCGGGAGCCAACCGGCAGCGGAGGTACACCCGAAAGCGATCCAGGTGGCAGCGGAGCGCGGCCTGGACCTGTCGACGAGCATGCCGAAGGGTTACGAGTCGGTCACCACGGTCCCCGATCTCGTGGTGTCTGTGTGTGATCGGGCGAGGGAAGGAGATCTGCCCAAGGCGCGGGATCATTGGCACTGGTCGATTCCCGACCCGGTGCCGACGGGGAGACTCCTGGCATTCCGCTCGGCGTTCTCCCAGATCGAACGTCGAATCGATCACTTGACATCATGAGATCGAGGGCGTTGGCCGCTGAGTTCCTGGGCACCGCGCTCCTCGCCTTTGTAGTCGTGGGCAGCGGAGCCACGATCCAACGGCTTGGAAGCGACGACGCCGGCGGCCTCTTCTACCACGCGATCGTGGTCGGACTGGCGCTGGCGGGCCTGATCGCCCTGATGGCCGCGACGTCTGGGGCACACTTCAATCCCGCGGTCACGATGGCGTTCTGGCGTCGGCGGGCGCTCGATGGTCGATCGGCGATCGGCTACGTCCTGGCCCAAGGCGTTGGTGCCATCGCCGGGCTGACGCTCGCTGTCATCAGTTTCGGAAGGGGCCTCGCGCTGACATCCACCGAGGGGGCCGCCTGGGGCCCGATCCTGGCCGAGACTGTGGGGACACTGGTACTGGTGCTCCTCATTCTGGCGCTGAGCGATCAGGGCCGGTCGCCGTGGATCCCGGCAGCCGTTGGCGCCTGGGTGGCGGCGGCAGTCTTCTCCACGGTGTCGACCGGGTTTCTCAACCCGGCGCTGACAGTGGCCCGAATGTTCACCGACACCTACACCGGGATCGGTCCGAGCCGAGTTCCCGGCTTTGTCGCTGCCCAGCTCCTGGGCGCCGCGGTCGCGGTCGTCTTGTCGGCCCGGCTTCTGCTGCCTGCAACACAGAAAGGAACGTGATGCCCGTCACCCTCACCACTGCCGAACAGCTCCAGATCCGTCAGGCCGCCGAGCGTTTGCAACGTCGATTCGCGGGTTCCCTGAACACCGAGACGATCGAGCGCTTCATGAACGACTCCCTCGATGTGCTCATGGAGCGTGCCACCACCGGGACCTGGGTCCCGCTCCTGGCCGAGCGATTCGCCCGCGACCGACTACGCGCCCTCGTCCGGCTGGAATCGGACGCCACCACGCTCAACCCGAGCATCCTGTTCCTCTGCGTCCACAATGCGGGACGCTCGCAGATGGCGGCGGGCTGGGCCCGGAAGCTCGGTGGCGACCGCATCGATGTCTTCTCCGGCGGCAGTGAGCCGGCAGAGCAGGTGAATCAGGCAGCGGTCGAGGCGATGGCGGAGATCGGGATCAACATCAGTGGAGAGATCCCACAACCCTGGGCCGACGAGATCGTCCGCGCCGCCGACGTGATCGTGACCATGGGATGCGGTGACGCATGTCCGCTCTATCCGGGAAAGCGCTATGTCGACTGGGAGTTGGACGACCCCTCGGGGAAAGCGATCGACGAGGTGCGGCCGATCCGGGACGAGCTGGAACGACGGGTACGTGCCCTGCTGGACGAGGTGCTAGGCGAGCCGACCGACTGAGGGAAGAGGTCGGCAAACCACCCGCACATTGGGGAATTCGATCTGGACCCGATCCAACCAGGTCGAGATCCACTTCCGCATCTGCTTGCTGCTGTCACACATCGACAGACATCGATATGATGGGGAATGGATTGAGCCAGAATGTCGAGCTCCGAGAGCAGGTGAGAGCGCGTTATGCCAGAGCCGCTGCGACCGGCTCGTGTTGTGATCCGGGGCGTTCAACGCACGATCAAACTCTCGAGGCAGACCTAACCGGCGGCACGTATGCGGCCGAGGAGTGGGCAGTGCTCCCAACGGGCGCCACAGAGACGAGCCTCGGATGCGGGAACCCCACGGCCGTGGCCGAGCTCGCACCTGGCGAGACGGTCCTCGACCTGGGCTCCGGCGGGGGAATCGACGTCTTGATCTCGGCTCGACGGGTCGGTCCAGAAGGGCTCGTATACGGCCTGGACATGACCGACGAGATGCTCGAATTGGCACGGGCCAATGCGGCACAGGCCGGTGTCACCAATGTGGAGTTCGTGAAGGGATACATCGAGGACATCCCTCTCCCCTCCGACTCGGTGGACGTCGTCATATCGAACTGTGTGATCAACCTCTCCACCGACAAGCCTGCCGTTTTCTCGGAGATCAACCGAGTGCTTCGAGCCGGGGGACGAGTCGGGATCACAGACATCGTCGCCGACGACGATCTCACCACCGAGCAAAGGGCCGAGCGGGGAAGTTGGGTGGGTTGTGTCGCCGGGGCCCTCTCCTACACCGAGTACCGGACCGAATTGGAGGCCGCCGGCTTCGAGCGCATCTCCCTGACCCCGACTCATGAGGCCGCAGCGGGTTTGGACTCGGTGATCATCCAGGCGCGGAAAAGGAATGAGAAGAAGTAGGCGCAGCAGCCGAAGACCCCGCCTACCGGGGTATTCGGTGTGCGATGGCGAGACGGACGCGAGGCAACCCTCCTAGTCGCCTACCTGCCCTCACCCATCGACACACTTGCGGAGGCCACTCTTGTCTGTTGCTTCGCGTCGCCATCACATCCTGGCGTTGATCGCCGCCGCCGCCGCCTGGGGGATCGCCACCGTCATTGCCAAGCGAGCCTTGGCCGAGATACCACCGCTGACTTTGCTCCCGATCCAGCTCGCAGTGAGCGTGATCCTGTTGGCCGGAGCAATTCTCGTTCGCGGGGGCCGCAGGCTGTGGCTGCCAGAAATGCGCCGGCTCAGCATCCTCGGAATTCTCAACCCGGGGATCTCCTATGCGCTTGGCTTGGTCGGTCTGACCTACATCACGGCAAGTCTCTCGGTCCTGCTCTGGGCGACCGAGCCGATCATGATCCTTGGCCTGGCCTGGTGGCTGCTTGGCGATCGAATCACGGGGCCGATGGCGGCAGCGGCGGGGATCGCTCTGCTTGGCGTCCTCCTCGTCGTGTTTCAGCCCGGAGGCAGCGGCCAGCCGATTGGCATCGCATTGACCCTGCTCGGCGTGGCCGCATGTGCCGTCTACACCGTCGTTTCACGGAAGTGGCTGATTGCCGAGTCAACGCTCCAGGTAGTGGCAACACAGCAGGCAAGCGCCCTGCTATTTGCACTGCTGCTACTCGGGAGTCTGATCATGACCAACGGAGAGGGCGCGCGCTCCGAAATCTCCCCGACGGCGTGGGCCAGCGCCGTCGTGTCGGGCGCGCTGTACTACGCGGTGGCGTTCTGGCTCTTCCTCACCGGGCTCCGGCGGACATCCGCGGCCGTCGCCGGCATGTACATCAACCTGATCCCGGTTTTCGGCATTGCCGCGAGCTACGCGCTTCTCGGCGAGCGCCTCGTGTTGCGACAGTGGATCGGAGCGGTTCTCATCGTCATCGTCGTGGGATTCGTGGTCACGAGAAGACCGGTAGCGATCCCCGGCCCTGATGCTTCACTTCGACGTTGATGCCCCCGGGTCCCACCAGTCGAGGACTCGAAGCGCGCGCAGGGTGTTCCAGCGGCTGGGTGCTCCGACGGCGCCATCGAGGTCGAAGTGGACCCGACCGGGATAGTTCAGGTCGAGCAGCCACCGGCCATCTGGCTGCCCCTTGGACTGCACCACCTCCACCGCCTCCGCCATCCGCGGATCCGGGGCGGCGCCCGATCGGCGGAAATAGTCGAGGGCGCGCAACACGTCGTATCGCCAGTAATAAGGGAACGCGAACTCGAGATAGGCCGGGTCGGCGACCTCGCCCGTGCTCTTGCGGCGGAACAGGCTCCGCTCGAGCAGATACTCCTCCCCGGTGCGGCGTGCCTCTCCCACCGCGTCCGAGCCCCCGGTGGCCCGCTCGTATTCGAGCAACCCGTCGAGCACATTGATCGTCGTGTCGAACGAGGTGCGAACCGACCCGTTCTCGGCCTCGCAGTTCCAGCCGCCATCGGGGAGCCGCTCATCGAGTATCCGTTCCACGATCGCAGCGACGTCGACGCCGAAGTAGGCACCGGCCTCGATTGTTCGGCCGTTGATGCACGGCTCGACCTCGCCGTCGAAGTATCGCTGGCCGTCGTGCTCCCAGCGCCCATGCTCGGCGATGAGCGGAATCGCATGACGGGCCGCCTCGCCGGCCGGGTCCAATCCCAGGATCTGGAGGGTCTGCAGGGTGTGCATCGTCGCGGTCCAGGGCTGCCCCGGTTCGCCGCCGGTGTACCCCGCCGGAAAGCAGGCGCCGCCGTCCCACAACCCGTCGGCGCCCTCGAGGGTCAGAAGGCGGGCGCCCCAACCCTCGTGTTCCACCCTCGCCCGCTCCGAGGCGATCTCCTCGGGCGACGCATCCGTCAGGTCCTGTAGCACCTGCCAGCGGATGGCGGGGTCGCCCTCGAGCAACCAATCGATCACGCCCATCGCCGCAAGCTACCCCGGGGGCCCTCTACGTGAGTCAGGGCCGGTAGCCCTGACAGTTCGACGGGCGGCGAACCAGGCTGTTTTCGGTCAGGCGAATTCGAGGAATCGGCGGATCGCCTCGCGGATGATCTCGCTGTTGGTGGTGTGCTCGGCTTCGGCGCGAGCTTCGATCGCGGCCCGCAACTCAGGGTCGATCCGTACCGGCACGACGTCAGCCGGGCCCGACCCCATCGAGGGTCGACCCCGACGCCGGGTCTTGAGGACTTCGACGTCGTAATCGGTCTCGACAACCTCGGTGGAGAGGGCGTCGACCTCTTCGTCGGTGAGTGTGCGGCCGGTGCGGGTGCGATTGGTCTTCGGTTTGGTCATGGCATGTCCTTCCTGGTCTGTGGGAGCAAGTCGTAGAAGGTCGGGCGGAGCGGCATGGCGTGGATCACGAGGCTGACCTCGTCGGCGAGCTCGAGCCAGATGACCTCGAGCAGATTGCCGGCGTGGTCGGGTCCGATGGCAAGGACCATCGGAGGGTCAGTGTCAGGGTCGTGGTCGATGACGGTGACGGCATGGTCGAGAGCGTGGAGGATGGCCGCATCCGAAACATCGTGCCTGCGCGCCGACCGATTGATCTCCACATCCGGGCAATATCGTAATACGTAATACTGAGGTGTGGAACTGATCCGTGCTTGCCGAGCACCGCACTGAAACGGTCGCCATGGTTTCGACAAGCCTTTCACGTAACGCATCGGTGCGGCCTTCGGCTATCGCGGCCAGAAGCTCGGCGTCCGTCATCATTCCATTGTCGTATCGAGGTACCGGATCGGTTCGTCAGGGCTCAAGAAGCGGGGACCATTGGTCCGCGTGAAGGGCTCCCAGCTTCTGGATGTTCGCCAAATGTTCGATGAAACGACCGAGGTGCTGGCCGGACGCCTAATTGCAAGCCTCTGACCAGCACCTTCTGAGTCGGGACGGTGGGACTTGAACCCACGACCTCAGCGTCCCGAACGCTGCGCGCTACCAAGCTGCGCTACGTCCCGATGTCATGGAGTTTAGGGAAGCCTGGAAGGTGCGCCACCGCCTATGACCCGTGAAACGATCAGTTCGGGTCCGGAACCCACGCACCGGGCTGGGCCCGGGCCGGAAAGTCGAACACGCCGAGCATCAACTGCACCGGGTAGTCAGACGCCTGGCCCAAGCGACGGACCGGGTCCCCGTCGATCCTGAACTCCAGGGCTCCCGGTCTGGAGGCAGGAGACGCGCATCGGCTCCTCATGGAGGTCCGGGCACCACAAGGGCTGGTCGACGGGAATGCACAGCCGGAGCTCTCCATCGGCCAGGGCGTAGGTCGCCGCCGACATCGATCGCGAGCTCCAATGAGGCAGGTAATAGGGAAACCAGACGTCGAGGTCGAGATCGGTGCCTGTGAAGTGCACCTGGAGCTCTGATCGCGGTTTCGCCACGGCTGAATCCAACCACGTGCGGGGTCTAGCCACATCGGGCATCTTGCGAAAGCCCACGTGAGAAGGGGGTTCCGGGCTTTACAATCACCGTGGAGGCTCACAGAGACCAAGGGGAGGAACGATGGCTGTCTACGACGCCCAGCTTCGGCTGAGCGGCGCCGACGATGCACCAATCCATGTGGTCATCGATCTCACCGACGACAGGTTTAACCTGAAGGCGGGCGACGTCGAGGTTGCGGATTGGGCCCGGAAGGAGATCCGGGTCTCACCAATGCTGGACGGGTTCCACATCCGGGCCGAAGGCGAAGAGATCATCCTCGACGTGACCGACGATGCCCACTTCGCGCTCGATCTCGGTCTCCGCAACGCGCCGCCGATACTCCGTCGCCGGATGTCGGCCTTGATGCGCTCCGACGCCCCCGAGCGCTAGACCAACAGCTCCGCGATTTGGACGGCGTTCAACGCGGCGCCTTTTCGCAGATTGTCGCCCACCACCCAGAGGTTGATACCACCCGGCTCTCCCACCGTGCCCCGGATCCTCCCTACCAGGACATCGTCCTTGCCTGCGGCGTCGAGCGGCGTCGGGACCAGTTCGGTCCAGACCTCGATCCCGGGTGAGGCGGCGAGGACCGACGCCGCTTCCTCGGGCGCAACCGGGCGCTGGAACTGGAGCGAGGCGGAAACCGCATGTCCGACCAGCACCGGAACCCGCACACAGGTGGGCTCCACACGCAGACCGGGGATGTCGAGGATCTTCCGTGACTCGTTGACGAGCTTCCATTCCTCGTCGGTGTATCCCTCATCGGTCACCGTGCCCGCATGGGGCAGGACGTTGAACCCGATGGGACGGGTGTACAACTCGGCGCCCGGATCGGCCCATCCTCCGCGCATCAAAGCCTCCAGGTCAGGACGAAGGGCGTCCAACTGCCCGACGAGCTCGGTGACTCCCTGTTGACCGGATCCGGACACCGACTGATAGGAGGAGGCGTGGATGCTCCTCAGGCCCGCCACTCGATGAAGGGGGCCGGCCGCCATCATCAGGGCCATCGTCGTGCAGTTCGGGTTGGCGATGATCCCCCGGTGCTGGCCCGCCGCCTCGTCGTTGACCCCGACCACCACCAGCGGCACTTCCACATCCATCCGGAAGGCCGAGGAGTTGTCTATCACCACCGCTCCGGCCGAGGCGAACCCGGGCGCGAACGACTTGGAACGGGCGGCACCGGCCGAGAACAGAGCGATATCCACACCGCTCGGGTCGGCCGTCGACAGGTCCTCGACCACGACCTCGCCCCATGCGGTGTCCACCACGGTTCCGGCCGAGCGCTCCGACGCCATCAGGCGCAGGGCACCCAGCGGGAAGTCCCGCTCATCCAGGATCGACAACATGGTGCGCCCCACCGCCCCTGTCGCGCCGACGACCGCCACCAGCCGGTCGCTCACACCGGGACCTCCTCACTGACCAACGGTGGATGAAGGGTCATATGCAACAAACGTATTGCGTCCTCGAGGAGTTCGACCGGGATCTCGATGGTGACACTGAGCCCTCGGATCTCGGTGTCGATGACGGAGATCCCCTGGTCGCCGAGTGCGTCCACACTCCGGTCCGCCACGGTGCCCGCCCCGCCGCCGATGATCGACAGCAATCCCCTCTCACCCGATCGGCGATGGGCGAGACCGACCACGATCGACGCCGGGGCATTGGGTACCACCCATGTGCCCGGGGCGTCCGAGAAGGACGACCGCACATGAACGGGAACCCCAAAGCGATGGGCGAACTCCACCGAGTGCGGCATCAGGATCCCGGCGCCGGACGAGGCCATCTCCATCATCTCGTGATACCCGATGGAGTCGATCTTGCGGGCGTCGGGCACGATCCGGGGATCGGCGGTGTACACCCCGTCGACGTCGGTGAGGATCTCGCAGACCTCCGCATCGAGTGCAGCGGCTAGCGCCACCGCAGTGGTGTCCGACCCGCCGCGGCCCAGTGTTGTGATCTCACGTCGCTCGGGGTCGACGCCTTGGAATCCCGCAACTATCACCACCTTGCCCTCGGCCAACGAGTCACGGACCCGTTGCCCCGTCACCTCTCTGATCCTCGCCTCGCCGTGAGAGGAATCGGTGAGGATGCCCGCCTGGGAGCCGGTGTAGCTGACTGCCGGGACCCCACGGACATCCAACGCCATGGCGAGCAGTGCCATGGTGATCCGTTCCCCCGCCGTGAGCAGCATGTCCATCTCCCGCGGCGGCGGGTTCGGGTTGATCTGTGCGGCGAGAGACAGCAGCTCGTCGGTGGTCTGGCCCATGGCGGAAACGACCACAACCACGTCCACGCCTAACGCCCGGGTGGCGGTGACCCGGTCGGCAACCGCGCTGATCCGGGTGGGATCCGCCACCGAGGTTCCGCCGTATTTCTGCACTGTCACCGGCATGCCACTGACAGTTTGGAGTGTTTCTCCGCGGAACACGAACACCGATCCGGGTTGAAGCCGGCCCCTGCCTAAAGTCGCCCGGCCATGACCGACAGACGACGCCGCCAAAAGGAGCAGCGGGCGGCCAAATTGGAGGCCGAGAAGAAGCAGACCGCCCGACGCGAATTGGGCCGGCGGCTCGTCACCGCACTCGTCTTCGGAGCCGTGGTCGTAGGGGTACTCGCGCTGGGAGCATTCCTGGGCAACGACGAGGGGGACCTACCCCAGGGGTATGAGGGGTTTCGCAGTCAGCCAACCGCATGCGGAGCGGACCAACCACCTGCTGAGCAGGTGCTCCAATTCAGCGAGCCCGAGGCGCAGAGCGATATCTCCGCAGACAGCCAGGTCACAGCGATGATGGAGACCTCTTGTGGGACGATCGGTTTCCGACTCGACCCCTCGAGCGCTCCGGAGACCGTCAATTCCTTCGTGTTCCTCGCCCGGGAAGGGTTCTTCGACGGGCAGGTGTTCCATCGGATAGTCGAGAATTTCCAGGTGCAAAGTGGGGACCCCATGGCCGACGGGAACGGCGGTCCCGGATATCGGATCTCCGACGAGTTCCCGGACCCGGACTTCGTCTACTCCCCGGGTGTCGTGGCCATGTACAACACCGGCAAGGGCACGACAGGGAGCCAATTCTTCATCGTGATCGGTGAGGACGCCTCGGCCCTCAATCCCCAGTTCAACGTGTTGGGAGAGGTGATCTCAGGCGATGAGACTCTGGACCGCATATCACAGGTCGAGACCGCAACCCGTCCCGGGACCAGGGAGAAGAGCCTTCCCCTCGAGACCGTCTATATCGAGTCTGTCACCATCGACGTAACCGGTTCTTGACGGTCGCAGCCACCATCATCGGGGCGTAGTTGACCCCATGGCCGTAGACCTCCACTCTCATTCCACGGCTTCGGACGGGACCGAGACACCGGCCGCCCTGGTGGCCCGCGCTCTGGAGATCGGCCTCACCACCCTGGCGCTCACCGATCACGACACACAACTCGGTGTCGCCGACGCGGCTGCCGCTGCGGCTGGCACCCAACTCGAGCTGATACCGGGCACCGAGCTGTCCCTGGAGTACGACGTCGGCGGAATGCACCTGGTCGTGCTCTGGCTGGAACCGGGCTCGGGACCCCTCCAGGACCGCTTGGGTGAGATGAGGGAGGGCCGGGAACGTCGCAACGAGGCGATAGCGCGAAGACTGTCCGACCTCGGGATGCCGATGACCATCGAAGAGATCCGCGAAGAAGCCGGCGAGGGGACGGTTGGCCGGCCCCATATCGCCGCAGTCATGGTTCGCAGGGGCTACGTGGAGACCATCGAGGAGGCATTCGAGCTCTGGCTGACATCGGGGCGCCCCGGATACGTGAGCCGACCCCGGCTCACCCCGGAGGATGCCATCCTGCTGGCCAGGGAGTCGGGGGCGGTACCGGTGCTGGCCCACCCCCACACGCTCGCCATCAATCGCGCCGCCGAGATGGAGGATCTGTTGCACCGCCTGGTCCCCGCCGGGCTCATCGGGTTGGAAGCGATCTACGCCGGTTACCGCCGATACGAGCGGGACGGCTACTGCGATCTCGCACGTCGATTCGGGCTGGTTCCCTCCGGGGGAAGCGACTATCACGGTGCATACAAGCCGGGTCTCGAGCTGGGAACCGGATACGGCGACCTGAGCGTGCCCGATTCCGTTGTGGACCGACTCCGGGAGCACGCGGTGATGACATGAGCCGGCCGATGAGGATGGGGACCGCGGCGTTGGTCGTCTCCGGCAGCGTGCTCCTCTCCCGCGTTCTCGGTCTGTTTCGAGAGACCTTGCTCGCCTCTTTGATCGGAGTCAACGTCGAAGGGGACCTGTATCGACAGGCATTCCTGATCCCCGATTTCCTCAACTATCTCCTGGCGGGCGCCTATCTGACCATCACACTGATCCCGATTCTCAGCCGGTATCTGGAGCGCGGAGATGGGATCGGCCTCGATCGGGCCTTCAGCTCCGTGTTCCGATTCACGCTGCTCGCGATCCTCGCCCTCACCGCAGCGATGTGGATCGGTGCCGATTGGCTGGTGTCACTGATGTTTCCCGAGGTGGTCGCAGACCACGACCGACTGGTCTCCCTCACCCGGCTCGTCCTCCCCGCCCAGGTGTTCTTCGTGCTCGGAGCCTTGCTCATGGCGGTGCAGTACACCCACCGTCGCTTCCTGATCCCCGCCGTGGCCCCGGTCGTCTACAACCTGGCCATCATCGCCGGGGGTTTGGCCTCGGCAATTGTGGGAGAAGCCAGCCCCGAGGGCTTCCTCTGGGGCGCCGTGTTCGGGTCGGTGGTCGGGAACTTCGGACTGCAGTGGTACGGAGCCCGCCGCACGGGAGTTCGGTTGGTCTCGGTGCCACGGGGGCAGTCTGCGGTCAAGGAGTACCTGGTCTTGGCGTTGCCCTTGATGATCGGGCAGTCGATCGCCGTGCTCGACGAACAGTTCGTCCGTTGGTTCGGACAGGTGGAGACGGGGGCCACCTCCGCGCTCAGCTTCGCCCGCCAGCTCAACATGGTCCCGATCGGAGTGATCGCCCAGGCCGCCGGGGTCGCCGCCTATCCCTTCTTCGCCCGGCTCGCGGCCCGGGGAGACGAACCGGGCCTGACCGCGACCACCTCGCGGGCGGCAAGGACCACTGTCTTCGTGGCCGCGGGAGCGGCAGCCGCTCTCTTGGTCCTGGCCCGACCTCTGGTGCGCCTGCTCTACCAGTGGGGAGACTTCACGGCCGTCGACACCGAATTGGTGGCGGGCCTCTTGATGATCTATGCCCTCTCGGTCCCGGCCTGGGGTCTGCACCAGATCCTCTCCCGCCATTTCTACGCCAAGCGAAAGATGTGGACCCCGGTTCTCATCGGGACTGCGGGCACCGCTCTGGCGATCCCGATCTGGATCCTCCTCTACAGGGCCATAGGGGTGGAGGGCTTCGCGCTGGCCTCGGTGATTGTGATGACCCTGTACGCGGTGGCACTGCTGATCGCCTGGGGCGCCGACTCGGGATGGGATGCGGTGAGAAGGGTTGCTCTCTCTTCGTTGCGGGCTCTGCTGGCGGCAGGCCTGGCCATCGCACTGGCGCTCCCGCTGACCAATGCCCTGTTCGAGGCGGAGAGTCTGTCCATATTCGAGGGGATCGTCATGGCCCTCATCGGCGGCGTAACGGCCCTCGCCGGGTTTCTCATCGCCTCACTGCTGTTGCGCGCACCCGAGTTGAGGGAGATCCGTAAGCGAGAGCTCTGAACGGATCAGTCGTGGGAGGGCTCGGCGAGTCCGGTCGGCCAATCGGGCTCCTCGTCGAGGAAGGCCCGCATCCACGCGGGGAGGGCGCGGTTGGCCCGCGATGAGCCTTGGCCGATTCCGCTCTCCTCCTCGGCGATGCCGTCCAGGACGACAGCGATCACCGCGGCCTCGAACGGGCCCGCACCACCCCTGATAGTGAGTCCTTCAACCATCTCCGAGCTCAACCAGCTCGATCAAGGTACCAGTGAGGTCCGCCGGGTGGACGAAGGCGATGCGTGACCCGCGACTCCCGGGACGCGGCGTCTCATCCACCAGGTTGGCACCCTCGGACTCGAGATGCCGAAGCGCGGCGTCGATGTCGGCGACCAGGAAGGCGAGATGGTGGAGGCCCTCACCCCGGCGCTCGAGGAAACGGGATACCGGGTTATCCCCGTCGAGCGGGGCGAGTAGCTGCACGAAGGAGCCTCCAACCGGGATCATCGCCTCCTCCACGCCCTGGGTCTCGACCACTTCCCTCGACAGCGGAGACACCCCGTAGCGAGCCCGATATCCCTCGACCGCCCGGTCGAGGTCGTGGACTGCGATGCCAACGTGATCGAGATTGAGCAGCTTCACTTGCCTCAGCGTATTGGCTCTCAGGGAGATGTGACCCGTCCGGCGGTAGCATCACGGTTCGGAGGCCAACGTGAGCAACAGTGTCATCACCGGAATCGCCCGCACCCCCATCGGCAGATACGGTGGCTCTTTGGCCCCTTCGAGGGCAGTCGACCTGGGTGGCGCGGCCATCTCGGGCGCCATCGCCCGCTCCGGAGTCGACCCGACTGCCATCGACGAGGTGCTCTTCGGACATGTGCTTCAAGCCGGGGAAGGACAGATCACTGCCCGGCAGGCGGCCGTTGCCGGCGGGCTCCCGATGACGATTCCCTCAGTGACCATCAACAAGGTATGCCTCTCGGGGATGTCCGCGATCGGCCTCGCCGACCGGGCGATTCGGCTCGGTGACTCCAGCTTCGCGGTCGCCGGGGGCATGGAGAGCATGTCGAACGCCCCCCATGTGCTGAGGGAACTGCGCTGGGGAGCCCGCATCGGGGACGCCACCCTCGTCGATGTGATGCAACACGACGGGCTCTATTGCGCATTCGACCATTGCACGATGGGCGAGTCCTCGGATCACAAGAACCAGCGCCTCGGCATAGGCCGCGCCGAGCAGGACGAGTGGGCGGCGCGCAGCCACCAGCTCGCTGCCGAGGCCTCCCGGGTTGGCACCAACGAGGTGGTCCCGGTCGAAGTCCCGCAACGAAAAGCCGAGCCGACATTGGTCGAAACCGACGAGGGAGTGCGCCCCGATGCCACCCTCGAGTCGCTCTCCACCCTCAGGCCGGCCTTCACCGCCGGGGGAACCATCACCGCCGGCAACGCCTCCCAGATCTCAGATGGGGCCGCAGCCCTTGTCGTGGCCGACCGCTCCGCAGCCGAGGCCGCCGGTGCGCCGGTCCTCGCCGAGATCCTGGCCTACGGTCAGATCGGTGGTGGCGACGCCACCCTCCACGAGCGGCCAGCCGAAGCCCTCCTGGTCGCCTTGAAACGCGCCGGTCTGGAGCCGTCGGACCTCGACCTCGTGGAGATAAACGAGGCGTTCGCCGCCGTGGCCATCTGGGCAGCTCGCATGCTCGAAATCCCCCAAGAGCGAGTGAACGTGCGGGGCGGGGCAGTTGCACTCGGCCATCCCCTCGGGGCAACCGGGGCCCGGATCGTGGTCACGTTGATCGACACACTGCGCGCCCGCGGGGGCGGTGTCGGGGCAGCCACCCTGTGCGGAGGTGGCGGCCAAGGAGACGCCATTGTGGTCAGGGTCGCCTGATGGTCGAGCCCGTCGAGCCCAACCTCGGCCTCGACCTGGTCCGGGTGACAGAGACTGCGGCCATGGGCGCCGCTCGCTGGCTGGGCCGGGGGGACAAGGAAGCCGCGGACCAGGCGGCTGTCGATGGGATGAGGCTCCACCTCTCCACCCTCGACATCGACGGGCTGGTGGTGATCGGGGAGGGAGAGAAGGATGGCGCACCGATGCTGTTCAACGGGGAGCGGGTGGGCACCGGGACCGGGATGGTCGTCGACGTCGCGGTGGATCCTGTCGACGGGACAACCCTCACCGCCGCCGGGATGCCGGGCGCGATCGCGGTAATTGCGCTGTCGGCGGGCAGGGGATCGATGTATGCGCCCGGTTCCCTGGTGTACATGGACAAGATCGCAGTCGGGCCCGAAGGGGCAGGCGTGATCGACCTCGAAGCCCCCGTTGAGCAGAACCTGAGACACGTTGCGAAGGCGAAGGGAAAAGATGTCAACGACCTCCGGGTTCTGATCCTGGACCGGCCCCGCAATCAGCACTACATCGACGGGGTGCGCCGCGCCGGAGGCCGCATCTCCCTGCTCCGTGATGGTGACGTCGCGGGTGCGATCTCCACCGCACGTGAGGAGACAGCGGCCGACATCCTGATCGGCATCGGCGGGTCTCCGGAGGCGGTCATCGCCGCAGCCGCCCTCGAATGCATCGGCGGCGAGATCCAGTGCCGGCTCTGGCCCCGGGACGAGGCCGAATCCCATCGTGCCCGAGATGAGGGCCTCGACATCGACCGGGTGCTGACCACCCGGGATCTGGTTTCGTCCGACAACGTGTTCTTCGCAGCGACCGGTGTGACCGGTGGTGATTACCTGCGGGGTGTCGACTATCAGGGGGACCACGCGATCACACACTCGGTGATCATGCGCTCCAAGACCGGGTCCATCCGCTACATGGACGCACATCACAACCTGGCACGGCTCCGGGAGATCTCAGCTCTCACCCTGGACTGATTCCGGCCGGGACAAGCTCCGGCGCCAGTTGTGGATCGCCCATCCACCGGCGGTGACCATCGCCCCGATCCCGGCTGCCCTCAGCAGGACACCGCTGGCCGCACTCCCCTCGAGCAGGAGGCTCATCACGTGCACGAGGCTTCCGGAAACGATCCCTAGCCCCATCGCCCGTGCCACTGTCACGACCGGATCCGAGGCATGGTCGCGGAACGACAATGATGCGTTGGCGAACTCGATCATCAGGACGATGAGCAGGGCGTGCAGCCAGAGGGGCAGCGCCAGGCCGACGGGGAGCCCGGTCACGATGACGAGTTGGATGACGAAAGCGAGCGCGGCGACGGTCACCGATCCCGGGAGGCCGGTGAGCATCCCCACGATGAGCATCGCGAGCCCCACCCATCCCACCAGAGCGGCCAAACCCGAGCCGCCGGAAGTCGGGATCGCCGCCACCAGGGCAAAGGCCACCGCCACGGAGACCAGGGCACTCAGCCGAGCCGCCGTCGCCATGACGTCCTCCATTGCTCGAGCCGGGCGATGGGCACGTCCGGCCCCTCGTCCGGTGCCCAAAGTGTTATCGGGATCCCCTCCGATGCCAGCCGATCCCGAAGCCGCTCCAGATCCATGGCCCAAATCCGCCTTCCCAGCCCCTTGATGGTGTCGGCGGGAGGGGGCAGGAGCGATGTCACGTCGAGCTCGATCACCGAGACGTCGAGGCCCGAGCGCCTCATGGAATGGGCGATCCCGGCCAGGTTGGGCTCGATCAGCGCGGTGAGGACGATGACCATGGCCGGGCGACGGGCGACCCGGGCCACGGTCCGTTCGACTGCATCCCAGCTCACTCGCCCCGGAGTCACCGAGATCAGCTGCTCGAGGAGCTGTCGTCGCTGGCCGTCCCCTATGCCCGGGTAGACCCAGCGGCTCAAACCGTCGGTCGTGATCAAACCGAGGCGGTGCCGGCGCCGGGAATGCGCCTGGAGCAGGGCGGCGGCCAACCGGACAGTGCGGTCGATCACCAGATCGAGGCCGGTCCCGGTATCGATCCCGGCATCGACCAGGAGCAAGACGTCACCATTTCGCTCCGGGTGCCGGTCGTTCACCCAGATTTGTTGGGCCCGCGAGGAGACCCGCCAGTTCACCCATCGCGGATCGTCGCCGTGCCGGTAGGGGCGGATCTCGGCGAACTCCGTGCCGGCACCGCGCCGAGTCGAGACCAGCTCCCCCACGTGGAAGTTTGTCTCCAAGGGTGCGAGGAGACGCCGCATCCTGGGCACCGAGGGCACGACCGCGATCGAGGGCAATGCATGGCCGACACCGGTCAGGTCATACATTCCCAGGGGTGACTCGACACGGATCGAGGGCGTACCCAGCTGGAGGTGACCCCAGACCACGGGCCGCATCGTGACCACTGCCTCCGAGAGCCCATCCACCGAATCGAACGCCAGAGTGCGGTCACCGATGAGGCGGACGCCCTGGCTACCCACCAACTCGATGCCCTCGTGGGGGAGGTCGACATACACCCTCCGTACCGGTCGGCTGGTGATGAGACGAACCCGGAGTCGGAACTCTGCCCCCTCGATGACCGACCGAGGAAGGCCATCGACCTCCACACGGGCCTCGAGCGCCGATCGAGCGGAGAGACCCACGATCCCGATCGCCAACAACACAGCTCCGAGCAAGGCGGGCTCCGGGTCGCCTACCGCCAGCGCTCCGGCCAGCCCGGTGAGCCCGGCGGTCACGTAGGCGCGGAGGCTGGGATTTGCCCGGGCCCTCACGGTTGAAAGGCGCTGGGCGCCGCGGGCGGGCTCGGCACCTGTTCCAGAACTTCTTCGACGACCCGCTCCTCGCTGAGCTCCTGTGCCCAGAATTCGGGGCGGAGGATCAGGCGATGGGCGAGCGCAGGCACTGCGACCTCCTGGACGTCGTCCGGCAGCACAAATCCACGTCCGGACAGTGCGGCGCGTGCCCGGGCGAGTTTCATCAGCGCCAGCGAGCCCCTTGGGCTCGACCCGACTCGCACCCGTCCCGAGGACCGGGTCGCTGCGACCAAGTCGACTATGTACCGCCCGACCGGCTCAGACAGGTGCACCTCCTCCACCACGGCCTGCATGTTCAGGAGGGTGGAGCGATCGACCACGACATCGATGTCGACGTCGTCCGACCCCCGCCGGGCTCGCCGATCGAGCATCTCCCATTCCGGGTCCCGGTCCGGGTATCCGATCCGGGCCCGAATCAAGAACCGGTCGATCTGAGCCTCCGGCAATGGGTAGGTCCCTTCGTATTCGATCGGGTTCTGTGTGGCGATCACCAGGAAGGGTGGCCCGAGGGGCCGGGTGACCCCGTCCGCGGTGACCTGGTGCTCCTGCATCGCCTCGAGAAGCGCGGCCTGTGTCTTGGCCGGCGCCCGGTTGATCTCGTCGGCGAGCAGGAGGTTGGAAAACACGGGACCGGGGCGGAACCCGGGCCGGCCGGTATCCGGATCGAGGACGAAGGAGCCGGTTATGTCCATCGGCATCAGGTCAGGGGTGAACTGGACCCTTGCAAAATCGAGATCGGTTGCTGCAGCGAAACAGCGAGCGACCAATGTCTTCGCCAACCCGGGCAGGTCTTCGATGAGGATATGCCCGTTGGCCAGAATCGACATCAGAACCAATTGCAGCGTCTGACGCTTGCCGATCACGGCCCTCTCCACCTGATCGAGGACCGATTCGGCGAGAACTGCGATCCGCTCCACTTCCACCGCGGGGACGGTCACATCTCCTCCAGTCTCGCCACCAGCGCCTCCATCTCCCCATGTCGCCGCGCTCGGTCCTCGCGGCCGGTGAGCCATCTCCAGTCGTCTTCGTCGAGGACCTCGAGCGCCCTCGGCGTTTCCAGGTCGATGCCATGCCGGGCGAGTCGATGGCCGGCGATCCTGGCCAGTATGGGCCGCAAGCGCCGTCCCCTCCCGGAATGGCCTGACAGCGCGTCGCTGGTGGCCACCTCGGCGGCGACCATGGACCTGGGCAGGCGCGTCGCCCCGGAGTCATCGGGCGGAAACAGCGGGATACCGGGCCGGGTATCGCCGCCAGGAATCTCCTGAACCTGCCAAAGGACAAGGCCGATGAGAAGCACTTCCCAAGCCCAGAGCAACGGTGCTCCTTGGAGCTGGGCCAAGAGCAAAGCGGCTAGTGCCGCGGCCATGAGCCCTCGAACCACCATGCGGCTCACGACACCATCCGTTCACAGAGCACCGCCGAGGCTTTCTCAGCGCGCGTGGCGTCATCGTCGCTCGGCTCGACCGCTCCGAACCGTGCCGCGGAGTGGCGATTGACCAGAGCTCTGGCGTCTTCCCGGGGAAGGTCGAACTCGGCGACGACCCGGCGCGCATGGCTGTTGGCGGTTTCAGCAGGCTCGCGGGGCACGCCGGCTCTCTCAGCGATCTCCTCGAAATCGAGATATGCCCCAATGACACGGCTCCGGGGATCGATGCCCACGGCGCGGGGAGCCATAGTGGGTGGAGGCGGCGCGGCGACTTTCGCGGAGACGTCGTCCGGAGCCAGCTCTGTCTTGGGGGATCGCAACGAAAGGCCCAGCCTCACCAGGGCGGCAATCACCACCAGAGCCACCAAGGCTCCCAGGGCCCAGATCGGATTGGAGGAGCGAGGACCGACGGGCAGAGGATCGACCGGATCCGGCACCAGTTCCGACTCCTCGGTCAGGAGAGCCTCGGCAGCAGGGCGCAGATATCGCCAGGCCAGGGCAAAGAGGATGAGTCCGACGACCAGGGCGAGGAGGGTGCGTTTGCGTTTCCCCCCCTCTTTCGTTCGGGGCTCTTTCACCGCCAGCAGCAGCACCACGGCCCCGATCACGGCGGTTATGGCCACCAGCCAGGTGAGGATCACCGTGACACTGTTCCCCGGGCGCCAGGTCATGTCGAACAGCGGCTCTTCCTGCCGACCGGGCACCGTGGCGCTCGCCATGGCGACCACGAACCCCAGGCCGAGAATGCCGACTCCGCCAAGGATCATGGGGAGGACGCGGTTGTTGGCTTTCATCTCTCCAGAGGTTGCGGATACGCCAGCGCCAGATTACGGCCGAGCGTCGCCGATGGAGGGGGCTAGAGCTCCATGCGGCCGGCCAGGGCGCGGCCAAGTGTCAGCTCGTCGGCGTAGTCGAGATCGCCGCCGACGGGAAGCCCGGAGGCGAGCCGTGTCACCTTGGTGCCCAACGGCTTGAACTCCCGGGCCAGGTACATGGCGGTGGCGTCGCCCTCCACAGTCGGATTGGTGGCCACGATGAGCTCGGCGATCCCTTCAGGTCCGATCCTGGCCTTCAGCTCGTCGATGCGAAGCTGGCCGGGCCCGATGCCGTTGATCGGGGACAAAGAGCCCCCGAGGACGTGATATCGGCCGCGAAACTCCTGTGTCCGCTCGATGACGACGATGTCTTGTGGCCGTTCCACCACGCACAGCGAGGTGGGATCACGTCTGGAATCGAGGCAGATGGAGCATTCGTCACCGGCGGCCACGTTGAAGCAGCGGGCGCAGAGCCGCACCCGATCCCGCATCTCTTCGATAGCGACCGCTAGCCGACGGGCATCGGCCTCTTCCACCGCGAGCAGATGAAAGGCGAGCCGCTGCGCGGTTTTCTGCCCAACTCCGGGCAACCTTGCCAGCTCGTCGATGACCCTCTGGACCGGAGCTTCGAACATCAACCGAGGAGACCGCCGAGGTCGAGGCCTCCGGTCACACCGCCGAGCTGCTCCGACGCTGCGCTTGCCGCCGCCTCGTGGGCCTGGCGAACCGCGGCTACCACCAGGTCCTCGAGCATCTCGACGTCAGCGGGGTCGACCACCTCCGGGGAGATCGTGATCCCGACCAACTCCTGTCCACCGTTGACCGTGGCCACCACCATCCCACCGCCGGCACTGCCCTCGAAGGTCCTCCGTGCAAGCTCCTCCTGAGCTGCCGCGAGCTGCGCCTGCATCTGCTGGGCCTGCTTCATCAGCTGACGCATGTCAGGCTGTCGGTTCATGTGCAGAGCGTAACGCCCGTCTGATGATGAGCCGCGCGGCGTCAGCCGCCGGCCGCCGGCCGACCCGGGATCGCGAGGAGCCTTTCGGGCAAAGTCGGCCGGCCAAGTCAGTAGACCTACTCCTCTACTTCTTCGGCTCCCAACTGGTCGACGAGGAGACTCGTCGGATCGGTGGATTGGGCCGGACGCTCCTCGAGCTCGGTGATGTCGATCTCCTCCGCCGCGCCCCCTCCCTCTCGTGAGCGAAACCTGACCTGGACCGGGCTTCCCAAGAGATCGCTGGCTCGGGTAGCGACCATCGCTGCGACCGCGTCGTCCTCCTGGAGGGATTGGAGGTGAAAGTCGTGGGCCACCTCGAGGGTGATGGTGTCCCCTTCCACCGACGCCGGCACCGCTTCGCGGAAGAAGGCCCAACGACGTGCGCCGAGCACGTCGCGCAGACTCCCAAAGAGACCGGGCCACACCTTCTGCAACTGATCGAAGGAGACTTCCAACCCGGCAGGCCGCTCCCCTCCGTTCGGCTCGGCCACCTCGGGCTTGGGGGCGACCTCGACGCCCCCCGGTTCGGCTTCTACGGCCGGGGTCGGGGATTCGGACAGCGCCTGGGCCGCGGGACGTCGCTCCAGCCGTTCGATCCGGGCGAGGAGGGCCGTCGGGTCGCTCGCGGTCTCGGGCCGGGTCAGCTTGATCACGGCGAGCTCGGTCATGAGGCGCTCCTCGCGGCCCTCGCGCAATCTGACCAGGGCCTCGCCGAGGAGATCCACCGCCCGGAGGACATCGCCCGAAGTGACCAGCTCGGCGGCCTTGCGCCAGGCAGAGTGGACCTCCTCGGGCTCGTCTGTGATCTCGGCAAGGTTCGGGGCGTAGTGGGCGAGGAATGCACCACGGAAGAACCCCACCGACTCGGCCACGAAGCGGCGGAGATCGACGCCACTGGCCGAGAGCTCCGCCACGAGTTCGAGGCCGGCCTTGGCATCCTGGGCCGCGACTGCCTCGACGAGGCGCATGAAGGCCTCGGAGTCGGCGAGGCCCAATGCCCTGCGCACACCGGCGACGTCGACGGTCCCCGCCCCCAGCGCCGCCACCTGCTCCAGGAGGGAAAGAGAGTCGCGAACCGAGCCCGAAGCGTGACGGCTGATGGCGAGCAGCGCCGGAGCATCGAATTTGTATCCCTCCCGCTCGGCGATCACGCTCAGGTGCCCGGCCAGGTCTTCGATCGGCACCGGGTGGAAGTCGAAGCGCTGGCTGCGGCTGCGGATGGTGTCGAGCAGCTTGTAGGGCTCGGTGGTCGCCAGCACGAAATGGACGTGCTCGGGGGGCTCCTCCAGCGTCTTGAGCAGGGCGTTTCCCGCCGCCTTGGACAACATGTGCGCCTCGTCGAGCACGAACACCCGCTTCGAGGTGGCAGTCGACGCCACGGTGGTCACGCTCACCTTGATGTCGCGGATGTCGTCGATCGAATTGTGCGAGGCGGCATCCAGCTCGAGCACATCGAGCGAGGTCCCATCGGTGATCGAGACACAGCTCAGGCACTCGTTGCAGGGAGCGCCTTGCGGCCCCCGGTTCAGACAGTTGAGAGCCTTGGCCAGGATCCGAGCTGTGGTGGTCTTCCCGGTGCCTCGGGGCCCGGTGAACAGGTAGGCGTGAGCCACCCGACCGTCCGCTATCTCCCGTGCCAGGGTGGTCGTCACGTGAGCCTGGCCGATGACGTCGTCGAAAGTCTGCGGCCGATACTTCCGATAGAGGGCCTGGTACTCCACCGCGGCCTACGGTAACCGGGTGTCCCCGACTCCGGAACCGGCCAGGCCCGCGGCAATGGCACGTTTCTCTTTGGTTCTGTGGCGGTTCCGTCGATACTTGGCAGCGTGACCCAGCCCCTTACCGACCAGCCTTCGATCGACGCGGCCGGAGTCGCTCCGGCGATCTGGGCCCGGGGCCTGGTACGGAAGTTCGGGAAGACGGTCGCGGTCGACCATGTCGACCTTTCGATCACGGCCGGCGAGTTCTATGGGCTGCTGGGGCAGAACGGCGCAGGCAAGACCACGACGATCAAGTGCATCGTCGGTCTGCTCCGCCCCAATCAGGGCACCGTGGGCATCGGTGAGTTCGACACGTGGAGATCGCCCACCGAGGTCAAGTCCAGGATCGGTGTCCTCCCCGAGGAGTTCAACCTCTACGAGCGTCTAACCGGCGCCGAGCTCCTCGACTTCACGGCCGCGATGCACGGCCTGGACCGCTCCGATGCGACAACGAGGCGGAATGAGCTCCTCGATCTGCTCGACCTGAGCAGCGCCGGTGCCAAGCTGATCGGTGACTACTCGAGGGGGATGCGCAAGAAGGTCGCTCTCGCTGCGGCCATCATCCATCGCCCCCCGGTGCTCTTCCTCGACGAGCCTTTCGAAGGCGTGGACGCGGTGTCGGCGCGGCTGATCAGGGGCCTGCTTCAGCGCGCCGCCCAGAGTGGGACCACCATCGTCTTCTCATCCCACGAGATGCACCTCGTCGAAAAGCTCTGCACCCGGATCGGGATCATGGTCGAAGGAAGGCTGACCATCGAGGAGACCCCCGAGGGCCTGTGCCGGCTCATGGGGGCCGACAACGTCGAGGATGCGTTCATCGCGGCGGTCGGAGGAAAGTCACCGGACAGCTCGTCGTGGTACGGCGGCTAGCGGGCCTCAAGGCCCGTCTCACCTGGAACGGTTTCAGAGCCGACGTCCAGCGCCGGTTCGGGCTCCCGATCGCGCTCATCCTCCTCACCTGGCTCGGGGTCTGGCTGGCGGGCGCCCACCTGGAAACGGCGAAGGCCCTCCAGTCGCAGAGCCCGGAGGCTCTGGCCAACTATCTGGGATGGGCCGCGCTTTTCGCCTTCCTCGCCTGGGCCGCGCTGCCCGTGATCATCTTCCCCCTCGACGAGAACCTCGACCCGCAACAACTCGCGGTGCTCCCGCTATCCGCCGACCAGATGGTGGCCGGGCTCGTGGCCGCCAGCTTCGTCGCCCCGTCCACGGTGATACCCCTTCTCCTCGTGGGCGCCAACGCTGCGATCCTGGTCGACGGGTGGTGGATGATCCTTCCCGCCTCCGCGGTGTTCGTCGGCCTCATGGCGGTTGGGGGACAGCTGTTCTCCTCGGCCATCTCCGGGATCCTCCGGACGCGGAGAGGCCGGGATATCGCGACGTTCTTGGTCCTCGGCATCGCGGCCGGGTCGTTTCTCTTCTATCGAAGCGTCAGCCAGCTGGTTGACGCCGAAGGGCTCGAGGCAGCTGCTGCGACGCACCCGATCATGGACTGGGCTCTCCTCATCCCGCCGGTGGCGGCACAGAAGGCGATGGTCGACGCGGCCGCAGGCGATCCGACCTCTTCCATCGTCGCCCTGGCCGCAGCCGCGGCGGGACTGGCCTTGCTCGCGGCTGTCTGGAAGCGCCTGCTGGGATGGCTACTCACCACGCCCGAGCAGAGGAGCCTCCCCGCCTCGCGCGCCCGACGGGACGGGATGGCCAACGGGCCGTGGGGAGTAGTTCCCACCATGACCCGGAAGGAATTCCGCTTCTACGTCCGCGACCCGAGACAGCGCCTGGCCTGGACGGGGACTGTGATCTTCGTCGGGCTAGCCATCGGCGGGGTGGTGATGAACGCCACGGGTCTCTTCGACTTCCGGGACCGGGAGTGGGCCCCCCTGATGGCCCCGATCCTCGTGCTTTTCGTCGGCCTTCCCATTGCCCTCAACCTGTTCGGATGGGAGCGAAACGCGGCCAGCTACCTCTTCGTGCTGCCCCCGAAGCCCCGCCAACTGCTGCTGGGAAAAAACGCCGCGGTGGCCAGCGCCCTCGTACTGGAAACTGCGATCCTCACCCTGGGCCTGGCCTGGTTCTCAG
>JBIOVB010000046.1:0-10844 GCA_044867525.1 Acidimicrobiia bacterium | reverse complement strand
TCAGTCGGCGGGCCTCCACGCCACTGACGCCTCCTCCACCAACGACTCGAACTTGAGGCCCATCAGGACCACTCCTGCCGCCCCCGCTTCCTTGGCCCTCGCCTCCATCTCGGTGGTGATCTCCCATCCCAGCTTGCGCCGCACGTCGGGAGCGGTCTCAGTGACACGCCGTCGTAGCCCGGGCGTGGTCGGAACCGCCCCGATCGACTCCATCTGTTCCACCCACTCAACGTTGAACGGTGGGATCACCATGAGGAAGACGGGGGGGTCACCGTCCCTCAATCCCAGCCTTGCCATCTCGACCTCGATCACATCGGGATCGAGCACCGGGCCGACGACGAAGAACTGTGCCCCGACATCGATGCGCCGCCTGAACTGCCACTCGCGAAACCGGGTCGGCATCCCCACCTCGAAATCGGGCAGATCCTCCTGGAGCCTGCGCAGATGCTCGACGATCTCATAGTGGTGGGCCAGGTGGTCGATATGGGGCACGGTGTCCCCGATCACCACCAGGAAGGAATCCACCCCGTTCCCGAGGGCTCCACGCACCTCCGACTCGATGGCAAGGATGTTGCGATCCCGGGTCGAAACCACGACGGTGGGCTCGACATCAGGGGTGTCGTGGGTGATCCGGGCCGAGAATGCATACGGGGAGACCCGGATCTTGCCGAACACGTTGTCGGTCACGATCACCTGGCGCCACGCCGGGCTGAGGCTGCGATGCCGGAGGTCGGGGAACTCCGGCGGGTTCACCTCGACGATCCGCAACCAGCCGTCGGCGCTACTCAGCATCTCTCGACTCCTTGGGACGCTTGGCGATGAAGTACTTGGCCTGCGGGTGATGGCAGATGATTGCCGAGGTGGTCTGCTCCGGCTGGTACTGGTAGGAGGTCTCCTCACCAACCTCGATGCCCAGACGGTCGGCGCCAAGGATCCAGGCCACCCGCTCGTTGTCCTCGAGGTCGGGGCACGCCGGATAGCCCCATGAGAAGCGACCGCCCCGATATTGCTGGCGAAAGAGCCCGAGAAGGTTGGGCCCGTCTTGATCTGAGAAGCCCCATTCCTGGCGGATTCGGAAATGCCAGTACTCGGCGAGGGCCTCTGCCATCTCGACCCCGAGCCCGTGGAGGAGCAAGTACTCGTGGTATTCGTTCGCGGCGAAGAGCTCCGCGGTCCGCTTCGACACCTCGGGACCCATGGTGACGATGTGGAACGCGGCATAGTCGACGTCTCCGCCCATCGGCCGGAAGAAATCAGGGATCGAGTAGAAGGGCTCTTCTTGCTGTCGGGGGAAGTTGAAACGGGTGAGCTCGGTGCTCCGACTTTCGTCCTCCCAGAGCACCAGGTCGTCCCCATCCCCATTGGCGGCGAAGTAGCCATACACCAACTGCGGTCGCAAGAGATCTGAGAATCGGGCTCGTGCCAGCTGGTCGCGGAGGATCGGTTGCAGTCTCTCCTTGAACTCCCGGTCGTTCTCACCGGCCTCGGGCCGGTATTGCCACTGGTTTCGGAACAGGGCGGTCAGGTTGAGATAGGGGACGATCTGGTCGATGGAGAGTCCGCGCACCACCCTGGTGCCCACGAATGGCGGCTTGAAGACCTCGTTGTCGGTCTCCACGCTTGGCGACCGCGAGGGGATGGCGACGGCTTCGGACGCCTCCTGGGCCCACACCCTGCCCGCAATCGGTGGTGGCGCCGGCTCACCGGCGACGACCTTCTGCATGGCATCGAGGCCGGCGAAGGCGTTCTTCCCGTAATAGAGCGGGCCTGCATACCTCGATCTCAGGTCGGCCTCGACGTAGTTCCGGGTGAGTGCGGCACCGCCGAGCAGGACCGGCACCTTGCCCAGACCCCGGCGCTCCAACTCCTCGAGGTTGTCCCGCATGATCAGTGTCGACTTCACCAAGAGGCCGCTCATCCCGATTGCGTCCGAATTGGTGTCCTCGAACACCTTGATCATCTCTGCGATCCCAACCTTGATCCCGAGGTTGTGGACCTCGTACCCGTTGTTGCTGAGGATGATGTCGACCAGGTTCTTCCCGATGTCATGGACGTCCCCAGACACCGTTGCGATCACGATCTTCCCTCTCCCGGCTGTCTCCGTCTTCTCCATCAACGGCTCGAGATGGGCAACCGCCTTCTTCATGGTCTCTGCCGACTTGAGTACGAACGGCAATTGCATCTCGCCGCTGGCGAAGAGGTCGCCGACGATCTTCATCCCAGCGAGGAGGAAGTCGTTGATGATGTCGAGTGGTCGGTTCCCTTCACCCAAAGCCTCGTCGAGGTCGGAGATGATCGACCGCTGGTCGCCATCGACGATTCGCTTGGCCAGCCTTTCCCCAACCGGCAGCCCTTCGTAGTCCTCTGCCTCCGACTTCACGGTGGTGACATCGGCAAACAGTTCGAGCAATCGCTCCAGCGGGTCATAACCCGGCTCGCGGCGATCGTGGACGAGGTCGAGGCAGACCTTGCGCTGCTCGGGATCGATCTTTGCCAGGGGCTCGATCTTGCCGGCGTGGACGATCGCGGCGTCCAGCCCGGCCTCGATCGCTTCGTTGAGGAACACCGAATTGAGCACGCGACGGGCCGCCGGGTTGAGACCGAACGAGACATTGGATACTCCGAGCACGGTCCTGGCTCCTGGTATCTCGGACTTGATGCGACGGATCGCCTCCAGAGTCTCCAGGCCGTCACGACGCAGGTCGTCATCGCCAGTGCTGAGGGGAAAGGTCAGTGCGTCGAAGATCAAGTCGCTGGCTTCGAGGCCGTAGCGCTCGACGGCGATGTCGTGGATGCGATGCGCCACCCTCAACTTCCACTCCAAGGTGCGGGCCTGGCCCTCCTCGTCGATGAGGAGGCAGATCACGGCCGCCCCATGTTTGGCGGCGAGCTTGAACACCCGGTCCAGCCGGGAGCCTTCGCTTTCACCGTCCTCGAGGTTGGCGCTGTTGAGCACGCAACGCCCCCCGAGACGCTCGAGCCCTGCCTCCATGACCTGAGGCTCGGTGGAGTCGAGGACCACCGGGGCAGCGACATCGGTGGCGAAAGCGGCGGCGATCTTGCTCATGTCGGCTGTCCCATCGCGACCCACGTAGTCGACGCAGAGGTCGACCAGGTGGGCACCCTCCCTCACCTGCTCCTGGCCGACCGCGACGCAGCCTTCGACGTCATCGGCAAGAAGAGCCTCTTTGAACGCCTTGGAGCCATTGGCGTTCGACCGCTCGCCGATGATCAAGAAGGAGGTGTCCTGATCGAATGGGACCTGGCTGTAAATGGATGCCGCCGAGGGGATGACGGTCGGCTGCCGCTCACGCACCGTTCCGGGTCGGACCCGTTCGATGACTGCCGCCAGATGGTCGGTCGTGGTGCCGCAACATCCGCCGACCACGCCCACACCCAACTCCGACACGAAGCTCCCGAGATGGGTCGCCAGGTCCTGCGGGCCGAGGTCGTAGACCATTTGCCCGTCTTCGACGTGGGGGAGCCCGGCGTTGGGAATCGCCGACACCGGCACCCTGGAATGACGGGTGAGGTGGCGCAAAGGCTCGAACATCTCGGCAGGCCCGGTGGCGCAGTTGAGCCCGATCACATCGGGGTGCAAGGCTTCGAGGCTGGTCAGTGCGGCACCGATCTCGGTACCGGGCAACATCCTTCCCGTCAGCTCGATGGTGACCTGCACCTGTATCGGCAGTTCGACTCCGGCGCCACGCATCGCTGCTCGGGCCCCCTCGATGGCGGCCTTGGCGCCGAGCAGGTCGAACTGGGTCTCGATGATCACCAGATCGACCCCTCCGTCGATCAGCCCACTCGTCTCTTCGCGATATGCCTCGACCAACCTGGCGTAGGTGATCTGGCCGAGAGTGGCGAATTTCGTGCCGGGGCCGATCGAGCCGGCGACGAACCGGGGCCGGCCGTCCTCGGAAACGAACTCGTCGACAGACTCACGAGCGAGACGGGCGCCCGCGGCCGCGATCTCATACGCTCGATCCTCGAGGCCGTACTCCCCGAGCGGGACGGCGAAGGCTCCGAAGGTGTTGGTCTCCACCACGTCCACGCCGACCCGAAGGAAGCTGTGGTGGAGCTCCCGGATCACATCGGGCCTGGTCATGTTGAGCAGCTCGTTGCATCCCTCGAGTGCCGGCCCACCGAAATCGTCCGCGGTAAGACCCACGGTTTGCAGATTGGTGCCGGTGGCACCGTCGAAGACGACCACTCCTCTTGTGATCGCCTCGAGGTAGGACGTCATGGTGACGTCCACCTACGACTACAACAGGGCTCGGCTGTCGGGCTCAATGGCATCTCCTGGTTGTCTCTCGAAACGCCCGAGAGCGCCGAGAGCCTGAGCCCTTCGGCAACTCATCGTTCCAGGCATTGGCACCGTGCTTGCGCCGGTTGCCGCGGTATCACAGGGCCTGATCCCTCAACCGCTCTAGATGAGCGCTTCGTCCAGAGAAGAATAGCCTCTGCCGGCCGGCAGGAGCCGGAGTCAAATGCAATGGTGGGTGCCGTGGTTTGCCTAGGGTCTTCGCAACGGACACTGGAGGCGGGATGTCGGAGCTCTCTGTGAGTCGCGAAGTCGCAGTGCCGCCGGACCGGCTCTGGGAGCTCATCACCGATCTGGAGCGCGCCCCTGAAGTCATCTCTGCCGTTTCCGCCATCGAGCGGCTCGACGCGGGTGAGGGCTTCGATGTCGGGACCAGGTGGCAGGAGACGAGGACGATCCTGGGTCGGGACACCACCGAAATCCTCGAAGTGGTCGAGGTCGATCCGGGCCAGAGTTACACGGTCAAGGCGGAGAGCCTCGGTGAGGGTTTCCGCTCCGTGATCACGGTGGCCCCATCGCGGATGGGGAGCGTCATCACCATGTCCTTCGCCTCGGATCCGGCCGGGCCGGTGTCCAAGGTCCTGGCTGGGACCGTGGGCAAGCTCTTCGAGGGCGGGACCAGAAAGGCCCTGGTCAGAGATCTCGAGGACATAGCCGAGGTCGCCGAGTCCGAGAGATGACCGACATCGCATTGACGCCGGTGAGAAACGCGGATACCTTTTCCCCACACATGAGTGCTGCAATCACCACGACGACCATGACCACGGCCCACGAGCCGTGCGGCCCGGTCGTGTGATCAGCACCCTCTAAGACACGACAAAGGATCCGCCCGGCACCGGAGCGGATTTTTTGTATCCGCAGGTGTCGGAGGCCCACAGAGACTGGAAGCCAGATGACACCACAAGACACCGCCTTTCACCACGACGGTGCCCGGTCATGATCGTCAAGGTCGGCGTCCTCGGGGCGGGCACCGTGGGTGGAGCCCTGGTGCAGAGGCTCCTCCTCGACCGTGAGGAGATCCGAAAGAAGGCCGGGGTCGACCTCGAGCTCCGCATGGTCGCGGTCAAGCATCTCGACAAGCCCCGGGTTTTCGAACTGGCATCGGACATGATCACCGATCAGGCGATGGCGGTGGTGAGCAGCCCCGGCATCGATGTGATAGTCGAGGCGATCGGAGGGCTGGAGCCCACCGGCGACCTTCTCATGACCGCGCTCCGGTCGGGCAAGCCGGTTGTGACCGCGAACAAGGAGTTGGTTGCGACCCGAGGTGAGGAGCTGTTCGAGGCCGCCAGCCGCTCCGGCGTCCCTCTCATGTACGAGGCGGCCGTCGGTGGCGGCATACCCGTGATTCGCCCGCTGGCGGAGAGCCTGGCCGGTGAGCGCATCGACCGGGTGAGCGGGATCGTCAATGGCACCACCAACTACATCCTGAGCGCAATGACCAACGAAGGGAGCACCTTCGAGGAGGCGCTGGCCAAGGCAAGCGAGCTCGGATATGCCGAGGCTGACCCCTCTGACGACATCTCCGGGCGGGACGCTGCGTTCAAGACAGCAATCCTCGGCAGGTTGGCCTTCGGGAGATGGGTTGCGCCCTGGGAAGTCAGCTGCACCGGCATCGAAGGCGTAAGCCGCGAGGACGTGGAGGCGGCCAGGGCCGAAGGCAAGGTCATCAAGCTGCTCGGGGTGGCGGAACGGGCCGGGGATGCCATCGTTACCAAAGTCGAGCCGGTATCACTCGAGAAGTCCCATCCCCTGGCCGGCGTTGACGGGGTGACCAACGCGATCTTCGTCGAGGGACCTGCTGTCGGCCGGCTCTTGTTCACCGGGCCCGGGGCCGGTGGCCAGCCGACTGCATCCGCATTGCTCGGGGACCTGATCCAGGTCGCGTCAAGGCGCAAGTGGCAGGGCAAGACCCCGGGACACCGCCGTCCCCGCCAGGTGCTACATCGGTGAGCTGACGCCGGCGAGACCCATGGCCACCCATCGCCCAAGGGTCTCGTCATCCATGCTTTCGGCCGGGATCGACACCCAGCCGGGTACCGGGCGCCCGGCGAAGAGAAACGGGTCCGCGGCCTCTCCACCGGCCGATGGTGGTTGCGACTTTTCTTCGATGTGGACACAGATCGCGTCACCCAGGACCGCCACCGCCATCCTTCCGTCGACGAAGAACCCAACACCGTCGAACACCCGATTCTCGGTCAGCTCACCACGGCCGGCGAGTTGTCGACGGACGCGATCGGTGACGGGCTCGGTATCGGCCATGCCCCCGAATCTATAGGTCTCGTCTCGCTCGCTCGAGGATGACGACCGGAATCTGGCGCGCAGTGCGGCTCTGGTAGGTCGCGTAGTCCGGATATGCGGCAACCGCTCGCGGCCACCATTTCGACCGCTCGTTCTGGCCTGCCGTCCGGGCCCTGGCTTGGAACCGATCAGCGAAGAACTGGACCCCGACACTGGGCTCGGCCAATAGGTTCAGGTACCACTCTGGGTGACGGTCCCGACCTCCGAATGAGGCAAATACCACCAGGTCGGAGTCGTCGCGGAGAAAGAGGAGTGGCACCGTGTGCTCCAGGCCCGAGCGCCGCCCGACCGTGGTCAGCAAGAGCATGTCGTTCTCGACGAGACGCCGGCCGAGCCGTCCCCTGCTGGCCTGGTAGATCCAGCGATGAAATTGGGACCCACGGCGGACCTGGGCGTCTCTCATGACGCCCATTATCGGCTGGGTCAGGAACGCTTGTCTTCGAGGTGAGCCCGCACGAACCACTCCTGACAGGCACTCGAACCTGGTTGACAGCCGGTTCCCAATCTTTGTATGTTTAGTGAACTTTCATGCATGAGCCTGAGTCCCACCCGGGGCAACCGAGCCGCCCTCCCCGCCCCAAGGCGACCAAACACGACTCCCGCCGCTCCAACCTCCAAAACACACTCGACCTGGTCTCCGAGCACCGAGCCACCAGTCGGGCCGAGCTCTCACGTCTCACCGGCCTCACCCGAGCCGCGGTGTCCAGCCTGGTCGGGGAGCTGATCGACGAGGGCCTGCTCACCGAGTTGGGACAGGGGACCTCGGCCGGTGGCAAGCCCCCCACCCTTCTCGCCCTCAATGCATCGGGGCGGGACATCGTGGCACTCGATCTCGGCCATCGCCCGTTTCAGGGAGCACTCGTCGATCTCCGAGGGCACATCCGTCATCGTGTGCAATCCGGCAACACCCACCCGGTGGGTGCTGAAGCGGTAGAGGCCACCCTCGACCTCATCGCCACCCTGCTCGACAAGACGGAGGCACCGGTACTCGGGATCGGGGTCGGCACTCCCGGTGTTGTCGAGGCGAGCGGGCTGGTCCTCGAGGCCGCCAACCTCGACTGGCATCGCTTCGACCTGGGCGAGGTGATCGCCACCCGGTTCGGGCTTCCGGTCTCGATCGCAAACGATGCCCAGGTGGCCGCTCTCGCGGAGCTTCGCCGCCATCCCGGCTTGGGCGAGAGCGTGCTCGTGGTCAAGTTGGGCCAGGGCGTTGGCGCCGGCGTTGTGCTCGATTCGCGCCTCTATCGCGGAGAGAACTCGTCCGCCGGCGAGATCGGGCACGTCCAGGTGGTGCCCGACGGGCTCCTCTGCAGCTGTGGCAACTTCGGCTGTCTGGAGACGGTGGCCAGCGTCCCCGCCATCATGCGCAGCGTCGGAGCCGACCCGGAAAGAGATCCGTGGGATGCCCTGGCCCTCGCCCCGTTGATCGGTGAGGAACACCTCCGCAACGCCCTCCACCAGGCCGGACGCCATCTGGCGGGTGTCCTCGCCCACGCCGCGGGGTTGCTCGGGATCACCCGGATCGTCATCGCCTCCGAAATCCGCAACGCCGGAGAAGCCCTGATCGACGGGGTCAAAGAGAGCCTCACCGGTCGGGTCCTCCCCACCACGGCCGAGCTCATCGAAATCGAGCTCTCATCGCTGGGAGCCGATCTGGTGATCGCCGGCGCCGCCTCAGCGGTGCTCACCGATCGTCTCGGAGTGGTCCTCCGGTGAGCGCCATCGGCGTCGACGTCGGAGGGACCACTACCGAAGCAGTGGTCATCGACGACCGGGGGGAGATCGGGCTCACTTCCCGAGTGTCGACCTCCACGCCTGGAGGAGATGCCGTGATGTCATCCATCTCCCAGGCGATCGAGCAATTGGGATTCCGGGAGCCCCAGGTCGCGGTCGGCGTCGGTATCCCGGGCCAGGTCGACACCCGGCAGGGGTCGGTGCGTCTAGCCGTCAATCTCGGGATCGACGAGCCCTTCCTCCTCGCCAACCGCCTCAGTGAGTCCCTTGCGTCCCCGGTGTTGATCGAGAACGACGTGCGCGCCGCTGCCTTCGGCGTTTACGACCGGCTCCGCGCTCAAGGCGAGGACCCTGGTGATCTCGCCTACCTGAGCCTGGGAACCGGTGTGGCTGCTGGCCTGGTGATCGACGGCGCCGTCCATCGCGGTGCCTCGGGAATGGCCGGGGAGATCGGGCATGTCGTCATCGATCGGGAAGGCGCCCTCTGCGCCTGCGGTCAGTCCGGATGTCTGGAGACAGTCGTCAGCGGACCCGCGATCGCCGGCGCCTGGCGGGCCTCCGGCGGAGAGAACACTGCCTCCGACCTGTTCGCCGCGGCTGCCGGCGGGGACCGCACCGCAGAGGCACTGGCGGACTCGGTGAGCGACTACCTGGCTCAGGCGATCCACTGGCTCTCGGCGGCGTATGACGTCGAAACCATCGTCCTCGGAGGAGGAGTGGCCCGGGCCGGCCAGCCTCTACTCGACCTGCTGCGTTACGCTCTGGTGAAGACCGCAGGCTCGTCGACGCTCGCCACCCGAACGCTGGATCCGGACCGGATCAGGCTCAGCCCCAACGGCGACCCACATGGAGCACGCGGCGCGGCCCTCCTGGCCGCTCGACAATTCGATCTAGCCCTCACATCAGAAAGCAAACCCATAGGAGGAGATGAATGAATAAGAGGTACAAATGGTCGGTGGCGCTGGTCGCCCTGACCCTGCTTCTCGCAGCATGTGCTGAGGGAGGAGAGGGGACGACGACCACCGGTGGAGATGGTGGCGACACCACCACGACCGCCGGTGATGGCGGGGCTACGAGCACTACGGCGGGCGGTGCCGCTCCAGGGGAGACCCCCTACGAGGAGCTGAACCAGGCCCTTGCCGGTGAGTTCGAAGGCACCTCGGTCGAGATCGTGGCCCAGTGGGCCCCGGACGGAGCCGAAGCCGAATCCTTCGACGTCACCTTGCAGCCGTTCCGTGACGCCACCGGGATCGACGTGCAGTTCAACCCAACAGTTGAGTACGAGACCGCGCTCCAGGTGCGGGTCGATGGTGGTGACGCCCCCGACCTGGCCCAGATCGCCCAGCCCGGGAAGATGCAGCAATACGCGGCAGCCGGGAACCTGGTCAATCTGAGCGAGTGGTTCAACGTCGAGCAGCTCGAGCAGGACTTGTGCTGTGATTTCGTGAACCTCGGTTCGTCCGACGGGAACCTCTACGGAGTGTTCTGGAAGACCGATGTCAAGTCGATCGTGTGGTACCCGATCGCCGCGTTCGAGGAAAATGGCTATGCGCCCCCGACCACCTGGGACGAGATGATCGCCCTCAGCGACCAGATCGTGGCCGACGGCAACGGGAGCCCATGGTGCATCTCGATCGAGAGCGAGGCCGCTGACGGATGGGTCGCCACGGACTGGATGGAGGACATCCTGCTGCGCACCGCGCCGCCGGAGACCTACACCGCCTGGTACAACCACGAGATCCCATTCAACGACCCCGAGGTGTTGGAAGCCGCTGAGTTGATGCACCAGGTCTGGTTCACCGAAGGCTATGCCTACGGTGGCCCCACCTACATCAACCAGACCTTCATCGGCAACACACAGGACCCGATGTTCGACCCGGCCGGTCCTCAGTGCTGGATGCAGAAGCAAGCAGCCTGGATCCCCGGTTTCTGGGGGGAGAACAAGGACTTCACCGACCCCGCCGAGTGGCCAAATCAGCCCGGCGAGGACGTTGGGTTCTTCTATTTCCCGCCGATCGATGAGGAGTTCGGCAATCCGGTCCTGGGCGCCGCGGACATGTTCGTCATGTTCGAGGACCGCCCCGAGGTGAGAGCCCTTCTCGAGTGGCTGGCGCTGCCAGACTCGAGTGCGGGATGGATCGAGCGTGGTGGCTTCCTGGCCGCCAACAAGAACGTCCCCGCGGACTCCTACACCTACCCGAACGACGAGCTGGCTGCGCTCACCGCGCAGGCGACCACGTTCGGGTTCGACGCATCCGACCTCATGCCCGCCGAAGTCGGCGCCGGCAGCTTCTGGTCCGGGATGGTGCAGTGGGTGGCTGACGGTGGTGAAGGCACCGAGGCCGTCTTCCAGACAATCGAGGAAAGCTGGCCCGCAGGCTGACCTCATGAGTTGGTAAGGTCCCCGGGGGAAACCCCGGGGACCTTTTTTTGGTCGAGGAGGACGGCTTGTCCGAAGCAGTTGAGGTTTCGGCCCCGGTCGAAG
>JBIOVB010000045.1:0-15512 GCA_044867525.1 Acidimicrobiia bacterium | reverse complement strand
TGGACTGGGCGCCGACCTCGGTCGACCGGAAACGGCTGCGGGGACGTGACTACCGCTGGAGCCGAATCCTCTTGTCGATGTTGGTGGTCACGGCTAGCGGGCTCGGTGCCGCTTGGCTGGCCCGACGCCCTGCGGAGAACGCTGCCGCCTCGACCGCGACTGTGGTCGAACAAGCTGCTGCCATGGGAACCGCCCTCTCCGGCCTCGAAACGGTGTTGGGGCAGATCGGGGCAGACCAGCCGGTACCTGGTGAGGCAACAGCGGCCCTCGCCGAGGTGGACGAGGCGGCGCGTGGGCTCTTCGAGGCATCCGCCGCCCTCCCCGGGTCCGAGGCCGACAGTCGGTCAACCGCCGCCGATGCCGCGGCGCTGTCACTCGACACCTCGCGCCGGCTTCGTGACGCCATCGCCCTTCGCGGCGCAATGGAGGCGTTGCTGGTCCCACCCGCTCTCGAGGTCGATCCGGCACTGATCGAGCTGGCTGACGCGACCCTGGCCTTCACCGAGTGGCGGTCGCAGCTCGAATCGACGATGGGAGACCTTCCGTTGGACGACGCTCCCGATGTTGGTGCCGCCCTCGAAGACTTCATCGCCTCCCTCGATCGGAGCCAAAGCGGATATCTGGATGGCATCAGGGCCCGAGACCGCGCCACGGCGTTGACCGCGGTCCTCGGCCTGGAGAGCGGGTTGGCCACAGTCGGCGAGGCGATGAGGGCGAAAATGGAATCGGTGACCGCTGAGGTCTCGGCGGCGGTCGAGGACGCCCGCCTCCTGATCGATCGGCTAGTCGGCTGATTCCAGGGCGGCGACTTCCTTCTCGAAGTCCGCTGCATCCTGGAAGTCCTTGTAGACCGAGGCGAATCGGAGGTAGGCGACCTCGTCCAACGCTCGTAGTCGCTCCAGGACCCGGTGCCCGATGTCCTCGGAGGTCACCTGCGGTCCACCGTCCCTGAGTGAGACCTCGACTTCCTCAGCGATCGATTGCACGGCAGAGCCAGACACCGGTCGATCGGCGAAAGCAGCGGAGATCCCGGCGGCGAGCTTTGCCGATGAGAACGCCTCGAGCCTTCCATTGCGCTTGCGCACCATCAACTGGGGTTCGAGCCGCTCGTAGGTAGTGAATCTCCCATCGCAGGTCTCACAGAGCCGGCGACGTCTGATGGACCGACCACCCTCGGCGGGGCGGCTGTCGATGACACGGGTGTCGGGAGCGCCGCAGGTGGGGCAAAGCATGGCTCCAGGGTAAACAGCGATGCGGGCTCAGCCCCCGGGGATCAGGAGAACCTGGCCGGGAAAGATCGTGGCGTCGTCGACACCGCTGAGACGGGCGATGTCCGAGATCAGACGGCGAACGTCCTCTCCAGGGCTGGTCCGGGCCTCGGCGATCTCCCAGAGGGTGTCGCCAGGAGCCACCACATACTCGATGGGCGCCGGCGCCGGGGTGCCGGCATCGGCCGAGCCCCCGATCATGAGGAAGACCATGCAGATTGTCGCTGCAGACAAGGCCAGCCGGACGGACAGCTGAAGTGTTGCCTTCTGCATCGGTCTCCCTCCTGATCGGTTTTCTTGGGCTCTTGCTGGATGACGTTCTCTCGAACGTGCGTTCGTCACTCTATCGAACAAACGTTCGGAGTCAAGTCGAACAGGTGTTTGGTTTCGAACTCCTGTTCGATTAGCCTCCCCGCCAGGAGTCGGTCCCCAGGAGGAGTCAGTGCTCAGCGAGCGACAGCAACAGGTACTCGATTACATACGGAAGACCGTCGAGGAACGGGGTTACCCGCCTTCGGTGCGTGAGATCGGCGAGGCGATCGGGCTGTCCTCCCCCTCCACGGTGCATTCCCATCTCTCCGGTTTGGTCGAGGCCGGGGTGCTGCGGCGGGATCCGACCAAGCCCAGGGCGATCGTGGTGGTCGAGGACCAGCAGTCATCGGCAAGCCATCGCTCCGACCGGATGCGTGACGTGCCGGTGCTGGGTCGTATCGCCGCCGGGACTCCGATCCTGGCCGCTGAGCACGTCGAGGACGTGCTTCCCCTGCCCGTCGATCTCATCGGCAGCGACCCGGTGTTCCTGCTCGAAGTCAAGGGTGACTCGATGACCGGCGCCGGCATCTTCCCCGGGGACCTGGTCGCGATACGCAGTCAGAAGGATGCCCGAGACGGTGAGATCGTCGCCGCCCTGATCGAGGGTGAGGAGGCGACTGTGAAGCGTCTCAGGCGCAAGGGCGGCCAGGTGATCCTGGAGTCGGAGAACCCGAACTACGAGCCGATGGTCTTCAGCGATGGAGTGGAGTTGATAGGGAAGGTGGTCAGCGTCCTCCGCCGCTACCCCTGATCCCAGACACCGCGGAACGAGTATTCCGCGGGCCCGGTCAGCCAGCCAACGCCGTCCCGGATATCCACGGTCCCGGACCCTCCGGGAACATTCATCGTCATGGCACCGTCCTCTCCACCGAGGGCAACTGCGGCCGAGGCCACCATCCCGGTCCCGCAGGCCAGAGTCTCGCCAATCCCCCGCTCCCAGACCCTCATGGTCACCGTATCTCCTGAGATCGAGATGAATTCGACATTGCAACCGGTGTCGAATCCTGCCTCCCTGGCCACCGTGGGCCCGACCACCGGGAGGTCGATGGCTCCGGGATCATCGACCACCCTCACTGCGTGGGGGTTGCCCACGTCGACGAGGTGATAGACCTCGCCGTCAACGGTCTCCTCCCCTTCCAGGAGGGGCTTTCCGATCTCGGCCTCCACGAGGTCGCCAAGGATCCTCACCTGGCGCAAGCCGGCCGGGGTGTCCACCGCGAATTCGTCCGATCCTGCCCAACCTCGGTCCCTGGCGAGTCGGGCGACACATCGGAGCCCATTTCCACACATCTCCGCAGGGCTCCCATCGGCGTTCCAATAATCCATCACCAACGGGTCGCCTGGAGTGACCACCAGGATCCCGTCGGCGCCTACTCCAAACCGGCGGTCACAGATCCGGGCTACCTCCTCGGGTGCGAGCCGGGCCGGGCCTTCGACCACAACGAAGTCGTTGCCCAGCCCCTGCATCTTCGTGAATTCGAGAGTGCTCAACCCAATGCCTCCAGGGCTCTGGCCACCCGGGCCTCGACGTCGTCGATCCAGGGTATCCAGCGTATCCGGGGGTCACGCTGAAACCAGGTGCGCTGCTTGCGTGCCAATCTCCGGCTGTTCGACGCCGCCCGCCGGAACGCCTCGTCGATGCTGCTCTCACCGGCAAGCGCCGAAAGTATCTCCCGGTAGCCGACCGCTCTCGCCGCCACCCTCCCGATTCGCGGGCGAAGCCGTTCCACCTCCTCGACCAGCCCTCCTGCCTTCATCTCGGCGAGGCGGCGGTCCACCCGCGACTCGAGCAGGCCTCCGGGGTCGATGCCGACCGCGGTGAACTCGATCTCGGGAACGTAACGGCGAAGGCTCTCCGCCTCGGCGGTCGCCGCTCGCCGGCTGGGAGTCTCCCCTGTGAGGCGATGGATCTCCAAGGCGCGGACAACACGGCGCGGGTTGGCCATATCGACATGCTGTCCCGCCGAGTGGTCCGCCGCGAGCAGCTGCCCGCCCAACTGTTCGAGACTCAACTCTTCGAGCTCCTCCCTGAGCGCGGGGTCGGTGGGGGCAAAGCTCATCGGATCTACCAGTGACCGGAAGTGCAAACCCGAGCCGCCGGTGATCAGCAACACCGGCGCTTCGCTGGCCTCGATCACCGCCCGACCCATGCGACGGAAGTCGGCCACCGAGAACTCGGTATCAGGGTCGGCGACGTCGATCATGTGATGGGGCACACCTCGACGCTCCACCAAATTGGGTTTGGCAGTGCCGATGTCCATCCCGGTGTAGACCTGCATCGAGTCCACGGTGACGATCTCTGCACCGAGACGCTCGGCAATCAGGATCGCAGCTTCACTCTTACCGGAGGCTGTCGGCCCGACGAGGGCCAACACCCGGGTCAGACCGGGCTCCCCACAAGATGGTGCGCTCTTGCCTGATCGACTCTGACCTCGAGGAAGCTGCCTGCCACGTGGGGCCCGGGGACATGGACCAGCTTTCCGGTTCGGGTCCGGGTGGTGGCGACCACCGGGTCCTTGCGTGACGGCCCCTCGCTCAGCACCTCGACCAGCTTCCCGACCATATCCTCGTTGCGGCGTCGGGAGCTGGAGTCCTGGAGTGCGACCAGCCGGGCAAAGCGATCGCGGATCACATCCTCCGGGACGAAGCGATCCTGCAATTGTGCCGCCGCGGTGCCGGGGCGTGGCGAGAAGATGAACATGAATGCCGAGTCGAATCCGGCCTCCTCGACCACCTCGAGGGTCTGCTCGAAATCTGTGTCCGTCTCCCCGGGGAACCCGACGATGACATCGGTGGAGACCGCAAGGCCGGGGATGATCTCTCTCGCCATCGCCAGCCGGTCGAGGTACTTGGCCCTGGTGTAGCCGCGATGCATGGCGGCCAGGATGCGGTCCGAACCCGACTGCATCGGGAAGTGGAGGTGCTCGCACACTGCTTCGGTCTCAGCCATCGCCCGGGCGACATCCTCCCTGAAGTCGTTGGGATGCGGGCTGGTGAAACGGACCCTTCGTATGCCTTCGACCGCTCCGACCCGGCGCAACAACTCCGCGAAGATCGGGCGCCGCTTGCCGTCTATGGCCAGATCCCGGCCATAGGTATCGACGTTCTGCCCGAGCAGGGTCACCTCGACGACACCCTGGCGAGCCAGCTCCTCCACCTCACGAACCACGTCCCCGGGCCGGCGTGACATCTCCACACCCCGAACCGAGGGGACTATGCAGAAGGTGCAGGTGTTGTTGCAGCCAACCTGGATCGTCACCCACGCCGAGTGCTCCAGCTCTCTGCGCACCGGGAGCGACGAGGGCATCGCCTGCAGCTCGTCGACCACCTCGGTGATCGGCCCCCAATGCTCGACATGGTCGATCAGGTCCAGCACCCGGTCCAGGTTGTGGGTTCCCATGACCACGTCGACCCAGGGGGCGCGCTCTCGGACCATCTCGCGGTCCTTTTGCGCGGCGCAGCCACCAACCACGAGAAGCATCCCGGGATTGAGGTCCTTGATCTCCTTGAGCTGCCCGAGATTGCCGTACATCCGGTTGTCGGCGTTCTCCCTGATGGTGCAGGTGTTGACATAGACCACGTCGGCCGACTCCGGCCCCCCGGCGCGGGTCATGCCGTCGACCTCGAACAGCCCGGCTATCCGCTCCGAATCGTGCTCGTTCATCTGGCAGCCGAAAGTGCGGATGAAGTAGCGCTTGCCCACCCGCGTCGGCTGGCGGCGAGCGGGTTGGCGCAGCGTCGGAGTGGAGAGGAGGACGGTCTGGGTCATTTGGAGTCCTCAGCGAGCGAAGTCGGTGGCCCGAAACTCCCGTATCACCGTCACCTGGATCTGGCCCGGGTACTGGAGGTCCTCCTCGAGTTTACGGGCGATCCGCCTCGAAAGCTCACGCGCCTCGAGGTCCCCCACCGACCCGGGGTCGACAACCACCCTCACCTCGCGGCCCGCCTGCAACGCGAAGACATGGTCCACACCGGGGAACTCCAGGGCCAGCGTTTCCAGCCGCTCCAGCCGCTTCACGTATCCCTCGAGAGTCTCTCGGCGCGCTCCGGGCCGTGCCGCGGATACGGCGTCGGCCGCCTGGACGATGACTGCCAGGATGGTTCGGGGCTCTACCTCGTTGTGGTGAGCCTCGATCCCGTGCACAACAGCCGGGTCCTCCTCGAAGCGACGGGCGATCTCGGCGCCGATCAGCGCGTGGGACCCTTCGACCTCATGGGTCACTGCCTTGCCGATGTCATGGAGCAGGGCGGCTCGCTTCACCGGGGCGGGATCGATCCCGAGCTCCGATGCCAGCATGGAGGCGATGTGAGCCGTCTCCACGAGATGGTTGAGGACGTTCTGACCGTATGAGGTCCGATACTTGAGCCGGCCCATCAATGTCACCAATTCGGAATGCATCCTCGACACCCCGGCCTCGACCAGGGCCCACTCCCCGGCGTCCCTTATCGACTGCTCGACCTCGTCCCGCGCCTTCTCGTAAGCCTCCTCGATGGACGCGGGGTGGATCCGCCCGTCGGCCACCAGGCGCTCCAGAGTGATCCGGGCCACCTCGCGGCGCACCGGATCGAACGACGACACCGAAACCGCCTCCGGGGTGTCATCGACGATGAGGTTGGTCCCGGTGACCGACTCCAGGTGCCGGATGTTGCGACCCTCACGCCCGATGATCCGCCCCTTCATGTCGTCGGACGGGAGTTGGACGACCGACACTGTGGTCTCTGTGACCACCTCCGACGCCAGGCGCTGGATGGCCGTGGCCAGGATGCGGCGTGCCCTCCGGTCTGCCTCTTCGCGGGCCTTTATCTCCAGGTCGCGAACCACGATCATCGCCTCACGCCGCGCCTCGTCCTCGACCTGGGCCAGCATCTCAGCCTTCGCCGCGTTGACATCTATCCCTGCGACCTGTTCCAAGCGGAAGCGTGCCTCTTCCTTGATCCGCTCCACCTGACTGCGAGACTCATTGAGCTCTTCCTCGCGGTCGATGAGCATCTTCTCCCGCTGAGCCAGGTTGGACGCTCTCTGGTCGAGCGTCTCCTCCCGCTGCGCCAGTCGGGTCTCCAGGCTGGAGGCCTCCAATCGGCGGTGCTCGAGATTCACCTCTTCACGCTCGCGGTAGGTCTCGGCCTTGGCTCGACCCTCTTCCTCGGCCTTGGCCAGGATCCGTTGCGCGTCGAGGCGAGCGCCGGTGACCATGTCCTCGGCGGAAACCCCGTCACGCTCGCGTCGCCGGGCAATGGCGAGTCGAGCGATCAGGTACCCGAATCCGAGACCGATGGCGACACCGAGGACCATCAGCCCAATCGTCACCACGGTGTTGTTCATGGCGGTCCTTCCCCCGGAGATGGAAACAAACGTGCCGAGCCCTCAGGGCTCGGCACACGAAAGGAGTTGGCGGCAATAGCGGGCAGGATCACCCTGGGGCTTTGTCGCTCCTCCTCATCAGTTCTCTGTCTCCGGTCTGTCAGTTCAAGGTTGAATTCGTGTGCAGCCTGGATGCTACACGTCGCACCCCGAACCGGACATCACTCGTCTCCTGGCCCAGGCGACCCCGCACCGGGCGCGGACACATCCAGGGCGTCGAGCCGTTGCATCGTCCACTCCCGTAGAGGCGAGGAGAGGCCATCTCGGGCATGGTGGGCGCTGGCGGTCAAGACATCGACCATTGCCACTGCGGCGGCACGGATCGCGCCAAGATCCAGGGGCACATACGACGCCTCGAGGTTGGGGGGCAAGCCCGCCGCCGGGTCATCGAGGAGGCTGGTCAACCCGAACAGGGGGTAGTCCACGCCCTCCCCAACCGCCCAGAGCCGGCAACAGTCCTGACGCACCCGGTGCAATTGGTCGGATGCCTCGTGCAGCGAGCCGCGAGCGAGGTATTTCGCGATGTTGCCCAGGGCTTCCCAGCCATCGAGATGCCAGGCATCGATGTCTGGATCGGTCGCCCTCAGGGCGTCGGGTGTGAACTCCTCGGCGAGCCGGTTGGTCCGGTCGAGGAGTGCGACCGATCCCGGCGCCCGGCCGGATCGACGCTCGGCGGGGAGCAGCAGGACATCGACCTGGACTCCGTCGGAGTATTGGACCCACCATCGGGTCCACTCACCCCACGGCATGCTCCCCCCGTCGACCACCGACGAGAGGCCCATGATGATCCTGTCGACGAGCTCCACCGGAGCTTCTCCCACATATCCGAACCCCATGTCGATGTCCGACATCTCGTCGGCCCGATCAGTTGGGATCGAACAGCCAATCTCGACCCACACCACCTGGTCCTGGCCTTCCAAGTCCCGCAGCAGTCGGCGAAGCACTGCGGCGTGACGGGGGAGACGCGTGGCCAGGTCGGCGAGGAACGCCTTGGCGGTGCCGTTGGTCATCGATCGACTCTAAGGCCGCTTCCTGGCCAGGCCGACCGGCCCGTCTGCTACTCCTCGAGCGGGGCAGCATCCTCCGATACCGGCTCCTCGCCGATCACGTCGGCGCTCTCGCCGAGACCCATGAGCTCGTAGACCTTGGCCTGGAGCTGCATCGCGACCTCGGGGTTCTCCCGAAGGAAGCGCTTGGCGTTCTCCCGGCCCTGGCCCAACTGGTCCTCGTCGAAGGTGAACCAGGCGCCACTCTTCTTGACCACACCGTGATCGACGGCGACATCGAGGAGACTGCCCTCACGGGAGATCCCCTGGCCGAACATGATGTCGAACTCGGCGAGGCGGAAGGGCGGGGCCATCTTGTTCTTCGCCACCTTGACCTTGACCCGGTTCCCGACGCTGTCGGTGCCATCTTTGATGGTCTCGACGCGTCGGATGTCGAGACGAACCGTTGAATAGAACTTGAGCGCCCGCCCACCAGGCGTTACCTCAGGGCTCCCGTACATCACACCTATCTTCTCCCGAAGCTGGTTGATGAAGACCGCGGTGGTTCGCGACTTGTTCAGGTTCCCGGCCAGCTTGCGCAGGGCCTGGGACATGAGTCGGGCCTGGAGCCCGACATGAGAGTCACCCATCTCTCCCTCGATCTCGGCCCGGGGGACCAGGGCGGCCACCGAGTCGATCACCAGGACGTCGAGCGCCCCGGAGCGGATCAGCATGTCCGCGATCTCCAGGGCCTGCTCCCCGGTGTCGGGCTGTGAGATGAGCAACTCGTCGACGTCGACCCCGATCGCCTTGGCATAGACCGGGTCGAGGGCGTGCTCGGCGTCTATGAAAGCGGCGATCCCTCCGTTGCGCTGTGCCTCGGCAACTATGTGAAGGGCGAGACTGGTCTTACCCGAGCTCTCCGGGCCATAGAGCTCGACGATGCGGCCCCGGGGCACCCCGCCGATGCCGAGGGCAAGGTCGAGGGAGAGGGCCCCGGTGGAGATCACATCCACCTTCTGGTTGGCGGCCTCACCCATCTTCATGATGGCGCCCTTGCCGAATTGACGCTCGATCTGGCTGAGTGCCATGTCCAGGGCTTTGTCACGTTCCACTTCGGCTCCTTCTTCCGATCTCATGACGGTCGAACGTATCCACCGGTTGGGACAGGAACTGTCCTGAGTCGTCAGATATTAGACCGAACATGTGTTCGTGGATGGTATTACCGGGCAAGTTCGAATGTTTCAAGAGCCTCGTAGTTGGCACCGCCTCTCCCCAGATGAGAGCGATACACGACCACCGTCTCACATCGCCAGGAGATGCCGAGCGCTCCCGCCGTTGCCAGCAGTTCGCCCACGTCGGCCTGAGGGCGGATCCGGCTCAAGGTGAGATGCGCCCGGAAAGGCCGATCCTCGGGCTCCAGCCCCGCCCCCAGGGCGGCGTCCTCGGCAATTGCGGCGAGGGCGGTCAGCTCTTCGACCCCCCGGTCCAGCCCGGCCCAGAGCACGGTGGCACGGCGCGGGTTGGGAAATGCGCCGAGGGCTGACAGTCGGACGTCGAAGGAAGGGCCCATCTCGGCGCCGTCGAGACCGGCGACAAAACGCTCGTAGCTCACCTCGTCGACCGATCCCAGGAAGCGCAGGGTGAGATGCCAGTTCTCGGGGGGGACCGGACGTCCCGGGATCGGGTGTCCAGAAAGCCGATCATCAAGTGCCAGCCTCGCCTCCACGCTCAGCGGCGCCGCGGCGAAGATCCGGGTTAGTCCGTCCACCACTGATTGATCAGGGCGAGCCGTGTCAGATGCAGGGCGGCCGTGGTCCCGTATACGCGCACCCGCTCCCGGTCTCCGGTGAACCTGAGCTCGCGTCCCCGGGTCTGGGCGGGGGTGGCTACTGCGATGACCACCGTTCCCGCCGGCTTCTCCAAAGCCTCGGGGCCCGCCGACCCGGTCACCGCAACCGCGACGTCGACGCCCAAGAGCTCCCGGGCGCCTTCGGCCATCGCCACCGCGGTGTCGATGTTGACCACCTCGTCGACCTCCTCGACACCGAGCAGGCGCTTTTTCAACTCGGAGTGGTAGGCGACCAGGCCGCCCCGGACCACCGCCGAGGAGCCGGGCAGGTCGGTGAGGCGAGCGGCGACGAGGCCCCCGGTCATCGACTCGGCCGTACCGATGGTGTGACCGAGGTCGGATAGCAACCGGAGCAGGACCCTTTCGATCGTCTCGTCGTCCGCCCCGAACACATTTCCGCCGAGCCGGGAGCGGACCTCGTCCTCTATCGGGTCGATGAGACGCCGCGCCTCGGCAGGGGTCCCGGCCTTGGCCGTGATCCTGACCTTGATCTCCGAAGCGGAGGCGAGAAAAGCGATCGAAGGATTGGTCGATCCGGTGTAGAGGTCGTCGAGCGCCTCCGCCACTTCGGACTCGGGTCGCCCCCAGGTCCGGATGACACGGCTGGCGATCACCCGGTCGGCGCCTGCCGCCGCAACCAGCCGGGGCATGACCTCGGCCTCCATCAGGTGCTCCATCTCGGCGGGGACTCCAGGAACGCAGAAGATCAGCTTCCCCTCGTGGCGCAATGCCAGGCCGGGCGCCGTGCCCCTGGGGTTTGGCAGCAACTCGGCCCCGGCCGGGTGATTCGCCTGGCGCAGGTTGCTGGGCGGCATTTCCCGGCCCCGGCGCGCCCACCAATCGACGAGGTGAGCGGCGTACTCCTCGCTGTATTCCATGGAGAGCCCGGTGGCAGCGCATACCGCCTCCCGGGTCAGGTCGTCCTGGGTGGGCCCGATCCCACCGGTGATCAACACGGCGTCCGCGCGGGACAACGCGATGCGGATCGCCTCTGCGATGCGGTCGATGTTGTCTCCGACCGTCTGCTGGTAATGAGCATCGAGACCGTGCTCGGCAAGGGCGGCCCCCATGGTCGAGGTGTTGGAGTTGACGATCTGCCCGAGCAAGAGCTCGGTGCCGATGGCGATCACCTCGACGATCACACCGCCACCGCTTCCATGTCCGGCCCGTAGGCAGCGACGTATTCCACGTCGACCCAGTTGCCGACATTCCCGCGGTCGAGACGGACCACGCCATCGATCTCGGGTGCCTGGCGGTGGGACCGGCCCACCGGTACCCCGTCTTCGACCTGGTCGATGAGCACCCTGTCGGTGCGACCCACCCACGATGAGTTGCGCTCCTCGGTCAGCTCGTCCTGGATCCGGGAGAGGTGGCGCAGCCGCTCCATCGCCAGCTCCCGCGGCACCTGGTCGCCCATGGTCGCCGCCGGGGTCCCCGGCTCCGCCGAATAGGGGAAGAACCCGGCCCAGTCCAGAGTTGCCTCGGCGAGGAAGTCGGCGAGCATCTCGACGTCGTCATCGGTCTCGCCGGGGAATCCGACGATGAAGGAGGAACGCAGAGCCGCTTCCGGCTCGAGGCCCCGGATCCGATCGATGAGCGACAGGTGCTTCTCGGTGTTCCCCGGCCGCTTCATCTGGCGCAGCAAGCCTCCCGAGACGTGCTGGAGGGAGAGGTCGAAATAGGGCGCGACCTTTGGGTCCGAAGTCATCACTTGAAGGAGGCGCTCCCTGATCTCGATGGGATGGAGGTAGAGGAGCCTGAGCCGGGCCAGCCCGGTCACATCGGATACAAAGGTCAGGAGATCGGGAAGCCCTCCCGGCGCCCCGATGTCTCGCCCATAGGCGGCGAGGTCCTGGGCGACCAGCACAACCTCGCTCACCCCACCCGCGACCAGGCCCTCCAGCTCGTCGCGGATCTCGGTCGGGCGCCGCGAACGTTGCTTGCCGCGGATGGAGGGTATTGCGCAGAAAGTGCACGGCTTGTCGCAACCCTCGGCCACCTTGAGATAGGCGTAGGGGAGCCCGGAGACCGGCCGCCCTGTTGCGTGAAGGATGTCCATCACCGGCCGGCGGCGAAGCTCCACCGGCTGCCAGTCGGTGAGGCCGTCGAGGACACCGACCAGTTCGCCATAGCGGTCGATCCCGAGCACCGCGTCCAACTCCGGCAAGGCCGACACGACCTCGGAGCCAAATCGCTGCGCCATGCAACCGATCACGACGGAGCGGGCGCCCGGTCGCTTTCGCTCCTCCATCTCCAGGATCGCCTCTACCGATTCCGCCCTTGCCTCCTCGATGAAGGCACAGGTGTTGACCATCACCACATCCGCCGCCTCAGGTGAGTCGGCTCGGAGGTAGCCGGCCTCCAGGAGCATGGCGATCACCTTCTCCGAATCGACCTGGTTCTTGGCGCAGCCGAGAGTGGTCAGCCAGACCGTGGGGGCCCCTTCGAAATTGGGGGCCACAGCATTCGTCACGATTGCCCACGCCCCCAATTTCGAGGACTATTCACGTCCGGTTGGCCTCGACCACCGCCACCAGCGGGCCGGGGGCGACCGCATCGGCGAGCGTGTTCCAGGTCGCCATGCTCACCGTGCCTTCATCTTCGATCTGGGAGCAGGCCAGATAGATGGCATCGGCCAGTGCGCCGATGGTGTGGTCGGCGTCATAGGCCGCCGCCACAGCCGAGCGGGCGCCGTCGACATCGTCGCGTGCAACCGCCCGAATCGCCTCCTCGGCGAAGGCCTGAGCCTTCGAGTCCATCAGATCTCGCGGAACAGGTAACGCCGCAAGATGTCGAGCCGGCCTTCCATGTGGTCGGCGTCGAGGTACCAGAGCATGGCAGCAACCGTGGAAAGGAGGGGGTTTCCGTCCTGAGGGGTGAAGGAGAATCCCACCACCTCGTTGCCGTTGCGGACGGCAAGAGTGTCGAGAGCGACCACGGTCTGGCTCATGATCCGCCCGTAGTAACCGTGGTCACGCCCGAAGGAGAACACCTGGTTGGCCGACTTCTTGTGGGTCACGGCCACCCTGGTGTTCGCCATCAGCCGTTCCTTCGCTTCGTCCACGGTGATCTCCTCGTCGAGAGCGAGGGAGAAATGGATCGAGTGCATGTACTGACTGTTGAGCTTGAGCGCAGAGGAGTACAGGTTGAGGTCGTAGCCGAGGGTGCCGAACAGCTCGTGGGCATCGCGGGCGTGGTGGGTCCCGAATCTCGGGTCCTTGTGAGCCTCGACGGTCGGGCTGGCCACGAATCCGCTGTCCTGGGAGATGTCGTTGGCCCGCCGGATGCAGAGAAAGCGGCCATCGGTGAGGTGGTTGGTCCCGTCGTTGTCCATGGCCAGGCTGCGGACCAGGACCGCGATGTTGTGTGTGTTGCAGGACACGATCTGGAGGAACTTGTCGTCGCCCTTGATCAGCGCGGCGTCGTTGATCCCCCGGGCATACATCTTGCCGAAACCGAATTCCGAGCCCTGGGCCATGAACCCGATGGGGCCGGTCGCACTCGCATAGAACTCGTCCTTCATCTCGTTTCCCACCGGGGTGCAGTCGATGACCACAGTGGCCCGCTCGATTGCCTCCCTGGTCTCGTACTTGGGAGCATGTCCGAGCTCTTCGAAGGTGGCCCGGGCCTCGTCGTCGACGGCGAGCACGGCCCCCCGACTCACCAGGTCATTCACCTTGGCCCGCTCGGTGAGCAGCGGCGTCCGCTTGTGAAAGGTGATCTCGTCGATGCCGAAGTGCTCCCGGTTGTCGGCGAGCAGTCCGATGAGTGGCTCACCGATGGTTCCGGTGCCCACCACGTGAACGATCTTCATTGGTTCCTCCGCGGAACTAGGGCTGATTCCGGAAGTTCAGATTACCCGGGCCGGTCGGTTCCAAACACTGTGGCTAGGCGAGTAAGGCCGTGGCGATCGGGATCGCACGCTCACACGTCGAATTGTCGAAGACCTCCGCACCCTGGTTCTCCTCGAGGGCGAGCACGGTGACATACACCACCCGGTCATCGGAGCGGGCGAAGACCCCACCCGAAGCGGTGAGCCCGACATCGACGCAGAAGGCCTCCTCACCGAGCCCGGGGACGTCCTCGCCACGAAAGGCGTCGGTCTCCACGGTCAGCGTCCCGGACTCGGTGGTGGTCTGCGACACGATCTCGCCGTCGGCCACCGCCGCCCAAGAGGCGAACACATCGGCGGCGTCGCCACCGTCATAAACCGAGATCCAGACCTGGGTGACGGACTCGTCGTCGCTCAGGAAGCAGGACGGGGAGTCACTGAGGAGCCTGGTGTCCTGGATGATCCCGAGTAGCTCACCGAGCAGGCTGTCCCCGGAGACGGCTTCGACGTCGGCGCCAACCGCGGCCGAGGCCTCCTCGTTGGTCATGAACGGGCACGACTCCTCGGAGAACGACTCATCGAAGTCGTCGACGACGTTGCGGAAAAAGAAGAAGATGGCGATCGCCGCCATGGCACCGAGCACCACGATCACCACTCCGCCGATGATTGCCGCCTTGGCGCACCCGCTCATCCCGGTGCTCACCGGCTCTCCGATCAGTGGCGGAGTCGGCGGCGGTGGCACGGCGGGCGGCGTCACCGGCGGCTGAGTCGGGGTGTCAGGAGGTGGCGGGGGTTGCCCCGGATCCGGCGGCTGCTCCGGCTGGCCCGGCACCTCAGGCGGCGGCGTGCTCTCGGGCGTATCGTCAGGCGGGTTGGGGCCTTCGCTGGTCATCGACGCCGAACCTACTCGTCATCGATCCGCAGCCAAACACGTACGCCATCTTGCTACGATGCGTACGTGCAGATCTCGCCCACCAAACTGCGGCAGAACCTGTATTCGATCCTCGACGCCGTCCTCGAATCCGGCGTTCCGGTCGAGATCAAGCGCCGGGGCAGGTTGCTGCGGATCGTCCCCGTCGAGGATCCCGAGGCGGATCGACTGGGTCGACTCCGTCGGATAGCGCCGCGCCCTGACTTGATGCTCGTCGACCCCGAGGAGTTGGTCGGCGTCGATTGGTCGGATCTCTGGAGCCCGTGATCCTCCTCGACACCCACGTCGCAGTCTGGATCGCAGCCGGGGAGATCGACCGACTCTCCGACCCTGCGCTGGCTGCGATCGAGGAGGCCACGGCGGTAGCACTCTCCCCGATCACCCTCCTGGAGGTGGAATATTTGGTCGAGGCCGAGAAATTGAGCGCCGAGGCCGCGTTCGTGGTCAACGCATTGACCGCCGGCGCCGGCTTCAAGGTCGACGACCCGCCGCTGGCCGGTGTGGTGTTTCACGCGTTGGGAGCAACGTGGACGCGCGATCCCTTCGACCGGCTCCTCGTCGGCCATGCCTCCCTGGCCGGAGCCGGGCTGGTCAGCAAGGACCGCGCCATCCTGGACAACTACCCGGCCGCCATCTGGTAATCGGGGAGGACGACAACACAGACCCCATTGGCAGTCACAGGCCATGCCCTAGATTGTGGGTCGTCATGGGTGGCGTAGGGAATCTCGGAGTATCCAGGCGTGCCCGAACGTTTCTTGGGCTCATTTGCGCCGTCGGCCTCGTCGCCTCGATTGTGCCCATCAGCTTCGCTCAAGCCACAGCACCTTCGACCTTCATCGACACTGCCGGGTCTCCACACGCCGCCAACATCGATCGTCTGGCCGCTGCCGGCGTCACCAAGGGTTGCAATCCGCCGGTCAATGACCAGTTTTGTCCCAATCGGTCGGTTACTCGGGCTGAGATGGCGAC
>JBIOVB010000044.1:0-6466 GCA_044867525.1 Acidimicrobiia bacterium | reverse complement strand
TGGTCAGGCGGAACAGGACCTGATCGAAATCGAGGCACCCTCGGCCTCGACTGAGGCAGACTGGATTGCTCCGGCCCAGTCGCTGAGCACCACGGCGAGAGCCTCTCCCGAGGTCGTGTCGTCCATTATCACCTCGGCGGCCAGGCACACCCGGTCGCCTTCGTCCCAGAGCACATAGGTATCGCCCGCCCACGGGCGTACCAGTTCGAGCGCACCTTCCTCCCCGACCTGGGTTGATGCCAGCATCGTCAGGTACAGGGCACCGAGCCTGCCTGCTCCGGCCTCCTGGAATCCGGTCGGCACCGCCGGCATCGTGGGTTCGACCGGAACCTCATCCAAGATGTAGGCATCGGGGAACAGCACCTGCTCGGAGGTGCCGGGGAACCGATCGACGACCTCGTCGTAGGGACGTTCGATGCCCGCAGCGGTCAGCCCATCGACGAGCTCCGGGCCTCTCACATAGCCGAAGGTGAGCAACTCGGCCGCCACTTCCGGAACTCCGGCCTCGAGGTCTTCCGATCTGATGATTGGGATGTCGGCGCTTATTGCCTGCTGGTCGCCGGCGCTGAGGCTGTCGTGGTACCGGACCGCCACCCACTGGGGCACCCCCTCGGAGGCACCGCTGGCCACATCGACGGGCTCATCGAAGACGGTGTCCGGAAGGACCCCCCTCGGCGGGTTCATAGTCAGCAGGGCATGAACCAATTCGTGGACGATCACATAGCTGGTCAGGGCTTCGTAACCGGTGTCCTCGACCCGAACCGTGATCACCCCGTCTCGAGCGGCACAGCAGGTTCCCCTGACCCGGTCCTGGCGAATCTCATTGACTTTCTGCAACGAGTCTTCGGCGCCGACCAAACGCAATGCCCGGAGTACTTCCCACTGTGACGGTGCGATGTACTCCACGCCTTCGCTGAGATCGGTGACCCCTGTTGGGCCCATCACGTCGACCGTCACCGGAGCGGCGAAGGATTGCTGCATGGCGGTGGCGGCGAAATCGACCAGAACGGCGAACTCCTCGTCGGTCAGCTCCCACCCGGCTCCGGTTGCAATGACCGCACCTGTTGGTGGGGGCAGAGGCGAGATGATCTCAACCGTCGTCGTGGGAAAGCCGGAAATGGTGGCGGCCGCGGCACTGGTCGTCGGACCCTCCTCGGCCGGCGACGCGCCCGCCGTGGTCGCGGTGCCCCCGGACGACGTACAGGCTGCTACCAGGAAGGCGAGTGCGAGAGTCATCGAGTGCCTCATGCCAATCGGAGTAGATCACGGCGGATCAGCCGACTCCGAGATAACCGGCCAGGTGCTCGGTGATGTCCCGGGCGTCGTCCTCGGCCCCGTGGATGAAGGTCGACTTCCGTCGTCGGAGCACGTTGAGCCCGATCCGGTACAGACCGGGAGCACCGCTCACCACCCCGGCGTCGTGGCGGATTTCGCCCTTTCGGTCGAACACCCGGGCGTGGAGCCACGAGTAGTCCGGTCGAAAACCGGTCGCCCAGAGGACGGTGGTGAACTCGGCCGAAAGGTCCAAGCTCAGAATCGGCCTCTCCGGCACTTTGGTCGGCTCGAAGCGCTGCGGTGGCTCGAAGTCTGCGGCCAGGTCGTGGCTGTCGACCCATTCGTCGATGGTGTCGAGAAGGCGACGCATCTTCAGGTCGGCGAGGGTGCACATGTTGCGCAAGGAAGCAGAGATCTGGGCCTTGCCCTCGACGAGCCCGGCGAGGCGACCGACGAGACGGATGCCCAATGCGCTGAGAGCGTTGAGGTCGAGGGTGCGGCGTTCCGGAGTCCCGATCAGCTGAGGTGATGGGATGTTCCTCGCCCGAATCAGGTCGTCGACCTCGTCATACCGCTCGTCGAGGATCCCCAACCGCTCCAGCCACCACATGATGTCTCGACCCCGGTAGACGCGAGGCAATCGCACGTGCTCCCCAACTGCCAACGTGACCGGCCTCCCCGAGAGGTGGATCTCCTCGGCGATTTGGATGCCGGTAGCGGAGGCGCCCACGACCAGAACGCTGCCGTCGGGGAGCTGAGACGGACGCCGGTAGTCGCGCGCGGTCACAACCGCCAGTCGTGGGGGAAGGTCATGAGCCAAGGCCGGCACGCTGGGCAGGTTGAAGGCCCCGGTGGCGAGGACCACGGTCGGGCTCTCCCAGGTCCCCTGGTCGGTGACCACCTGATAGCCGCTGTCGACGGGCCGGACCGAGCTCACCAAGGTGTTGGTCTGGGCCGGAGCGTCGATGTGCCTCGCATACGAGTCGATGAACGACACGACCTCGTCCATCGCCATGAACCCGTCCGGATCGTCGCCCTTGTACTCCATTCCGGGGAGGCGTGTCTGGAAGTTGGGGGTGAGGAGCCGGAGGGAATCCCAGCGCTCGGTGCGCCAGGTGTTGGCCACCTCGCCGCGCTCGATCACCACGTGATCGATCGAGCGCTGGCTGAGGAAATGGCTTATGGCGAGGCCAGCGTGACCGGCCCCGATGACCACCGTGGTGGTTTGCATTCAGGTCTGGCTCAGTTGACCTCGACGGTCACGTTGGTTGGGTTGGTGACCACATCGAACACCGCCGACCGCTTTTGCGACTGGGCGACGATCGCTTCGATGTCCTCTTGGGATGCATCGGCGTCGATCTCGTACTTGACCGTGATGTCGTTGAACCCATTGCGCACCTCGGGGTCGCCACCGAGGATGCCCAGGATGTCCATGTCGCCTTCGATCGTGGCCCTGACAGAGTTCAGCTGGATGCCCCGGTTCTGGGCCACCGCAGCCACACCGGCGGTGAGACAGCTCGCCAACCCCACGAGGACCAACTCCACCGGCGTTGGGCCATGGTCTTCCGAGGCAAACACCTCTGGATGGTCGGCGTCATAGCTGAATGTGGTCTTGTGAGCCTGCTCACCACCGAGTCCGAAGAACCCGTTGATCTCTGAGCGGCTGTGGGTCCCGCCCACCCACTCGTTGGATGCTTTCCACGTGAACTGGGCGCCCGCTGGGGCGTCAACCAGGGCGGTCCTGGCGTCGAGCAACGCCTGGACGTTGACTCCGTTGTTGACCGGGGTGTCGGTCGTGGTCATTTCTTCCTCCTACTCGGTTGGCTTGCGCCGCAACTATGAGCGGCACCTGATCGGTGATTTCAGGGAATCTCTCGAGCGACTGCGGATTGCTACGAGCAGATCGTCAGGCTCGTCACGGCCACCCGAGAGCCGGGACAGGCGCACCAGCCCCCGACCGAACCGTGCGTCGGGTCGGCCGTCGAGACCACGATTCGGGGGATGGCTATGCGCACTGGAATGGCCTCAGGGATCACTGCTCCGCTGTGACGAAAGTAGAGCAGAGGAGATGCCATGAGTCAAAGGAACGGGGTGGGGGATCTCCCCCATCCCCAATTGTGGATGGGGGAGCTCGGTGATCCGGTACCCGGAATCACCTGCGCTGGCGGCTGCCGATTCGGCGTCGGCCTCGCTTCCCAGGTAGAGGCGAAATTCGGATGACACAGTCGGCGTCATTCTGGCACTTGACTGTGTGCCAGTTTGGTGCCATAGTGGCACCATGAATCTATCCACCTACGTCGACAGCCTTCGCCAGCAGCTGGCGATTGCCGCGGAGGCCGGCGGTGACGAGGCCCGTGCTCTCGCCGACCGGCTCACCGCACCACTCGACTCCGCGACCCGCCTGGTGTTACTCGACGCGTTGTCGGCAGCCGCAGACGAGATCACACGGGAGTTGGCCCCAGGCGCGGTCGAGGTTCGGCTCCGGGGAGGAGAGCCGACGTTCGCGGTCACTCTCCCGCCGAGCGATGAGGGGTACGAGGATCCGACCGCCACTCGATATGCCGGTGTTCCGGCCATGGTCGATGCCTCGGACAATGACGAGGGCGGCACGTCTCGACTCAATCTCCGCCTGCCGGAGAGCCTCAAGGCTCGCATCGAGGACGCGGCACGGGCGGAGGGCCTCTCTTTGAACGCCTGGATGATCCGCGCCGCAGCCTCCTCCCTCGGTTCTGAGAGTCATCCACATCGACGCGGCGCCAGCGGCGGCGAGCGGTACACGGGTTGGGTCCGCTGATGCCCGCCTTCGAAACACCCCGGGCGATCTCGGCGAAGCTCGAGCTTTCCCTCGGTCACGCTCACCTCATCGCAAGCGATCGGACGGACACGGTTGTCGTCGTGAACCCAAGTAATCGCTCGAAGCAGGCAGATCTCGAAGCTGCGGAGAAGACGGTGGTCCATTTCTCCAACGGCATGCTCCTGGTCTCGGCGCCCAAGCCGCGTGGTCTCGGCAGTGTCATCGGGCCAACCAAAAGGACCGGCTCGGTCGACGTGACCATCGAGTTGCCCGAGGGCTCCGCCCTGGAGGCGGATGCCGATCTCGCCGATTTCCGGACCGATGGCCGGTTCGGCGGCATCCGGATCAAGTCCGGCGCCGGTGACATCGAGGTCGACGAGACGGCGGACCTGAACCTGGCGACAGGGGCGGGGACGGTCGCAGTTGTCCGGGCCACCGGTCGCACCGAAGTCACTGCCGCAGGGGACATGCGCCTCGGCCTGATCGACGGCGAAGCCCAGATCAAGAACATGAACGGCAAGACCTGGATAGGTGAGGTCACCGGGCCGCTTCGGGTCAAGTCGGCGAACGGCGACATCACAGTCGACATCGCGCATGCCGACGTCGCTCTCAAGACTGCCAACGGCAACATCGAGCTCGGTGAGGTGATCTCCGGGACCGTGGTGCTGGGGACAGCCTCCGGGCACGTGGGAATCGCGATTCGGGAAGGGACCGCGGCCTGGGTAGATGCCAGCACCCAGTTCGGTCGTGTCCACAACACCCTCGAGATCGCGGGCGGTCCCGAGCCTTCCGAGAACGCCGTCGAGATACGGGCCCGAACCTCGTTCGGCGACATCGCGATCCGTCGTTCCCGGACCAACCAAGACACGGAGAAATGATGGTCACAACCAACACGATCGAAGTCAAGAACCTTCAGAAGGGGTACAAGGAAGTACCGGTTCTCCACGACGTCTCATTCAACGTTGGACGGGGGACGGTCTTCGCCCTGCTCGGAGCCAACGGCTCCGGCAAGACGACCACGATCAACATCTTGACCACGCTGATCAAAGCCGACGGGGGGACGGCAACAGTCGCTGGGTTCGACGTAGCGACCCAACCCGCCAAGGTTCGCGAGCACATCAGTGTGACCGGGCAGTTTGCCGCAGTGGACTACGTGCTCACCGCCCGGGAAAACCTGGTGCTGATGGGTGAACTGCGGCACATCCCCGACCCCAAGGGAACCACGGCGGAGCTGCTCGACAAATTCGACCTGAACGACGCAGCCGACCGCCGTCTGCTGACTTTCTCAGGCGGGATGCGACGCCGGCTTGACATCGCTATGAGCCTGGTGGGCGAGGCGCCCATCATCTTCTTCGATGAGCCGACCACCGGACTCGACCCCAAGGGCCGCACCGATATGTGGGAGACCATCCGAGAGATGGCCAAGGGCGGGACCACGGTCTTCATGACCACGCAGTATCTGGAGGAGGCCGACCGGCTCGCCGACCAGATCGCGATCCTCCACGGCGGGCGAATCGTGGCCGAGGGTCCACCGAACGAGCTGAAAACGATGGTACCGGCCGGGCTTGTCGAATTGGAGTTCGGGGACCAAGAGCAGTTGGCTGGGGCGCAGCGAGCCCTCGACAGTAGGCACATCGTCAGCCGGGAGGAGGCGAAGCTGGTAGTCACCACGAGCTCAGTGGCCGAGATGGCGGATCTATTCATGCGGCTGAGAGACAGCGGGATCGAGCCGACTCGGTTCACCAAGCAGACACCCACACTCGACGACGTCTTCTTCAAGATCCTGGAGGAAGAAATGGAGGACTCACATGCGAGCTCTGAATGACATGTGGACCATGACCAAGCGAAGCCTGCGACACACAACGCGCAGCCTCGACACGATCATCACCGTCGTATTGACGCCGATCGCGATCCTCCTGCTGTTCGTCTTCGTGTTCGGTGGCGCACTCGGGGCGCAGACCGGCTCGATCGAGTATGTCGACTTCATCACGCCTGGCGTCCTCATCATGACCATCGGCAGCGGCATTGCCTATGCCGCGGTGCGACTCAGCATGGATTTGCAGAAGGGCATCATCGGTCGTTTCCGGACGATGCCGGTGGCGCCGTCGTCGGTACTGAGCGGACAGGCTCTGTCGTCGACGCTGTCCAACCTCTTCTCCTGCTTTGTGGTGTTGGTGGTGGCGTTCATCGTCGGGTTTCGCCCGGCGGCGAGACCTGAAGGGTGGCTGGTGTTCGTCGGCCTCCTGGTCCTGTTCACGCTCGCCACGACATGGATGGCCATGTTCTTCGGCCTGCTGGCAAGAACGGTGGAGGGCGCCGGCGCCTTCGCCTACATCCTGCTGCTCCTGATCTTCATCAGCCCATCGTTCGTGCCCACCGACTCGATGACCCCATTGC
>JBIOVB010000043.1:0-15102 GCA_044867525.1 Acidimicrobiia bacterium | reverse complement strand
CCCTCGACGCCCCTTGCTGCGTCGAAGTGCTCGCCGCAGCTGCCGGCTGCGACTGCGCGCTTCTCCTTGCCAGATGACGCCGATGATCCGGAGTTACGCGCCCCCTATCTCAGCGACAGACCACTAGGCCGGGGACCAGATGACTGCCTCGTCGGCCCCTCGCGTGATGTCGACGAATCGATTGGCCTCGATGGTCGTCCATGGGCCGCGCTCCCCGTCGGGCCATTGCACCCGAACCCGGGCCGAGTCGCTCTCACCGAGCCCGAAATGGGCCCAACCGAGCTGGCCCCCGGCATGACCGCCTCCGATCGTGATCTCGCGTTCCACGACCCGTCCGCCGGCATCGACTTCGATCCACGACCCGATCCCGTCCCGGTTCGGACTGTCCTGGTGGAGCTGGATGGCGAGCCAATTGCCCATCAGCGCCGGTTCGTCGCCCTCCCCCGAGCCGACGCCGCGCCAGATCCTCACCGGCTCGCGTCGATTCACCTGGATCAGGTCGAGCATCCCGTCGAGGTTGAAGTCGGCGAGCGCCGCCCCCCGGGCACGGTCGAACGTGACGATTCCTGCCTCCTGGGCGCCTTCGCTGAAAGTCCCGTCGTCGTTGCCGATGAGGAGATTGCTCGGGTCATCGCCGGCAAACTCGGGCTGCGCTTCGACGTTGCCCTTGCTGACGAAGAGGTCGATGAAGGTGTCGTTGTTGACATCCTGAAACTCGGCATGCCACGCGGTCGAGGGAAGGACGGTGTCCGGTCCGGTGAACGGGCGTGTCGCCGTGACCCCCGTGCTCAATGCGATGTCCACGTAGGTCGGCTGAGCAGCCCCATCAGAGAGTGTTTGCAGCTTGTTGTCGCCCTGGCTGGTCATGAAGACCTCGGGCAGGTGATCTCCGGTGAGATCCTGGCTGGCGATCCCCATCCCCCAAATCTTCATGGTCTGCCACCCATCCTCGGCGGTGTAGAGCCGGGGCTCTGCGCCGACATCCATTCGCCACAATTGCTCTTCACCGTCGCGGTAGTAGTGCCGGTCGTTGGTCATCCTCAGGTCACGCCGACCTGAGCGATCCCAATCGCTGAACAGGATCGACAGGGTGCACCAACCCGGGGTCAAAGCCGTTCGGCCGGCGTAGTCGGCGCCCTCGGCGACGGGTCGGACCAGATGGCTGTTGGCGCAAGTCGCCGTCGTCTGGCCCCCCTCCGCCAGGTAGTTGCCAAACGCCAGTGTGGGGAGGGCGGCAGTCCCCTCCCAGCTCGCGCTGAACGCGGTGGTCCATTCATCTCCGCCGTCGATGCCCCAATGCTCGTTTGCCGGCTCGAAGCGGCAGCCACCGAGGCCGCGCAACATCACGTTCTCGCCAACCCTGAGCACCGCGAGGTCGAGGAGGTCGTCACCGTCGACATCGATGGGGTAGGCGCCGGTGACCGACGTCATGTCCGTCACTGTCGACCCGGATTTGGCGAAGGTGAGGGGCCCGCCTACCGAGGATTCGTTGATGTAGAGGGCAGCGGCATTGACGCCCCCTGCGAGATAGACCTCGGGGGCCTGGTCGCCATTGCAGTCGAATACTGCGACCCCGCCACCTACGAAGTACTCGAAGTCCCCGTCATAGCGTTGGTCGATGCCGGCTGTTGCGGTCTCCTCCACGTAGCTCGGAGGGGGCAGGGAGACCGGTTCGGTGCCGGCGAAGACAGCAACCGCGGCCAGCACCAGTCCGGTGGTGAGCAGCCCCCCTGCCACGATGCCACCAACCAGCCACGCCGATGCACGCAACGACATGCGGGCGCCATCTTTTGACATTCTTTTGCTTTCCTGAAGATCGGTCATCTATTCGGCGACGCTCGATAACGCGTAGCTACAGTACGCCGGTCCCGTTTCGGGGCATTCTTAGGAGGAAGGAAAACCAAACCAATGAATAGACGATTTCTTGCGCTCCTCGCGGTGCTCGTCATGGTCCTCGTCGCTTGTGGCGACGACGATGGCGGCGGCGCCTCGACGACTGCAGGTGATCCGGGGACCACGGCCGCAGGCGGCGGCGGTGATTGCCTGGTCGGCATGTCGTGGAACAACTACAACGAAGAGCGATGGGCCAAGCACGATGAGCCGGCGATCCAGGCCGCTCTCGAGGCCGGTGGCTGCGAGTACACATCGACAGATGCCGGCTCATCCGAGGAGCAGCAGATCACGGATGTCGAGAACCTGATCAATCAGGGTGCCGACGTCGTGATCATCCTGGCCCAGAACACGCAGGCGATCCTGCCCGCGGTTCAGGCCGCCACCGACCAGGGGATCCCTGTGATCGCCTACGACCGCCTCATCGAGGATGCGAACACCTTCTATGTCAGCTTCGACAACGTGTTGGTTGGACAGCTGATGGCAGAGGTGGTCTTCGATCTGGTGCCGACCGGTAACTACTTCGTACTCAAGGGCAACGGCTCCGACGCCAACTCCGACTTCCTTCGTGAGGGAATCGGGTCGGTCATCGATGCCGCGGCCGAGGCAGGCGACATCAACATCCTCGAGGAGGACTACACCGACAACTGGGATCCCGCACTCGCCCAGACCACGGTGGAGCAATGGCTGAGCGCGCACGACAATGACGTGCAGGCCATCGTCTCTGAGAACGATGGAATGGCTACCGGCGCCTCCGCCGCCCTCGAGGCCCAGGGCCTTCTGGGCACGGTTGTGTTGTCGGGTCAGGACGCGGACGTCGCCGCTCTCCAGCGGGTGGCAACCGGGGATCAGGCTGTATCGGTGTGGAAGGACGCCCGTGCGTTGGGCACTGCTGCCGGGGAGGCTGCCGTGCAGTTGGCCGGCGGCGCAACGCTCGCCGATGTCGAGGGTACGGCTGAATTCACCTACACCAACAAGGAGACCCAGGCGGAGACGGTCTTGACCAGCATCCTGCTGGTCCCGATTCCGATCACCCAGGAGAACCTCAACCTGGTGGTCGATGCGAACTGGATCTCGGCCGAGGACCTGTGCTCGACCGGGGGGACTGTCGGCCCCTGCGCCTGACCAATAACTGAGGCGAAATCGATGGATCGCATTTGCGCCCCCGGTCTCCGGGGGCGCAATGCGATCTCTAGTGTGATTATGCAATGAGCGTGGTAGAGGCTCCGCCCACCCAGACCGAGTCCCTCGAAGAGAGCCCGCGCCGGTCCTTTGGCGCCTTCCTCAGGGACAACGAGATCGACACCCGCATGGTGGGGATGATCGTGGTCCTGCTGGTCATCTGGGTCGGGTTCAACATCATTTCCGGCGGAACCTTCATCACCCCGCGCAACCTGTGGAACCTCTCGGTGCAGACCTCCGCAGTCGGGATCATGGCCACCGGGATGGTGCTGGTGATCGTCTCCCGCAACATCGACCTCTCGGTCGGCTCGATGGTAGGCGTCGTCGGCATGGTGATGGCGATGATGCAGACCGAATGGCTCCCCCCGATCATGGGTTTGGGTAGCCCTTGGATCTGGGTGGTCACCCTCGCCGTCGGTTTGGTGTTGGGCGCCCTAATCGGGGCATTCCAGGGTTCGATCATTGCCTATCTGGGAGTCCCCTCGTTCATCGTCACCCTCGGGGGATTGCTGGTGTGGCGTGGCTTTGCCTGGCTCACCGCCAGTGGTCGGACCATTGCCCCCATGGACCTGAACTTCCAGCTACTCGGGGGTGGGTCCCGGGGATCGCTGGGAGAGACCGGGAGTTGGATCGTCGGCGGCATCGCCTGTGTCGGGATCGTCGCCTTCCTCGTGTTCGGCCGCCGCCGTCGTCGCAAGTTCGGCTTCCGGCTCCGTCCGACGTGGTTGGATGCCCTTCTCGGCGTCGTCGGTTGTGCCGTGGTGCTGGCTGCGGTATGGGTCACCAACAGTTACTACCTGCCGGAGAACCTGGCGATCCAGTATGCCGAGGAACACAACATCCCAATTCCTGAAGGCGGCCTTCAGATCCCGCTCGGGATCCCCTATCCGGTGCTGATCCTGGTTGGGGTCACCCTGGTCATGGGCTTCGTTGCCAACCGGCTTCGCTTTGGCCGATACATCTTTTCCATCGGTGGTAATCCCGAGGCCGCGGTCCTCGCCGGCATCAAGACCAGGCGCACCATCGTCAGGACCTTCATGACCATGGGGATCCTCGTCGGGATCTCTGCTGCGGTGTCCATCGCTCGTCTCAATGCTGCGGTAAGTGGTCTCGGCACCCTGAGTGAGCTCTATGTGATCGCCGCGGCAGTGGTCGGCGGTGCCTCTCTGGCAGGAGGAATCGGGACCATACCGGGCGCAATTCTGGGCGCCCTGGTCATGCAATCACTCCAGTCGGGCATGGTGCTCATCGGGGTCGGTGCCCCCCTGCAAGACGTGATCCTCGGGGTCGTGTTGGTGACCGCGGTTGCCATCGACACCGCCTATCGAAGGAGGGCCGCCACCCGATGACAACCGAAGTGCGCAACGGCTCCGCGCCCCTGGTCGAGATGAGGGACATGAGTGTCTCCTTCGGTGGCGTGCACGCGGTCAAAGACGTGACCATCGACCTCAGAGCAGGGGAGATCCTGGGGCTGGTCGGTGGAAACGGCGCCGGGAAGTCGACCCTGATCAAGACGCTCTCTGGTGCCCAGAAGGCGGACTCCGGCCAGATCTTCATCGATGGCCAGCCAGTGACCATCAGCTCGCCCCGCGACGCGAAGGCGTTGGGCATAGAGACCATCTATCAGACTCTGGCCCTCGCCGACAACGTGGATGCCCCGAGCAACATGTTCCTGGGCCGGGAGATGCTTACGCGGTGGGGGACCCTCGATGACTCGTCGATGGAGGACGCGACCCGAAAGCTCATGGGGAGGCTCAACCCCAAGTTCCAGAATTTCAAGGTTCCGGTCGCCTCGTTGTCGGGTGGCCAGCGGCAGTCCGTTGCTATCGCCAGGGCGGTCCATTTCAATGCCCGGATCCTGATCATGGATGAGCCCACCGCGGCACTCGGTCCGGCCGAGACCGAGCAGGTCCGCCAGCTGATGCGCCAGCTCAAATCCGAAGGCATCGGGATCATCATGATCAGCCATGACATCCACGACGTGTTCGACCTCGCCGACCGGATCAGCGTCATGCTCCAGGGAAAGCTGGTGGGGACGGTGAATCGGGGCGAGTGCACCATGGACGAGGTTCTGGCGATGATCATCATCGGGAAGATGCCTGATCAGGTCACCACCAAGGAGCTGGAACAGCTCCACGGCTGACGGCTGCAAGCGGAAGGAAAGCAATGATCGATCTCGAAGGAAAAGTCGCGCTTGTCACTGGAGCCAGCGGGGGCATCGGGGCGGCTGTCGCCCACTCGCTCGACTCCCAGGGCGTGAAACTGGCACTGGCGTCACGGAGTGGAGCCGACCTCGGGATTGCCGATGCGGTGGCCGGGCCCTGCGACGTGCGGGATTCCGACGCTCTCCACGATCTCGCGGCCAGGGCAGTGGACCGTTTCGGGAGGCTCGACGTCCTGGTGGCGAATGCAGGGGTGGGTGCTTACGGGCCCTTCCTGGATCTCGACCCGGCCCACCTTGAGGAGATGATCGATGTCAACGTGAAAGGGACCCTGTATGCGGTGCGAGCCGCCCTGCCCTACTTGTTGCGGAGTGGCGAGGCCGACATCGTCACCCTGTCCAGCGAGGCTGGGCGCCGGGGCCTGCCGTACGAGGCGGTGTACTGCGCCTCGAAGTTCGCCCAGGTCGGGTTCACCGCAGCCTTGGATCATGAGCTCCGCGAGCAGGGTGTGCGCTGCACGAATGTCTGCCCCGGTGGTGTGGCGACCGAGTTTGCGATGGGTCGGGGCCGAACACCGGACATGCCGGCGCTGGCGGGGATGATGACCGCCGAAGAGGTCGCCGATGTCGTGCTCTTCGTCCTCACCCGGCCCAGGACACACCGCATCCTCGAAGTCGCCCTCCGGCCGGTTACCGAGACTTCCTGGGGCTAGACGCTGCCCTGCTCTCCGGAGTCGAGAGCCCAAATCCGCTGGTTGACCACGTTCTCCAGCAGCTCCTGGCGCCCCGAAACCGGGCGGGGTTCGATGCCTTCCGAGGAGACCTTCTCCTCGAGTGAGCCCAACGACGCCTCGCCGGCGAGTATCGACGATCCCATGTCGTTGGACCAGCCGGCATACCGCATCGCTCTTGGCCCCTTCAGGCTCTCCATCTCGATCATGTCCGCAGCCACCAGGAGGGCGCGGGCCAGGGTGTCGATTCCGCCGATGTGCCCGTGGAAGAGGTCGGTGCGGTCCATGCTCTGGCGACGGAGCTTGGAGTCGAAGTTGAACCCGCCAGTCGAGAAGCCGCCGCTGTCGAGGATCTCATAGAGCGCCAGCGACAGTTCGTCCACCGAGTTGGGGAACTGGTCGGTGTCCCACCCGTTCTGATAATCGCCACGGTTGGCATCGATGCTGCCGAAGATCCCCTGCGAGGTGGCGTAGGCCACCTCGTGATGGAAGCTGTGGCCGGCGAGAGTGGCGTGATTGGCTTCGATGTTCACCTTGTACTCGCCGTCGAGGCCGTGGCGGGTCAGGAAGCCGTGGACTGTGGCGCAGTCATAGTCGTACTGGTGCTTGGTCGGCTCCTGGGGCTTGGGTTCGATGAGCAGTGTTCCTTGGAACCCGATCTTGCGCTTGTGCTCCGCGACCAGCTCGAGGAATTTCGCAAACTGGCGCTCCTCCTGTCTCAGGTCGGTGTTGAGCAGCGTCTCATAACCCTCCCGTCCCCCCCACAGCACGTAGTTGGCCCCATCGAGCCTGTGAGTGGCCTCGAGCATCACCTTGACCTGGGCGGCCGCATACGCGAACACCTCCGGGTCGGGATTGGTGGCTGCACCGGCGGCGTACCGGGGATTGCTGAACAGGTTGGCCGTGCCCCACAACAGGCGCAGTCCGGTGCGAGACATGTGACCTTCGATCAGTTCGATGACCTTGTCCAGATTCGCCCGTGTCTCGGAGAAGGTTTCCCCCTCGGGCGACACGTCCCGGTCGTGGAAGCAGAAGTAGGGGGCGCCCAGCTTGGCCAGGAACTCGAATGCCGCCTCGAGCTTGCTGGCGGCGGCAGCCATCGGGTCGCCACCACCGGCGAGCCATGGACGGTCGAATGTTCCGGTGCCAAAGACGTCCGATCCTGGCCAGTTGAACGAGTGCCAGAGGCAGACGGCGATCCGCAGCTGTTCCTGCATGGTCTTGCCCAGCACCATGCGGTCCGGCTGATAGACCTTGTACGTCAGAGGGTCGGTCGAGTCGATTCCACCGAAGCCGATCCGCTCCGGCACGTCAGTGAAGAATTCGGTGCCCACAGACGAGCGAGGCTATCACCTGTTTTCCCACGGAAAGAGAGGGGCAGAGGCTCGGGGTCAGCCGAGCGGCCTCCGGCGCTTCGAGGAGATGACCCCGGTGTCGTACCCGCCGAGATGGAGGCCGCCGGCAAACCGGGCATGCTCGATCTTCAGACAGCGGTCCTGCACCACCCGCAGCCCGGCGTCGACCGCCATCTGAGCCGCTTCGTCGTGACGAAGCCCGAGCTGGAACCACACGGTCTTCGCCCCGACCTCTATCGCGTCCTTCACCACACCCGGAATCTCGTCGTGACGCCGGAAGACGTCGACGATGTCGGGCGGCTCGGGGAGATCCTGCAGAGACGGGTAGGCCTTCAATCCGAGGACCTCGTCGTACATCGGGTTCACTGGCCAGGTCGTGAAGTCGGTGCGCACCAGGTAGCTGGCGACGAAGTTGGAGGAGCGAATCGGGTTGGCGGACACCCCGACCAGGGCCACCGTCCGCGAGCCGAGGATTATGGAGAGGCGGTCCTTGGCATCGAGGTCGATGACGCTCATGACGCCGCTTCCAGGGCGCGGTCCAGGTCCCAGAGGATGTCCTCGATGTCTTCGATGCCGACGGAGATCCTGACCATGTCGTCCGTGACTCCGAACTTCTCCCGGTCCTGCAACGGCACCTGCTGGTGGGTGGTCGAGGCGGGATGGATGACCAGGGTCTTGGCGTCGCCGACATTGGCGAGGTGTGATGCCAGGTCGACCTTCTCGATGAATCGGATCCCGGCGTCGTACCCACCGGTCAGCCCGAAGGTGAACACCGCGCCCGGGCCCTCCGGAACATACTTCTTGGCCAGAGTGGTCCACGGGTTGTCGTCGAATATCGGGAAGTTGACCCATGCCACCTCCTTGCGCTCCCTGAGGAATTCGGCCACTGCCCGGGCGTTCTCCACGTGGCGCTGCATGCGAAGTGGGAGTGTTTCCAGGCCGAGGAGCAGGAGGAAGGCGTTGAACGGCGAGAGCGAGGCGCCCGTGTCCCGAAGCAGCTCCACCCGTGCCCTCATCAGGTAGGCGTACTCGCGGAAGTTCTCCCAGAACCTCAGGTCGTGATAGGCGGGGGAGGGCTCGACGAGCATCGGGAACTTCCCGTTGTCAAAGGGGAATCGCCCGCTCTCAACGATCACCCCGGCAATCGCCGCACCATGCCCGCCGATGAACTTGGTTGCGGAGTGGACCACGATGTCGGCACCGTGCTCGATGGGCCGGCACAGGTAGGGCGTGGCGAAGGTGTTGTCCACGATCAGCGGGACGTCGTGTTCGTGGGCGATCCCGGCCACCGTCTCGATGTCGAGAATGTCGGCACGGGGGTTGCCAACGGTCTCCCCGTACACCAGCTTGGTCCGCTCGTTGATGGCTTCGGCTATCGAGCCCGCATCGCCAAAGTCGACGAACGTGACGTCGATTCCCATGCGGCGCAGGGTCACATCGAACTGGGTGAAGGTCCCGCCGTACAGCGACCTGGATGCGACCAGCTCGTCACCGGCGCGGCACAGCCCGAGTATCGAAATGAGCTGGGCCGACTGGCCGGAGGCGGTGGCCAGGGCACCGAGGCCACCCTCCAGCGAAGCCATCCGCTCCTCGAAGGCGGCGGTAGTCGGGTTGCCGATCCGGGTGTAGATGTTGCCGAAGTTCTGAAGGGCGAACAGGTCGGCCGCGTGCTGGGCATCGTCGAACACGAACGAGGTGGTGGCGTATATCGGCATCGCCCGGGCCCCGGTCTCCGGGTCGGGGCGCTGGCCGGCGTGGATCGCCCGGGTGTTGAACCCGAACCGATGGTCCTTCATGGCTTCCATGATGGCACTCGGGGCGCCCTCCGACGACATCAGGCCGTCAGCGCGAGTACTCCTCGTCGGTCACCGCCCTTGGCTCCCAGTCTGTGGGCCCGCCGGTGGTCAGTGAGAGATGACTCATCGGTGCATCGGATGCCGCTCCATGCCAGTGGAGCTCACCCGGGCCGGCATGGACCACGTCACCGGGGGAGACTTCCACGACCTCACCGGAGGGCGTGCCGACTCGCCCTCGCCCAGAAGTCACGTAAAGGACTTGACCCTCCGGGTGGGAATGCCAATAGGTGCGGGCTCCCGGTTCGAAAAGGACCGCGATGGCGGTAAGGGGGCGGTCGTCGGCACGGGAGAGGCTCGTCGACCAGGCACGACCAGAGAAGTTCGCCTCGGGTTGCATCCCCCACTCGAGGGTGCTCGCAGGTGTGTGCTCCATGGGTCCTTCCTGTCGGATGCGGATCGAAAAGCGTATCCAGCGGCCACGGCCTTGACCGATCACGCCAGTTGGGTGGGGCGAAGCCCGCACCCTCACCGGGTGGGCCGGGGCGCCGCCGTGGTCCTGGTCTCGATGCGATAGAGCGATGTGGTGGCTGTGATGAAAAGATGGTTGCCATCGGGCCCGCCGAAGGCGCAGTTGGAGGCAACCTCGGGAGTCGGGATCCGTCCCAGCCGGGTCCCTTCCGGGTCGTAGACGTGAACCCCGTCGCCGGCGCTGGTGAACAGGTTCCCGTGGCGATCGATGCGGAAGCCGTCGGCGACCCCCGGGCTGATCACCGCGAACACGCGCGGGTTCTCCAAGCGCTCACCGTTCACAACATCGAACGCCATGATGTCGTGGTTGCCGACCGGATCCCCTCCGCCATAGGTGTCGGAGACGTAGAGCAGTGACTCGTCCGGGGAGAACGCCAGCCCATTGGGATGGATCGGGGCATCGGTGACCACTCTGAGGTCGCCGTTCCCGGGATCGAGGCGAAACACGTAGCAGGCGGGGAGATCGGGCTCCGACTTGTGGCCTTCGTGGTCGGAGAGGATCCCATAAGGAGGATCGGTGAACCAGATGCTCCCATCCGACTTGACCACGACGTCGTTGGGGGAGTTGAGGCGACGTCCTTCGTAATGGGTGACCAACGCGGTGATCTGGCCGTCAGGTTCGACCCGCTCGATTCGGCGATGCCCGTGGGAGCACACCACCAGCCGGCCTTCGAGGTCCAGGGTCCGCCCGTTGGTGTATTCGACGTCGACCGCTTCCACCTCCACGCCCCCGGCCTCGGTCCAGCGCATGATCCTGTTGTTCGGGATGTCACTCCAGATCACCGCCCCGCGCTTCGGGATCCATATTGGGCCCTCCGCCCAGACGCAATCGCCGCCCAGGTGCTGCACCCGCGCCGAGCCCTCGACCAGATCTCCGAACCGTGTGTCTTCAGATATCGGAAGCGTCATTTGCCAAGGATGGCGCACCGGCGCCGGCCATGACGGTCAGAGGGTGGCCGGCTGGATCGGGACTTGGATCTCGGTGACATATTCCGCCTGATCGTCGGTGAGGAAGCCGTCGGGCACCATGAGCTCCGGCTCGGCGGAGAACCTCAGGTAGACCACCCAGGTCGGTCCGTTGACCTTGTATCCGGTGGTCGCCGCCCAACGTCTGGCCCATTCTCCGCCCCCAACGAGGCTTGGGTACGCCCCGCGCTCGAACGTCGACGCCACGAGGGCCGGAGGCGTCCTCACCGTCTCGACATCGGCGGCGGCCGCGATAGTCCTCGTCAGCGGGACCAGGATCTCGACGATGCGCCCATTCCCTTGGGCACCGTGATCGATTGCTGCCGGGGGGCGCGCCGCCCGGGCATTCGACTCACGGACCACGGTTTCGACTTCGAAGAACATGCTCCCCAGGTCCTCCCCGCCGACGAGCAGCCGCCGCATCGAAGCCCAGATGCCGGCCGTTCGCTTGCGCACCACAACATCGCGGTCGACCGTCTGGTCCACCCGTATGTCGAGAGCGGCCAGCCTTCGATCCAGGGCCTCCCGCTCCGCGACCAGGTCGGCGCGACGTCGGGCCAGGGCCTGGCGCAAGGACGACCAGTCCTGGTTGAGCCCGGCGATCGTGGAGAGGGGGAGCCCGAGGTCACGGAGTGCGACGATTCGCTGCAGCTCGGGGATCTGCGATGCCAGGTAGTAGCGGTACAGAGAGCCGGGATCGACCCATGCAGGACGGAACAGCCCGATGCCGTCGTAGTGGCGGAGCTTCTTGGCCGAGACACCGGTGAGCTCTGCGAACGCCCCGATTGTGAACACCGGCCAACAATATCTTGACCTTCCCATCGTGGGAAGGTCCACAATCGCCACATGACCGAGGGTCTCCATAGGCATCCGGTGCGGGTCGGCGCCCAGCTCCACCCCCAGCACGGCCAGTATCGAGGGCTTCGGGAGGCGGTGGGGACTGCGGAGGGGATGGGCTTCGACCTCGTCTACAACTGGGACCATTTCCACCCGTTGTATGGGGCTCGGGACGGGGCACACTTTGAATGCTGGACGATGCTCGCCGCCTGGGCGGAACAGACTTCGCAGGTGGAGATCGGCGCTTTGGTCACCTGCAACGCCTATCGCAATCCCGAGCTCCTCGCGGACATGGCGCGCACGGTCGATCACATCTCCAACGGGAGGCTGGTCCTGGGCATCGGGTCCGGCTGGTTCCGCCGTGACTTCGCGGAATACGGGTATGAGTTCGGGACCGCCGGATGGCGCTTGGATCAGCTTGCTGCCGCCCTGCCGCGGATCAAGGCGCGTTGGGAGCGGCTCAATCCGCCCCCTCTTCGTTCGATCCCGATCCTGATCGGTGGCACCGGGGAGAGGAAGACTCTGCGCTTGGTTGCCGAGCATGCCACCGGATGGCACGCCGGCTTCCCCGATCATCCGGCCGAGTTGGAGCCAAAAGTGGAGGCGCTGCTCCGATGGTGCGACGAACTGGGCCGCGACCCGGCGTCGATCGAATGGGGATTGGGGCTGGAGCCGGAGGAGAAGGACGCCGTGCTCGAGGCCCACGCCGACACCTACCTCGCCATGGGATTCACCCAGTTCACACTGGGTTACAACGGCCCGGGATGGGACCCAGGGGACGGCGGAGCCTGGCTCGCCTGGCGTGATGAGAAGAACCGATGACCGACATCCGGGACCGGGGCCATGAGCTCAAATTCGGCATCGTCACCCCTCAGATGTGGCGGACCGGCGATGAGCTGATCGATCTGTGGCGCAGAGTGGAGGCTGCCGGGTGGGACTCCGCATTCCTGGTCGATCATTTCATGTCCGATTGGGGAGGGGAGCTCGGAGACAACCTCGAAGCCTTCACCACGCTGGGCGCGATGACCCGGGAGACGAGCAGGATCGATCTCGGGGTCTTCGTCTCCGGGATCACTCATCGCCCACCGATGACCCTCGTCAAGGCCGCGGTGACCATCGACAATCTCTCCGGTGGGCGATTCGTCTTCGGGATCGGGGCCGCCTGGAACGAGCGGGAGCACCAGGCGTACGGCATCCCCTTCCCGCCCCCGGCGCATCGTGTTGCCCTTGTGGAGGAGACCCTGCAAGCGCTCCGCCTGCTCGAATCTCAGGAGACCACCGACTTCCGGGGCGAGCACTTGCGACTCTCAGCTACCCCTCTCCAGCCGAAGCCGGTGCGAGGCAGGCTCCCGGTCCTCGTCGGCAGCCGGCGTCCCCGGATGATCGACATCCTCGCCCGGTTCGGGGACTTCTGGGACGCTCCTGCCAAGCGGGAGGACATCGAAAAGGCAGGGGCTGCCCTCGACGCGGCCTGCCTCACCCACGGGAGGAGCCCCGACGAGATCGTGTGGATTCATGAGGAGGTGGCAAAGGGGGACCAGCCCACGTTCGAGTCGGTGAGGGCGAGGGTCGAAGAGCTGTCCTCCCTCGGAGTCAGCTATTTCCTGGTGAACATGTGGCCGGGCGAGGACCCTTCGACCATCGAGCGCATAGGGGAGGCGCTGCCCACCCTCCGTGCCGAGCTCGGTTAGGCAGCGGATTCCTTCACCAGGGGAAAACCCGGTGATATTTCAATGTCGGTTCCGGCATGCCCTACTCGCGGCCCTTGGGGTACACTCGAAATCCTGCGGCGAGGTCCCCTGGGTATGCCTTTGCGGATCGGCGCTGCGGTGCGGCCATTCCGGTCGCCAGCAAAGGTCGGGCTCGCCCGGCCAAGTTGAAAGCAGGAAGGAAATCAATGAAGAAAATGAGCAATCGTCCGCGATGGCTCCTTTTGCTGTTCGTCTTCGCACTGGTCGCAGCGGCCTGTGCCGGAGACGCGGAGAGCACCACTACAACGGCTGCTCCCGCTGAGAGCACTACGTCGGCGGCTCCTGCGGAGACGACGACAACGGCTCCGGCAGTGGAATCGGCCATGACGCTCACGGTTGACATCAACCCTGATGCGGTGTGGAGCGATGGGACGCCGATCACGGCAACGGACTTCCAGTGTACGTGGCAGGCCAACCTCAACACCCCAGGCGCGATCTCGACGGCCGGATGGGACCAGATCCTCTCGGTCGAAGCCGGTGAGAGCGACAAGCAGGTGGTAGTCGAGTGGTCCTCGGTCTACGCCCCGTACCGGGGTCTGTTCATTCAGATCCTGCCGTCGCACCTCGTGGAGAACTGCATGGATGTCTCTACAGACTTCCTCGACGCGATCCCGGTGTCGGCACGTCCGTGGCAGCTCACGTCCTGGAGCCCGGATCAGGCCATCCTCGAGCCCAACGCGGCATATTGGGGCGACGACGCTCCTGTCGCGAGCCGGATCGTGATGGTCCCGAGGACCGAAGATGGTGGCATTGCCGCTCTTGGAGCCGGTGAAGTCGACTTCATCTTCCCCCAGGCCTTCGCCGGTATCACCGACGCGCTGGCTGCAGACAACATCGACTTCGTTCCGGGTTATGGAACGAACTACGAGGGTCTGTACTTCCAGCAGGGTGCCGACCGCGGTGGGCCCTTCTCGGACCCGGTGTTCCGCGAGGCCTTCTCGAAGTCCATCGACCGTGAGCTGATCCTGGCCAACATCTACGACCCGATCTTCCCGGGTGCCCCACTGTTGCAGTGTGGCCTCTGGGTTCCGACCGTTGGGCCGTGGTGCCAGAACGACCAGTTCACCAACAGCTACGACCCCGAGGGCGCCGTTGCGCTGCTCGAGGGTGCGGGCTGGACCTTGAACGGTGATGGATTCTGGGCAAGTGCCGATGGGACAGTCCCCGAGATCCAGTGGATGATCAACACTCCCAACCCCCGTCGTGAGGCCACTCAGGCCCTCATGATCCCGGTGTTGGCCGAGGCCGGCTTCAACGTCGTCGCATCCAATGGCGATGCCGCAGCCGTGTTCCAGCAGCGTCTGCCTGCCGGTGACTACGACCTCGCGATGTACATCAACACCGCATCTCCGGACCCGAGCGTCACCTCGATCATGAGCTGTGCTCAGGTCCCGAGTGCCGAGAACAACAACCAGGGCCAGAACTCAGTGTTCTGGTGCAACGAGGACGCTTCTGCGCTCATGGCTCAGAGCGACACCGAGTTGGACGAGGCGGCCCGGGCCGAGCTGATCCACCAGATCGGTCAGGCATTGGTCGACGACCACGTCATGGTGCCGTTGTTCCAGTTCCCGAATATCGCCGCATGGCGGACCGACCGGATCGAGGGCGATGCCCCATCTGCAGACGCGGCCAACTACCGCGCCTTCAACAACAGCTCACACCTGTGGACCCCGCTGGCCGACAGCGGTGAGATCATCATCGGTGCCGAGCAGTGGCCCGAGTGCATCAACCCCGTGACCGAGTGCGCCAACTCCTCCTGGATGGTCTGGACGACCTCCTTCGCAGTGCTGCCCAACGTCTGGGATACCACAGCGCAGGGAACGTTCGAGCTGACCAACCTGGTCGCCGGCGAGCCCGTGGTGACGATTAACGAGTAGATCAACTAGCGTGTTTGGGGTGCCCGCC
>JBIOVB010000042.1:0-39424 GCA_044867525.1 Acidimicrobiia bacterium | reverse complement strand
AGAGACAGCGGGATCGAGCCGACTCGGTTCACCAAGCAGACGCCCACACTCGACGACGTCTTCTTCAAGATCCTCGACGAAGAACTGGAGGACTCACATGCGAGCTCTGAATGACATGTGGACCATGACCAAGCGAAGCCTGCGACACACGACGCGCAGCCTCGACACGATCATCACCGTCGTGTTGACGCCGATCGCGATCCTCCTACTGTTCGTCTTCGTGTTCGGGGGCGCCCTCGGGGCACAGACCGGCTCGGTCGAATACGTCGACTTCATCACGCCCGGGGTTCTGATCATGACCATCGGCAGTGGCATTGCCTATGCCGCGGTGCGACTCAGCATGGATTTGCAGAAGGGCATCATCGGTCGCTTCCGGACGATGCCGGTGGCGCCTTCCTCGGTTCTGAGCGGACAGGCTCTGTCGTCGACGCTCTCCAACCTCTTCTCCTGCTTTCTCGTGTTGGTGGTGGCGTTCATCGTCGGGTTTCGCCCGGCCGCCAGACCTGATGGGTGGCTGTGGTTCGTCGGCCTTCTTGTCCTGTTCACCCTCGCCACGACGTGGATGGCCATGTTCTTCGGCCTGCTGGCAAGAACGGTGGAGGGCGCCGGCGCCTTCGCCTACATCCTGCTGCTCCTGATCTTCATCAGCCCATCGTTCGTGCCCACCGACTCGATGACACCATTGCTGAGGGGCTTTGCCGAGAACCAACCTATGACCCCGATCATCGAGACGATTCGCTCACTGCTCACCGACGGCACGCCGGGCAATGATCTCTGGATCGCCATGGCCTGGAGCCTGGGCATACTGGTCGTGTTTTACACTCTTTCGTTGAGCCTCTATCGCCGGATCGAACCTGTCCCGGTAGGCGAGTAGGTCGGGCATCTCGGCCGGGGCGCCACACCATGTTGGAATTGGCTCGGTGATTCGGAGGAAGTCCGGAGTGGGGGCACACCGCCCCTAGGTAGGTCGACCGGCCGCAACCCGCTCGAGAGACCGCAGATCGAGGACCTCTCTCAAGTCACCTTCGTGACGATGGACCAGTGTGTGGTGGTAGCGGCAAAGCAGGCAAAGGTTGCACAGGCTGGTGTCACCTCCCTGGGCCCAGGAGTGGAGATGATGGACATCGCACCATCTCGGTGACCGGCCACAGCCCTTCCACACGCAGTGGCGGTCACGGGCAATGACGGCCCGCCGCATCGCTGCGGGTATGACCCGGGTCCGCCTTCCAACATCGAGGATCTCGGACTCGCCCTTCCAGACGATGCGACTCACCGACGAGTCGCAAGCGAGAAGACGGATGGTCTCCACGTCGAGCACCCGGCCTCCCTCCGTTTCGTGGAGCCCACCGGGGATTCCTTCCAGTGCCTTGATGTCGACGAAGACGTTGACATGAGGCCGCTCGCCGCCGACCTCGGAGGGCTCACTGCCTGCCAGGAATCCACGGGCGAGGTCTTCGAATGCATCGTGACGCCGCTGACTGGCGCTCCGATCATCGCCGGCCGACGGTGGTGGCATCACGGAGTCCAGAGCCGCCATGAACGCCTCACCGGCGGGCTCGGTGAGAGCGAACTCGCCTTCGATCATGCCGTTTGCCCGCCGCGAGAAGTCGAATCGCCGCCTCGCCATCTGCACCTCTCCCTCGACCTCTACGCCTGGCCGGTCGATCGCCTGACGCCAGTAGGCCAGGATCTTCTCGGTCTCCTCGGCGGTGTCCCCGATGATCTCGAGCAACACCGGCTCCGCGTCCGGGTACCGGTCAGGCAGCTGCCTCGCTGCCTGGAACAGCATCTCTGCCTGATCGGTTGTGATCTGTCCCAATCGCCAGGAGGCAAAGGTCGCCCTGAATCGCATTGCGTGTCGCGCTGCGGTGACATATCTGCTGGCACGGGAGCCGGCGATGCGAGCCCGATGCCTGAGATAGGCGACCATGTTGGGGTAGCAATAGACCTCGTGCCCCTTCCGGCTTTCGAAGACACCAACTGACTCGGTCCACTCGACATCGAGGCGACGCCTGGCGGTTTCGAGCAACAGGATGTGATCGTCGAGCTCGTCGATCGAGGCCAGCTCCTTGTCCTCGAGGAGCGGAATGATGATCGGCAGCCGGTCTCCCCCAGCCATGACCTATTTGTATCGGGTGGCCGTGACAGAAACGGGTCTGGATCGAGGTTGCCCGCCATCCTCCTGCTCCGTATTCGGGGGGGACATGGGCGCACCTATCCTCCTGCCGGTAAATATTGGCGATATCAGGGCGAATCCAGGGGGTGACGGCGGATGTCCGAAGAAGACATGGTCAGTGTCCGCTACATGGTGGACAACGTGGAGGATGCCATTGAGTTCTACACGCACCATCTCGGTTTCCGCGTGAAGTCCAGCGCTCTCCCCGCCTTCGCCGATGTCGTGAGGGGAAGGTTGAGACTGCTGCTGGCCGGGCCCCAGAGCTCGGCGGGTCGGCCCATGCCCGACGGGCGCAAGCCGGCCCCCGGAGGCTGGAACCGTATCCACCTCATCGTTGACGACATCGGCGCCGAGGTGGAACGTCTCCGCTCGGAGGGAGTGCCGTTCCGCAACGACATCGTGACCGGCCCTGGCGGCCAGCAGATTCTCCTCGAGGATCCTTCCGGCAACCCGATCGAACTGTTTCAACCCGCCGAGTAGCCAAGACGCCCAGGGGCCTGGACCCTGTCGCTAGCTACCAGTGGGGAACTCTGTCGCCTTCACGACATTCCCGGCGCGATCGAAGGTGCGCCACGTCCCCACCTGTTCTCCGTTGTCGAACTCCCCGCTGCGCATGAGGCTGCCATCGCGTCGGTAGAACTCCCAAGCCCCGTGCATCTCTCCGTTGAGCCTGAAGCCTCGGTGTTTCGGCTCGCCGTTGTCGTAATCGGCGTTGTCTGCTGATACCTCGTCTGGCATAGGCACCGATTCTGGTACGGAAGCGGCTGCATCGACGGACCCGAGTAAGTTTCCTCCATTGGTCTCAGTCAGGAAGATGCGCGAGCTCTGGGCTCCCTACCGGTGCATCGCGAAAAGTAAGGAATCGAAGTCGCAACTGGTTCTCTGGGGGAAGAAGCGCGGCTTCACCCCGAGCATTTGCCTCGACGGTTGGGCTGCACTCGAATCCACTCTGCTGGCGACGGGGTACCCGGTGCCCAAGCGTGCCGAGGTGGGGAGGGCTTGTTCCCAAGGGATCGACAAGTCCAAGCCGTGTGCCCCTTCGGGAGAGAATTGCTCCCTCCACAACTATGGGATTGCAGTCGACATCGACCCACCCCTCAACAAGCACTTCGAGTCACCGTTCGCCAAGAAGAAGTGGGATTTCTCCAAGACCAAGGTCACCCGATCCCAGGTCGAGGCAGTCGAGAGAATCAAGACCAAGGAAGAGATCCGGGTTTTTCGATGGCTCGGGTGGGCCATCGGCGACACAATGCATTTCGAATTCAACCTTGGGCCCAAGGACCTGGAGGCGGGTATCGACCCCGCCACGGTCTTGGTCCCTGGAGACGCACCACCGTTCGACACAGGAGATGACGACATGGCCTTCACCCCCGAGGAACAGGACTTTCTCAAGGATTTCGTCAAGATCGTTTCCGTGGACATGGGCTCCAGCAGGCACTTCGCCAAATCAGCGATCCTGGATATCCGAAAGGACGTGATCACCAGGGACGAGCTCATCCAGCTCTACACCGGTCTGCCTAAGGAAAGCGTCGAGAAAGCTCATGCCGAGCTTCTCAAGAGACTGAGGGCAAAGACCTAACGGGCCTTGTTCGAGAGGAACTCGGACCCTCTCTGCAGTTTCACCAGATCGCGAGTCCAAGGATTCCGTCTAACGGCTACGGTTTGACCCCCTGGCACTGGAGGCGCTGGTGGAGCACGCGCCGACCCTCTCCTTCAAGGGACTACCGATTGTCCCCTGGTTGAGTGCCGCCGTGTCCGCCCCCTCGGCGCACAACTCCCAACCATGGATCTTTCGTCCCGTTGAGGACGGCATCGGATTGGGATGGGATCGGAAGCGTGAATTGCCACACGGAGATCCTCGATCCTCCTACCTGATGACCGGATTGGGAGCGGCCGCTGAGTCGATCTCGATCACCGCTGGGGCGGAGGGCGTCGCTACCCACGTTCGGCTTGATTACAGGCCCGCTGTGGAACATGCAGCCTGGCTCATGTTTTCGATGGCCACGCCTGACCAGATGCAAGGAGCCCTTGCATCCGCGATTCCTCATCGTCAGACCACCAGACTGCCATTTGCCTCCGAGCAGGTGCCATCGTCAACCCTCCAACGTCTCGTACATCAGGCCGCCACTCACGACAGCCATCTTTCGTTTGTGAGCGGCGACCGACTTCAGGGGGTTGCCGACCTGACCTTCGCGGGGACGGCCCAGAATCTTGCGGACGCTGCGGTCTATCGCGAGTTCTACGGATGGCTAAGGGTTGGTGCCGACGACCCCAGGTACATCCGGGACGGCCTCACGATCGAAAGCCTTTCACTTGGGCGACTGAGAGCGGCTGCGGCGTCATACATATTCCCTCCTAATCGGATGCGAGTCCTGGCGAGCGTCGGCCTGCATAGACCTATGGCCGCATTCCAAGCTCGTCTGGTCCGGCACGCGCCAGTTTTCGGCCTTCTCACAGCTCCAAGCGCTGATGTCGCCGGTTACTTCGCCGGTGGTCGAGCCTTGCTCCGGGTTTGGCTTGAAGCAACAGCGGAGAACGTCAGGTTCCACCCCATGACTGCGTCGATGGACCACGAGACCACGCGCATCGGTCTGGCCGACGTCTTCGGCATTCCAAGCAGCGCCCCAATGGTGGCTTGTTTTCGCCTGGGCTTCGGGCCGCCAAGCCCTCGCTCGCCGCGGTTGCCAGTTAACGAGTTGATCGTCTTGTCGTAGGAGGGAGATTTGTACACCAAGGACTTCAGCCATGCCCCCGCGCCCGCTCAGGGTACGCATCTCTTCTTCGGAGGGACTCAGTACACGGGCGTCAGGGCTTTGATTCAGCTGGCGTTCGTCTGGGTGCGACTGTCCCGGAAGATGCGCGGCTCACCCGGCTATAGGGGACACTTCCTCTGGTACAAGTTCCCGTTCACCTTCGGGAACATGTCCTTCTGGGATTCACGGAAAGAGATGATGGCCTTTGCGCAGAGCACCGAGCACAGGACTGCCATTCGCTGGCTGGTCAAGCCCGGGACCGCTCATGCCTCGTTCATACGATTCCTGGTAGCCCAGCCTGAAGGTCACACCATCGGGCGATGGAGGGCAGAAGATGATGCGGAAGCCTGGCGAACCCCGGTTCTCCCGTTCTCGAGCGAGACCGTAGATGGCTGATCTGGGGCGACGTGATGAGGAAAGGTCCCCCACTCACGACCTGTCAGTCCGATTCCATACTCGACACGACGAAAGGGATGGGACTTGCCCGCCGGATTGAAGCTCCTGATTCTGAGAGTGGTCCTGGTTCCCTTCGACTGGGCTTTCGCGTTCATGGGTCCGCGATATCCCATGTTCCTCTGGGTCGTGTCCCGCGCTTCGCCGGCGATGGTCGCCCGCGTTGCGAGATGGAAGGCAATACGAGCAGCGGACCGGGCGCGAGCCGGCACTCCTGCGTATCGCAAGTTCCTCGACGACCAACAGGTGGGAGATCGCGACATCGTCTCGCTCGAGCTGCCCCCCATCGACAAAGACAACTACATCAGAGCGTTTCCCATCTCCGACCGGTGTTCCGGCGGTTCCCTGCCATTGCGTGATGTCGCGATCGACGAGTCGTCAGGAAGTTCTGGCGTTCCTTACAACTGGGTCCGTTCCATCGAAGAACGCGCGGTGAGCCATATCACGATCAGCCATTTTGCCCGGTACGACTTCGGCCCCGGCCCCTGGATCACGATCAACGCATTCTCGATGGGGGCCTGGGCGACAGGGATCAATATGGGGGTGGCTCTGCAGAGAAACGGAATCGTCAAGTCGACAGGCCCGGATCTCGACAAGATCTTCAGCACCCTCGAGTACTTCGGCACCGACCTTCCGTACCTGGTTTGCGGGTACCCACCTTTCCTCAAGTACATGATCGACGAGGCGGAGTCCCGAGGCTTCCCGCTGGCGGATTACAGGCTGATGGGTTTGGTTGGGGGCGAGGGCATGTCGGAGGGCCTTCGCGACTACCTCTACCGGAAGTTTGACCCGGTCTTCAGTGGCTACGGGGCGACCGACATCGAAATCGGACTCGCCGGAGAAACGCCTCTGGCGGTCTCCATTCGTAAGCAATGCCGGGAGGACGCCGAGCTTCGAGAAGCAGTGTTCGGAAACGATTCCCGTCTCCCGATGGTCTTCCAATACAACCCACTGAACCACTATGTCGCCGTCACCGAGGGCGGAGAGCTGCTTTTCACCGTCAACAGATTGAAAGTGGTTGCACCCCGGATTCGATACAACATCCACGACGAAGGCGGGGTTGCCACCTACGCAGAGATGGCAGCGCGATTCCAGTCGGCTGGCCGCGAGCTCGCGGACATGAGTCGTGTCCGACCCCTCCGACTCCCCTTCCTATGGGTCTACGGACGAAAGGACTCCACGCTGAGCGTGATGGGGGCCAACATCTACCCCGAGGACATCGAACAAGCCCTCTATGACGAGCCTGACCTGGCCGGTGCGGTCCATTCTTTCTGCCTGAGCTTGTTCGAGGAAGGAGGTACGGTGCGCCCAGTCTTCTCCTTCGAGGTCCGAGGCGACATCACCCCGCAGATGCAGACGGACTTCGAGACGAGAATCGTGGAGCGGATCCGGCTCCTCAATTCCGACTTCCGGGTCGCGATGGCCGAGCACGAGGAAACCGCAACCCCAATCGTGCGCCTGTATGCCATGGGGACTGGCCCGTTTGCCGGAGATCGATCCAGGATCAAACAGACCCGGATGGCTCCCACGACGTCCTGATGCGACTCGTCCGCCTTTCGGCCGTCCTGCTGGGTGGCATGCTGGTGGTTTCCCTGGCGGCGCAACCGAGGCCCTTCTTCTTCGACACTCTCGAGGTAACAGAGTCGATTCAGCGATTCGACCGCTACCGCGTCTTCCTACTGGGTGGGGGGATGCTCCGCGGCCTGCTTGTGATTCCGACGATCCTGTTTGGTATCGCCCTCGCTCATCATCTCGGCCCACCCAGGTCCATCTGGCTCAGCACTGGCACCGGTTTCATGAGCGCGAGCGGGATTCTGTTCACGGTTGCAGGCTTCACTGGTGTGGTGATGGGGGTGCCTGCCGAGGAGTACCGGCTGGGCGTAGCTGAATCGAGGGCTCTAGAGGTGCTGGCCGATTCCCTTTTTTGGATTCAGGACAACCTGATGACCATCGCCTACATCACCCTCGCAATCGCGGTCGCCGGGTTCTCAAACGCCCTTCGTGAGAGGAACGCAATGCCTCGCTGGGCATTCATCTCCGGGATCGCCATGACGCCTCTGTCGTTGTTGGCCCTGTTTTCGTTCGCAATGACCGATCCTCCCGGATCGAACTCCCCGTTCTACTTTCCAGCGGTTGCGGGCCTGGTTGTCGCCTTTCTGGTCTGGCTAGTCGCCATAGTCCTCGGGGATTGGGACAACCAGGTAGACACTCAGGGTGGGCCTTCGGCCTGAACCATCAAGGCATCGTTGGGCTCGGGCTCAATGAGCGCTGCTTGCGAACTCGGCCACACCAGGACCAGGCTGAGGCCTAGCCCGGCGGCGCTGGCGAACACAATGGCACCGGACCACAACTCCGGTGGCCACAGGATTCTGTCGCCCGTTTCGAAGAACACAAAGAACGATCCCCAGATGAGGACTGGGATCGCGGCGGCGGTCACTCGCAGTGCGAAAATCCTTGAAAGAGACGGCCGCAACCTGCCGATCAAGAGGTCGGCCGCGAGGCCGGCAACTACGGCTCCGATGATGATCTCAGCCACTGGAAACTCCCTGAGCACCTGGATCGTCGCAGCGTGCACGCCGATGACGATCGTGGCGGCTCCGAAAGGGAGCGTCCAACGACGGATGAGCAGCAACAGCGCACCCAGCAGAATCAAGTTTGTGAGCATGATTCCGGCGATTCCTAGGGCAGCTTGGGGGTCGACCACGTTCTTTACCGGGAGGTACTCGACCGCAGGAGCGGTCGTGTTGAATCCGGACACGTACTGGAAGAAGAAACCCACGCTGGCAGCGGCCAACGCCATGGCCACGACGGGGGTTGTCATCACCGTCAAGGTCATGGGATCCGGGTCCGGTCGGTGCCACGCCGATCGAAGTGGCGAGGTGCCGATGAGCAGGCCGCCAACGAACAGCAAGACGTGAGTGGGGCTCAAGAGGGCGTCGATGGACACTTCGAACGTGAACGTTGCGTGCCAGATCGCGTCACCTATGCCCCCAAGGATGAACACGCCAATCCCGACCAGTCCCAGGCCATAGCCAACTGGAACTGCGGCAACGGTGCGTCCCGGATGGCTGTGGAAGGTGATCCACAGAATCCATATCGTGGTAACGGAGAACGACGCGTAAAGCAGGTAGTGCGAAGGCGACAGAAAGCTCTCCGCCGTAGGGTTGTTGTTGTGCGACCAGCCGTCGAGGAACAGACCTGTCGTCATTACTGCCATCAGAATCGTCGTGACCAGATCCTCAGAGGGAGTGGCCCAGCGTCGTCTCGATGAGATGGTCGTAACCGAATCGAAGTGTTCGCGGACTGAGCCCATCAATCCCCTCGGAATCGGGCACTGAACGTTAGCCAGCGCCTCGGCCCGCCTCCCCCTATCACCAGGTGTCTGGACAGACTTACGAGACCTCGATGATGCCCGCGGGGCGATACGGCTCAGGTCGAGACCCGCGTAGCTTTGACCTTGGAGTCAACCGACGCGCGGGAATGTAGACGTGCCTTTCGAGAATATGGAATTCGCTGTCCCCGAAGGTCTGACGACAGACACCTTCATGCTCAGGCCGATCATGGCTGCTGATGTCGAACTGGATTACGCAGCAGTGATGGAGAGCAGGGTGCGAACGTGGGAGCAGTCGAGTTGGCCCGAAGAAGACTTCACCGTGGCTGCCAACCGGGAAGACCCGGAGAAGCTGGAGCGACGTCACGCAAATCGCGAGGCCTTCACCTACACGGTGATGAACCTTGCTGGAATAGAATGCCTCGGCTGCGTCTACCTGTTTTCGTCCGATGCGCCTATGTTCACCGCGGCGCGGATAACTGCGGTCGGAAACCGTCGGTGGGAGGACTACGACGCGGCGGTCTACTTCTGGATTCGCAAGTCACAACTGGGTAAGGGGACTGATCGCGTGTTGCTCGACACTCTTCGGACATGGCTTGCGCAGGACTGGAGTCTCGGAGGCCCTCTCATCGTCACCAACGAGCAGTTCACTCAACAGGTCGACATGATCGAAGATACCGACCTCCAGTTGCGTTTCGTGATCGAAGAACCCGACAAGCCGGGCCGATATCTCGCCTACGACTGAACGAACCGGCCTGGACCTGTACGAATGGACGACGACGGGGAGTGGAGCTGAGGGGATTTGAACCCCTGACCCCTTGACTGCCAGTCAAGTGCTCTGCCAGGCTGAGCTACAGCCCCAAGACGGGAAACGGCAGTCTATTCGGGGCCCCTGGTCAACAAGCAACCGCTACCCGTCTGCTACCGCGGGCTCCACCCAGTTGATCCGCTCGGCGTCCGCCCAGAGTCGCTCCAGACCGTAGAAGTCACGTGGTCCCGCCTGAAAAAGGTGGATGATGATGTCCCCGAAGTCGATGAGGACCCACTCGGCCTCGGCCTTGCCCTCTATCCGAAGCGGCTTCATACCGCGGTCCTCGCGCAGCTTCTCCTCGACTTGGTCGGCCAGCGATTGCACATGTGGGCGGGAGGTCCCGGTGGCGATCACGAAGACATCGGAGAGAACGAATAGCCCTTCTACTTCGAGCAGGACGATGTCCATGCCCTTCTTGCTGTAGATGGCGTCGGCCGCCATCCGGGCAAGTTCCACGCTGTTCTCTACGAGCCTTCCTCCTGGTCGGATGAGCCCCCCACCCTATCGCCTCCCCCGAGATCCGCATACAGACCGTGCTCCTCGATGTACCCGTACACCGACGGGACGACCAGGAACCGATAGGGCTCACCGAGCTCGACCATCTCCCGGATCTCGGTGCCACTGACCTCGAGGACCGCCATGTCGAGGAAGATGGCATCAGGCAGAGCCGCCTGCACGTCCCGGGGGTCGGTCCCCGGGCGGGGTACGACGAGCAAAGCCGCCCGCTCCACGATCTCCTCCCACCGGTGCCAGGTCTCGATCCCGAGAGCGGCATCGGCCCCCAGGATCAGGGACAGGTCCTCGTGGCCGGGGAACGAAAGAAGGGTGTCGATGGTGTAGCTGGGACCATCACGACTGACTTCACGGTCGTCCAATTCGAATCCGTCGACGCCCTCGATTGCGAGCCGGGTCATGGCGACCCTGTGCTCCGCGCCGCTTATCTGGCGATCGGACTTCTGCCACGGCTCCCCCGCCGGCATGAACAGCACCCGGTCCAGTCTCGCCTGGTAGAGGGCGGTCTCCCCGGCGTGGAGATGTGCGATATGGATCGGATCGAACGTCCCACCCAGGATGCCGGTGTGCACGACGCCGAGGATAGGGGGCAGGCGGGGTCACCAGCCGGAGCGCCCGGCTGATATCGGTGGGCACACAACGCAGCCAATCCCGGGGATCGACATAAGTGCCGCCGATGCGCACCGAGAGATGGGCCCCTGGCGAGCCGTGAGGGCTCCCGGTGTCGCCGATGTGCTCGCCGCGGATCACGTACTGCCCCGCCATCACCCTCCGATCGCTCAGGTAGGAGACCGATACTTTGAAGCCGGGCACCGGCTCGATGGTGATCGACTCCATCCCTGCCACCGACCCGGCGAAGGTGACCCGACCAGATGCCGGCGCCCGCACCGGGGTCCCCCACGGAGCTCCGAAATCAATGCCCCAATGACCACCGTACCGGCCGATCGGTGCGAAACCGGCGGTGACCGGTCCGTCGACCGGAGCCACGAGACAGACTGCGACCAGGGCCAAATGGGCAAGCATCTCCCCTCCCCTGGCCAACGTACCGGGGGCAGGCGGCGGGAGCCAGGGGGTTGACCGCTACATTCCCGACCCAGAAAGGGAATTGCACATGACGACGACCCGCCTCGGGTTGATGGGGTTCGGAAGGATCGGTCGCAACGTCTTCCGTCTCGTCCATCAACGCGACGACCTCGAAGTAGTCGCCATCAGCGACATCGCCGATCCCGAAGCGCTGACCTATCTCCTCAAGTACGACTCGATCTACGGCCGCTTCCCGGTGCCGGTCTCCTATGCAGACGGGAAGCTGACCCACGGTTCGAAACAGGCTGCGTTCCTGAAGGCGAAGACTCCGGGTGAGGCCAACTGGGGTGAGCTCGGAGTCGATGTTGTCCTGGAGACCACCAGTCGCTACCGGTCCAAGGAAGCCTTGGACCAGCATCTGACTGCGGGGGCGAAAAAGGTGGTGCTCACATCGAGCCCTGAGACTCCCGGCGAGATCCCGCTCTTGCTGCGCGGGATCAACGACGACGTGCTCGGACCGAGCGTCGATCTGGTCGCCCTCGGCTCGAACAGCTCCAATGCTGCCGCACCGATCCTCCAGATTCTCGACGAGAAGTTCGGGGTGAAACATGCGTTCATGACCACAGTCAAAGCGATGTCGAACGCGGGCCGGCTGGCCGATGTCCCCACGGAGTCCTACCGGACCAGCCGAGCAGCCGGTGAGAACATCATCCCCGCCGCTACCAACACCGCCGAGATCCTGACCCAGGCACTTCCCCAACTCGAGGGGAAATTGGCGGTTGTCGCGCTCAACGTCCCGGTGGTCGACGGCTCCACGGTGGATCTCACCGCCGAGACTGCTGTCGAGACGACGGTGGAGGCGGTCAACTCGGTGGTGGCCCAGGAGGTGGAGTCCCGCTTCTCGGGGATCATCGAGTTCGTTGCCGACCCCATCGTCTCCTCGGACGTGAGACTCAACTCCCACTCGGGAGTGTTCGACAGCCTGGCAACCATGGTCACCAGGGGGAATCTGGTGAAGACCATCACCTGGTTCAACAACGGCTGGGCCTACTCCCATCGCGCTGTGGAAGTAACCACCACGATCGCCGGTTATCTAGAGGGAGGACAGTGACATGGTGAACGTGGCCATCAACGGTTTCGGGCGCATCGGCCGCGCCGTGTTCCGGATCATCGCCAAGCGGCCGGAGAGCGGAATACGCGTGGTCGCCATCAACGACCTCTCCGACGACGACATCCTCGCTTACCTCCTGGAGTACGACTCGGTGATGGGCCGCTTCGAAGACGAGGTCACCGTCGACGACGGCGTGATGAAAACGGGCGACCACGAGATAAAGATGCTCATGGAGCGTGACCCTGCGCAGCTCCCCTGGGCCGAGCTCGGAGTGGACGTCGTGATCGAGTCGACCGGGGTGTTCCGGGACCGGGCCTCCCTACAAAAGCACCTCGACGCCGGGGCCAGGCGGGTGATTCTCACCGTCCCCTCCCAGGACAAGATCGATCAGACCGTGGTGCTGGGGGTGAACGACGATGAGCTGGGGCCGGAAGACATCATCGTGTCCAATGCCTCTTGCACCACCAATTGCCTCGTGCCGTTGGTCAAGGTTCTCGACGACAACTTCGGGATCGTCAAAGGGGTGATGACCACGGTCCACGCCTACACCAACGATCAGGTGCTCGCCGACGTCCCCCACAAGGACCTGCGCCGGAGCCGAGCCGCCACCGAGAACATCATTCCCACCACCACCGGCGCTGCCAAGGCGGTCGGCGAAGTGCTTCCCAACCTCGATGGGAAGTTGGACGGGATCGCAATGAGGGTCCCGGTCCCCGACGGGTCGACAGTCGACTTCGTGGTCGAGCTCTCCAAGAACGTGACCGTCGAGGAGGTCAACGCCGCGGTCAAGGCCGCCGCTGAGAGCGGGCCGATGGTGGGGATCTTGGAATACACCGAGGACCCGATCGTCTCCACCGACATCATCGGCAACCCCCACTCCTCGATCTTCGATGCCGCCGGCACCCAGGTCCTCGGCGGGAACCTGGTCCGGGTGATGTCCTGGTACGACAACGAGTGGGGCTACTCCAACCGGGTGGTCGACCTCATCGAGCGATTGGCCGAGGTGATGGAGAAACAGCCCGTCTGATCAGCATCTGCATAGCAGCGGTCGGCTTCATAACCTCTCCGTAGGAGAGGACGACCACTGGAAAACGACAGCTCCAGACTCGAGAAAACTCCCCCGATGGTGGCGGCCGTGAGTGGGCTCACTCATCCGGTCGTGGTGCTGGCCATTGTCACATTGCTGGTCAACGACCACGTGCTCAAGGGAAACGCGCCCGGCTGGCTGACCGGCAAGCTCAGCGACTTCGCCGGACTCCTCTTTTTCCCGTTCCTTGCGACCGCGTTTGCAGCCGTGCTCCATCTCCCCCGACCCGCTTTCTGGGGATTCGGGCTGACCGCACTCTGGTTCACCGCGATCAAGACCATGCCCTGGGCCGCGACAGCGACCGAGTCGATCTATCCCTGGTCGACCCGGATTGTGGTCGACCCGACCGATCTCATCGCGCTCGTCAGCCTCCTACCTGGAGCGTTGATCTGGCAGCGAATCTCCAGCAACTTTCGATCCGGACGGCAAGCCCACCGCTCGTTTGGATTGGCCCTCGTGGGTTTGGCCGCGATGGCCACTATGGCCACCAGCGTTGAGAACCCACCGAGCGTCGGGCCGCCTCACGTCGTGGGTGACGACGTCTACGTCAGAACACCCGGTCAAAGCTACGAACCAGCGCAATTCGTGAGCCACGATGCCGGGGCCACGTGGGAAGAGGTCGAGCAACCGACGCCCGAGATTGTAGAGCTTCTCCAAGGTGGTGCCGGACCACCAGACCTGGAGGGCCAGGACGCACGCAGGCCTTGCCTGGCCGACAAGCCAAACGTCTGTTACATGAAGAAACTCACCTACTACACCTACGAGGAATCCTCCGACGGCGGCCTCCACTGGGAGGTGGTGCTATCGGAGGTTGAACCACCGGTCTATGGAGTCTCGCCAGAGCCCTACTTGGAGCCGGAGACGATCTGGTGTTTCGAGCGTGAGGGCATCTGTCAGCGGAACGTCAGTTCTCTGGATCGAAGCTGGCGAGAGATCAGTTACGACCTAGGGACGACTTGGGCGCTGGATCAAACCGGCGAGAACCGCATATTCAGGAATCCCCAAGCATTGGAGTTGGCTCGCTGCGACGTCGACCGCTCCAACCTGTGTTATCGACCGGCTGACATTGAAACCACATGGGTTAGCTCCAACGACGGCGGGATCACCTGGGACGGCGACGTTGTGGATGAACTGCCTACAACATTCGGTGGCTATGTGGTGAGTATCGCCTGCCTCACAGCCTCACACTGTTTCCGCGCCTTCGACCCGGACACGCCGGACCCTCCGGATCCCTCAACCCGACTCGAGGAGTCGACAGACGGCGGTAAGACATGGGGTCCGTCATGGACAGCATCGCCGAGATTCAATGACAATGTGGGCGAGCCGAGCGGAGTGGTGGTTGTTGGTGACCCGCCGACCCTGATCGCCAGCCTTGGCACTGACGGGCTCCTCAGAAGGACGCCTGATGGGGAATGGGAGACGATCGGCATCGGCCGCGTCCGTTCGGCCGCGGCGACCACCGACCTCGAGGAGAGCATGTCAATGACCGTGGTGGTCGGGCTCACCGTGGCGCTCATGGTCTTCGGGGTCTTGCTCATGGTCCAGGCCTGGGACAAGGACGAAGAGAACCGGATACGCCCCCGTTGGGCCGGGCTAGTCCCACTCGTTGTCGGAGCAGCCATCACGCCGCTCTATCTCGCGGCGACCGCCAGTTATCCCTATTGGTTTACCGATGATGCCTGGATCGGGGTGATCTTCATCCTCCTCCCCCTGGCAGTCCTGATCGGCTCCGCAGGACTGGTCCAGGTGCGATCCGAGCCGAAGCGAGTGCTCAAGGATCTTTCCCTGGGGATCGGGCTCGGGCTCCTACCGGTGGTGTCAAGCCTAGGAATCTGGGACTACATCTGATCAGGTCTGGAGAGCCGCCCAAATCTTCTGGGCAGTCAGTGGCACCTGGATGTCGTCGACCCCAAGGGCGTCGGCGACAGCGTTGAGCACAGCCGGCGTGGAGCCGATGGCCCCCGCCTCGCCGATTCCCTTGGCACCGAGGGGATTGGTCGGTGTGGTGGTCACGGTGGACCCAAGCCCGAACATGGGCAACGAGTTGGCCGTGGGCAGCAGGTAATCCATGAAGGAAGAGGTCACCAGATTGCCGTCGTCGTCGTAGACGACCTCTTCCCAGAGAGCCTGCCCGACGCCCTGGGCCAGGCCACCGTGCCGCTGACCGTCGGCCAGCATCGGGTTGACGATGTTCCCCGCATCGTCAACAGCCCACATCTGGTGCAAGATGGGCGAGCCGGTCTCAGCGTCGACCTCAACCACTGCGAGGTGCACGCCGAAAGGGAAGTTCATCCCCCCGGATCGGAGATGTACCTCCTCATCGAGCCCGGGATCATCTCCCTCGGGGATGTTGCCCGCGATGGCAGCCGCCGCGATCTCCTCCCAGCGGACGGCGACATCGGTGCCGACCACGGCGCCGACACCGTTTGCCAGCTCGATGTCGTCCGCCGAGGCTTCCAGGAGGTGGCCGGCGATTCGCCTCGCCTTGGCGGCCACCTTCTCCGCAGCCGCAAAACTCGCCGAGCCCCCTTGGGCCACGCTGCGTGAGCCCGAAGTGCCCCATCCGTACGGGGCGGCGGCGGTATCGCCCTGCTCGAGACGCACCTTGTCGATGGAGATCCCGAGCGATGCTGCCACCAACTGGGGAAAGGTCGTTCTGTGTCCCTGGCCCTGGTCGATGGTCTCGACATGGACCGTCACCGAGCCGTCGCCATGGGCCTGCACCCGGGCCGCACCCCAGTCCTCGAACCCGCACACCTCGACGTAGGCGGCCAGGCCGATGCCGACCAGCTTGCCGTCTGCCCGCTGTTCGGCGCGCCAGCGGAGTAGCGACGGATAGTTGGCCGCCTCCAGCAGCTTGTCCAGGGCGCGCTCGTATTCTCCGCTGTCGAAGGTGTAGCCGCCACGGGATTTGTAAGGGAATTGGTCAGGTTGGACGAAGTTGCGGCGGCGGACCTCGACCGGATCCAGGCCAGTCGCCTTGGCCACCGCCTCGATGACGCGTTCGATGGTCAGGGTGGCCTCGGGGCGGCCGGCCCCCCGATAGATGCCGCGGGGAGCCCGGTTGGTCCAAACCCCTCGCTGGCGCCACCCGTACACCGGGATGTCGTAGTTGCCGGTGCCGATCCGAGGAGTGACATCGATGAAGTCCAGGTAGCGGTGGCGACACCCGAGGTCGAGACGACTGTCGACCCAAAGCCCCTCGATCCTGCCGGAGGCATCGGCAACCACCTCCCAACGGTGGCGCTGCGCCCGGCCGTGCCCGATGGTCAGCAGGTGCTCCCGCCTGGTCTCTATCCACTTCACAGGCTGACCGGTCTCTCGGGCGGCGATCACGGCCAGGTACTCCTCCTCGGCGAGGTCGAACTTGCAGCCGAAACCCCCGCCGACGAAGGGAGTGATGACCCGGACCGAGCTCTGTGGCAGGCCGAAGGACTTCGCCAACTCCTCCTGCATCAGGTGTGGCGCCTGGCTGGAGAGATGCACCGTGAGGCCGCCCTCCTTCCACTCGGCGAGGATCGCCCGTGGCTCCATGGGCGCAGGCGCCACCCGGGGATGGTCGACAAGACCCGAGAGCCGGAACTCACCGCCGAGTGCGTCGAACTGGGCTCGGTCGCCACGGGACCGGTCATAGGCGACGTTCGAAGTCTGGTCGGGGTGTATCGGCGTGGCTTCGATCGCGGAGTCGACATCGCCCACCACCGGGCGTGGCTCGTAGTCGACGAGCACCAGGTCGGCGCCGTCTCTGGCTTCCGCTGCGGTTGCGGCCACCACCGCCGCCACCGGATCCCCGGGCATGAGGGCCCGGCCCTGTACCAGCGGGTAGCGCCGGGGGATGTTCCGCTCGAGGTTGGGCGTCGGCGGCATCTCGACAGCAGCCACCTGCTCGGGGGTGATTACCAGCATCACACCGGGCGCCTCCGACGCAGCCTCCGCGTCAATGGGACCGACGTCGGCGTGAGCGAATGGGCTGCGAACCATCGCCAGGTGGAGTGTGCCTGCCGGCGAGATGTCATCCACGTAGCGAGCCGTGCCGGTGATGAGAGCGGGGTCCTCGCGTCGCTGAACGGGCGCGCCGAGAAAAGAAGGAATCGAGAGGTCGGAGGTCACCGAGGCCAGCCTACCGGGGCAGGCTGCGCTCGATTATTCGAGGAGGGAGAGGACCGTTGTGCGGAAGTCGTTGGGCTGGAAGGGCTTGGTGACAAAGGCGTCGGCACCGCCTTCGTTTGCCCGCCTTCTCGACTCTTCCTCGGCATGAGCGGTAAGGACGACGACAGGGATGCCCTTGGTGGTCTCGTCCCTGCGGATGCGATCGAGCACTTCCCATCCATCCATACCGGGGAGCCCGATGTCGAGGACCACGAGGTCGGGCGATTCGGTACCAACAGCGGAGAGCCCGGTCTTGCCATCGTCGCGGGTGATGATCTCCAGGTCGGCAGCACGCAGGCAGACCTCGATGAGACGCCGGATGACCGCCGAGTCCTCAACAACCAGTATTCGAGAGCCCATTTCCATTACCTCTGTTAGCTGCCCCACGGAGGGCGTATCCCCCATTCATCGGCACCTCGGGCTTGGCGGTTTAGACATTCTGTCGGGCTCTTCCCGAGGGAAGCGTCAACTCCTCCACGAATTGCTCCAATTGGCGCAAGGTCCGCACCTCGTGCACCGAGGTGCAGTGCCGGGCGTAACTGGCCATCATGGAATCCCCGGTATCCCAATAGGTGCTGGGCTCGGGGTTGAGCCAGACCACGGCCCTCGCAGATCGGGCTATCTCGTCGAGCACGCCGTCCCGAGGCGGCCGGTAGTTGTTGCGGGCGTCGCCGGTGATGATCACGGTGGTACGTGGGCTGAGTTGGGGGCCGAAGCGGCGGGCAAATGTCTCCAGGGAGTTTCCGTAGTCAGAGTGCCCGTCGAGCCAGACGACCTCCGCTTCCGTCCCCACCCGGCGCAGCGCGGACCCGAAATCGACGCCGGGCCCGAAGAAATCGGTGACTTCGTCGATGGTGTCCACGAATGCGAAGGACCTGAGCTTGGAGAAATGGGTCGACATGGCGTGGGTGAACTGGAGGGTGAACCGGGAGAAAGTCGCCATCGAGCCACTGACGTCACACAGCAGCCACACTTCAGGGCGATGGGGTCTCGGGTGGCGGAACTGAGGGTCGGCCGGTACCCCACCCGTACCCAGGGACCTGCGCACGGTCCGCCGGAAGTCGAGGCGACCGGTTCGCCGCTTGCGCCGCCTCGCCAGGCGCGCTGCCAGCTTCCGGGTCAACGGGCCTATCGCCGCTTCCATCTCCTGAAGGTCGGAGGTGGAGGCATGCATGAGGTCCACATCTTCGACGAGGGGACGACGAAGGGTCCGGGCGACAGCCTCCCGTCCACGATCGACGACTAGCCGGCGTCGGATCTCCTCTTCGATCTCGAGACGGAGCTGCTCGATGCGAGCTTCCATCTCTTCGCGCAGCAGACGGCGGTCGAACTCGCTCATCTCATCGTCGATCAGCGCCTCCAGGAGACGCTCCTCGAGACTGGCCATGTCCAGGCGTCGCAGAGTCCGATACAGGTAGTAGGTGCCACCCACGGGCCGCCCTGGCTCCATCCCGGCGAGCCTGTCGACCGCTTCCCTGGCTCCCCTGCGAATTGCGTCCTCATCCAGCGAGGAGAGCGCCTGGAACAATTCGTCGAGCAGTGCCTCGAGATCGAAATCACGATTTCCCGGCTCCGCACGACCATCCGGTGACCAATCCCCGGGTGGAGAATCCTCGCCCGGCTCGGCGATGGGGCTCGGGTTTGGGACCATTGCGAAGTAGACGTCGAACGCGGTGTCAAAGGCCCGTTCGTGCCGGAGGTTCTTGACCAGGGTCGCCCGCAACGTCTCCCTGAGACCGATCCGATCGCCGATGTCGATCGCCTCCACCGCTCGCATCGAGTCGATGGCCTCCACCATCGACACCGGGATCCCAGCTGCGCGCAGCTCGTCGATGAACCCGGTGATGACCCCGAGCATCGTCAGCCGCCCGGGCTCGAAACCAGCTCCTTCGCAGCCTTCTCGATGTCCGACTGGTACTTGAGCAGGACGTGGAGTGTCTCGCCGAGGATTGCGGCATCGACGTCTTCGATGGAGAGAGCGAGGAGCGTGCGCGCCCAGTCGATCGTCTCCGAAACCGAAGGCGCCTTCTTGAGATCCAGGTTCCTGATGGACCGGGCGACATTTGCCACCTGGCCCGCGAGATGCTCGGACAGGCCAGGGACCCGGTGATTCAGGATCTCCTGTTCCCGCTGTGGGTCCGGGTAGTCGATGTGGAGGAAGAGACAGCGCCGCTTCAAGGCCTCACTGAGCTCTCGGGTGTTGTTCGACGTGAGGACGACCATGGGCCGAGTCGTCGCCTCGATCGTCCCCATCTCCGGAATCGACACCTGGAAGTCGGAGAGAACCTCGAGGAGCAGGGCCTCGGTCTCCACCTCGACACGGTCGACCTCGTCGATGAGGAGCACGACCGGGTCGCTGGCGCGTATCGCCTCCAGGAGGGGCCTGGTCAGCAGGAACTCTTCGGAGAAGATGTCTTGCTCGATGTCATCCCAGTCATGGTCGGTATCGGCCTGGATCCTCAGCAGCTGCTTCTTGTAGTTCCACTCGTACAAGGCCTTGGCCTCATCCAGTCCCTCGTAACACTGGAGCCGGATCAGCTGGCGACCGGTCATTCGGGCAAGGGATTTGGCGAGCTCGGTCTTGCCCACCCCGGCCGGCCCCTCGACCAGGATCGGCTTGTCGAGACGCGCCGCGAGAAACACGACCTGAGCGATACGCTCGTCGGGCAGATAGTCGACGGATCGCAGGCCGTCTGCCACTGCGGTTGGGGAATCGAGTTGCATCTCTCCTCGGGGATGGGTGCTCATTGTATGGGGAGGTTCGCGATCACCTATTCCTCCTCGGAACGGTCGGGCACGAACTCGAAGCTCAGCTCTCCGATGCGAACCTCGTCGCCTGCGACGGCGCCCGCCTCTTCAAGCGCGGCGTCAACACCGAGGCGCGACAGGCGACTGGCGGCAAGTTCGGCGGCCTCGGGCATCGTGAGGTCGGCGAAACCAACAGCGCGCTCGGCATTCGGCCCCTCGACCCTCCATGCAGGTCCCTCGCGGAGGATTCGAAAGCTCGGGCCCAACGGACGATGGAGGACAAAACCCCTCCGCTCGGGTGCCGACCGCTCTGCCTCTTCGATCAGGTCGGCGATGCGGTGAAGTGCAGGCTGCAGTCCCTCGCCGGTGACCGCCGACACCGGGAGGGCGCCCAGGGCCACCGCCACGCCACCTTGATCACCCAGGTCTGTCTTGTTGAGCAGGACGAGCCGGGGCCGGGCCGCCAACTCTGGCGAGTAGCCGCCGATCTCTTCGATCAGGATCTGGAGCTGGCGGGCCGGAGAGTGCTCCTGAAGTGAAGACGGGTCGAGGAGCACCACGAGGACTCGAGCCCGCTCGATGTGCCGCAGGAATTCATGGCCCAGGCCTTTGCCTTGGGCCGCCCCTTCGATCAGGCCGGGGATATCGGCGAGGACGAACTCCCGGCCGTCCACGTCGACCACTCCCAGGTTGGGCTCGAGCGTCGTGAAGGGATAGTCCGCAATCTTCGGCTTGGCCGCAGAGACCTTGGAGATGAAGGTCGACTTGCCCGCGTTTGGGAATCCGATGAGGGCCCCATCGGCGAGGAGCTTCATCTCGAGGGTGAACCACTCCTCACGCCCATACTCGCCTTGCTCCGAGACCTCGGGCGCTCGATTGGACGGGCTGACGAATGCGGCGTTGCCCCGCCCACCCCGTCCGCCACGTACCGCAAGCACTTCCTGACCGGGCTCGACCAGGTCGGCAATCATGGTTCCCTGGTCGTCGAAGACCACGGTGCCCGCCGGGACCGGAAGCACCAGGTCGGATCCGAACTTCCCATTGCGGAGGTCACCCTCGCCATGGGTCCCCTTCTCAGCGGCATGGTGGGGGTTGCGTTGATATCGGAGCAGGGTCGCCACCGAAGGGTCGACCCTCAGGATGACGTCGCCGCCTTTGCCGCCGTTGCCACCCGTAGGCTTGCCCCTTGGCTTTCCCTTGGCTCTGACGAAGGCCGCCACGCCGGCACCCCCGCTCCCGGCCCGCAAGCCCACTCGTACCCGGTCGACGAACAATGCTCGCTCAGGCAGCCCGGTCGCGGGCGCGCCTGCTACTCCGGGATGACGTTGACGAGACGTCGCTTGGCGCGAACGCCGTATTTGACGGTCCCGTTGCTGAGGGCGAACAGGGTGTCGTCGCTCCCCTTGCCGACATTGTCCCCGGGATGGATCCGGGTGCCGCGCTGACGGACCAGGATCGCGCCGGCAGCCACGGTCTGGCCGTCGAACACCTTCGGTCCCAGACGCTTGGCGTGTGACTCGCGCCCGTTCTTCGATGACCCGCCTGCTTTGGTCTTTGACATCTCAACCCTCCTCGGGACCGGTTGACTTCGGCTTGGAAGGCGCTTTCGGCTTGGCCGCGGCCTTTGGCTTCTCGGCAGTGCTCTTGGCAGTCGTCGTTTTCGCCGCGGTCGTCTTCGCCGCGGTCGTCTTCGCCGCGGGCTTGGTATCTGCCGCAGCCGGCTTCGCCGCCGCCCTGGTCTCCTCGGCGGGCGACTTCTCGGCTGCCGGCTTGGGCGTCTTGGCCGTCTTGGCCTTGGCACCCGGCAGGTCGATCCCGGTGATCTCGATCCGGGTGTACTTCTGACGGTGGCCCTGGCGGCGGCTGTACCCGGTCTTGTTCTTGTACTTGTAGATGTCGATCTTCGAGCCCTGGCTCTCTCCCAGGACCTTGGCGGTGACCGTCGCCTCGGAGAGGATCGACCGGTCGGAAACCGCGGTGCCCTTGTCGTCTACGACGAGCAGCGGAGAGAACTTCAACTCCTCGGCGTCGCCCTTGACCCGCTCGATGTCGATCACATCGCCGGATTGCACCTTTGCCTGTTTGCCGCCGGCGCGGATGATGGCGTACATGTTCAAACCTCTCGGAGGGGGGATCGGGGGGTCGAATGGTATTCACCGGCCCCCGCAACGTAAAACGCAGATCGCAGCGAGCCGAGCCGCCTATTCGAAGTCACTGCCCACCCCCTCTGTGACCAGGTCCTCGGCCTCGATTGCATGCTCGTGAAGGATCACCCCACGACCACCGCAATGCTCACATTTCGAGGAGAACTGCTCGAGGAGCCCGGCGGAGACGTTCTTCCGAGTCATCTCGACCAGACCGAGGTGGGAGACCTCGAAGACCTGGGTCCTGGTCTTGTCCTTGGCCAGAGTCTCCTTGAGACGCCGAAGCACCTTCTGCTGATTCTCCACCGTCTCCATGTCGATGAAGTCGATGACGATGATCCCGCCGATGTCACGCAGCCTGAGTTGGCGCCCGATTTCCTCGGCCGCCTCGAGGTTGTTCTGCAGGACGGTGTCTTCGAGCGTCGAGGAGCCGACGAACTTCCCGGTGTTGACGTCGATGACGGTGAGGGCCTCGGTGCGATCCACCACGAGATGGCCGCCGGAAGGGAGATAGACCTTGCGGTCGAGCGCCTTCTTGAGTTGGTCGTCGACGTGGTATCGCTCGAACAGAGGCACGGTGTCCTCGTATCGCTGGACCTTCGCCACCAGGTCGGGAGCGGTCGATCGCAAGTAGTCGACCACCGTTTCGTAGGCAGCGGCGTCATCGATGAGGAGCTTTCTGAAATCGGCGGTGAAGTGCTCCCGTATCACCTTGATCAGGAGCTCAGGCTCCTGATGGACGAGGGCGGGGGCCCGTCCGTCAGCCGCTTCCTGCTGGATCTGACCCCAGATCTTGAGCAGACGGGAGATATCGGCGGCCAGCTCCTCGGCGGTGGCGTGGAGGGCAGCCGTCCTCACGATCACCCCATAGCCCGGGGGCCGCACCTGATTTATCACCTCACGCAATCGGGCACGGTCGTCATCGGGGAGCCGACGGCTGATCCCGATGCTGTCCGAGTCGGGAACCAGGACCAGGTAGCGGCCGGGAAGCGACGGAGTACCGGTCAGCCGGGCGCCCTTGGCGCCCATGGCGTCCTTGGTGACCTGGACCAGCACCTCATCGCCCTCGCTGAGGACGTTCTCGATGCGCTTGTTGTTTCGGCCGTTGCCCTCGCCGTTGGCGGCGACATCGGACGCGTAGAGGACGCCGTTCTTGGGCGCCCCGAAGTCGAGGAAAGCGGCCTCCATACCGGGCAGGACGTTCCGGACCTTGGCCAGATAGATGTTCCCGGCGACCGAGCCCGAGTCCTGGCGGGCGACGTAGTGCTCTACGAGCACAGGCCCCTCCAACACCACCATTTGGGTCTGGCCCTTGGAGACCCTGACCAACATCTGCTTGCGGCCGGTTTCGACGGGGACAATGACCTCGTCGTCCCGGGGGCGACTCGCCCGGGTGCGAGATGTGCTCAGCCCGTTCTTGGGCTGGCCCGATCTCGACGGCTGCCGCCTCTTCTCTTTCTTCGCCTTGGTGGTTGCGGGTCGGGCCTCGAGCCTGGTGACCTCGACCTTCTCGCCTTTTACCCGGAGGGTCTTCCTCTCGAGGGTGCCCTCGTCGGATGATTTCCGTACGATTTCCGGGCTCTTTCGACGCAGTAGAGCCATCTGCTCTCACTCCTCTGAAAATGACTGGACGATTCGACGGTGCCGACCCTGGCAGGGAGACCGTCGACGTGAATGTGCGCCAAACAACGACCAGATGGCCGCCCCGGCTCGGGGCGGTCACCAACAAGACCGATTAGGGCTGCGCCGGAGAGCCGGCGCACAAGGGTGTTCATCAACGAGACACTCCGAAAGGGGAAGCTGTCGCGACTGGCGGACTGCCTGAGTTTACCAGATCGACGGGCGTCCACCTATCCACCGATCTCGATGTCGAGCTCAGGCTGTTCCGGCTCGCTCGGGTCGTAACACACCCGACACCGGGCTTCGTAAGCACCCTGAGCTCCGAGCACTACCAGATCGTCGGAATGCACGATGCGCTGTGTGTACATCCCCGGGCCGCCGCAGCGATGACACACGGCGAGCATCTTGGTCACGTACTCGGCCCGGTCACACAGCGTCGGAATCGGCTCGAACGGCCTCCGCAGATAATCGGTGTCCAGCCCGGCGATGATCACCTGCTTGCCGGCACTGGCCAGTTGATCCACGACGTCGACGAGCACGTCGTCGAAGAACTGGCCCTCGTCGATCCCGATGACCTGGGTGCTGTCGGCAACTGCCTTCAACAGCCGGCTCGAGCTCTCTACCGGGATGGCATCGACCTTGAGGCTGGAATGGGACACCACCTCGTTGGCGGCGTAGCGAACATCGAGCCGAGGCTTGAAGGTCTGCACCGGCACCCGGGCGATCTGATAGCGGGTCACCCTCCGGATGAGCTCCTCGCTCTTCCCGGAGAACATCGGGCCACAAATGACCTCCACCCAGCCATCGTGCCCTCTGCGATCCATGAGGGCGCAGCGTATGCGCGTGGGTCGTCCACGCGCACCGGGGAGAGTCAGCTGAGCTGATTCTCCCCGGGCACCGGGGTGCGCAGCAGCCAGATCGAATTGGCCACGCCAAGGCCGAGGGTCATCGCCATGTAGAACGACCCCCCGGCGGAGAGGAAGGGAAGAGGGATCCCGGTCACCGGCATCACCCCGATAGTCATACCCACGTTCACGAAGACATGAAAGACAACCATCGCCGCGATGCCGGAAGCGATCAGGGCCCCGAAACGGTCCCGGGCGTTGGCCGCGATCACCAGGAGCCGCCACACGATCACCGAGAAAGCGGCGATCACGAGGATGCCTCCGATGAACCCGAGCTGTTCTCCGACGGCGGTGAAAATGAAGTCGGTCTCCTGCTCCGGCACATATTGGAAGTTGGTCTGTGTCCCCTGGAACAACCCCCGCCCGATCAGTTGCCCCGATCCGACCGCCATCTTGGATTGGGCCAGGTTGTAGCCGATACCCTGAGGATCGATTCTGGGGTCGAAGAGGACACGAATCCGGTTCAACTGATACTGGTCCAGCCAGCCCTGTTGCCAGATCACGACGGTGCCCAGAACCGTTGCTGTGAGCAGCGCGACCAATTGCCGCCAGGTGGCTCCCGCCACGAACAGCATGGCGAAGAGGATGAACAGGAAGACCAGGGCGGTTCCCAGGTCGGGCTCGAGATAGACCAGCGCGGCGGGGACCGCCACGACCAGCAAGGCCTGGAAGATGTGACCCCAGCCCAGGTTGCGTCGCCCTATCTCGTCTCTGGTGTGGGGAGACAGGATGAAGGCAAGGAGCAGGATCACCGCCACTTTGGCGAACTCGGCAGGCTGCAGCTTGAAAAAGCCGAGCGGGACCCAGCGTTGAGCCCCGTTCACCGGGTCGAAGAGGAACACCGCGCCCAGCCCGACCAGCACCGCCAATGACAGCCAGGGGATGATTCCCCGATACTCCCGGTAGTCGATGTTGGAGACGATGACATAGATGGTCAGGCCCGCCGCCACGAAGATCATCTGACGCTCCATGCCGGCGTAACCCGCACTCCGGGTCGCCGAGTAGATCATGAGCAACCCGAAGCCGGAAAGAGCCAGCATCGTCCCGAACAGGATGTGGTCCGAGCGGTTGTTGCGCCGATCCACCGCCACTTCACGAAGGCGATTGAGCAGTGTCATCAGTCTGCGGCATCTCCCTGGACGATCGGCGTCGGCTCGTTCCCCATCAGATACTGCATGATGTGACGGCCCACCGGAGCCGCCACCTGGCCACCTGAGCCTCCCTCGTCGATCAGGATCACAACGATGTACCGAGGATTGTCGATCGGAGCAACTCCGACGAACCAGGCGTGGTTGTCACGATTCTTCGACGTCTGCCCGGTGCCGGTCTTTCCCCCGATGTTCTCCAGGCCGGGCCCGAAATCGGAGAAGGCGGAGGCCGCGGTGCCCGAGGTCACCACATGGTTGAGGTCCTCGAGCAGCGAGGCTCGGGTCTGGGGGTCGATCTCCACGGTGCGCACCGCACTGGACTGCGGCTCAGCCACCAATTCGCCGTTGGCGTCGACGATCTCCTTGACGACCCGCGGCTCCTTGATCCGCCCCCCGTTGACCAGCGCCGCATAGGAGACCGCCAACTGGAGCGGCGTCGAGGTGAAGGCACCCTGACCAATGGCCATGTCCATGAGGTCACCACCGAGCCAGGGGCTGGCCAGCTCGAGACGTCCCGGCTCCAGGAGGGGCGGCTGGTCCGGGTTCTCGACCTGATACGCGGCCCACTCCTCGAACAGCTCCCGGGTGGGCACGGTTCCCTCGGCTTCGGCTGTGAGGTCGATACCGGTCGTCGACCCGTAACCGAGGGTCTTGGCCCAGTCCTGGAGGATGTTCTCCCGGGGCTGGCCCTGGTAGGCCCTCCAGGTTCCCAAGGCCACAGACCACCAGTAGATGTTGCACGACTGTTCCAGCGCCCCGTGGTAGTCGAGCCACCCCAGGTTGCGCGGGGCGTACCAGTCCTTTTTGACCAGCTGTGAGCCGTCCTCGAGTTGGGAGACCTCGAGCGTCCCGTCGCAATGGACCAATCCGTTGGGGGCATCCACCCCCTCCAGGTCCTCGGGGAGGGGGAGGTCCTCTTCGAGCTTCACGGTGTACGTGATGGCCTTGAAGGTAGAGGCCGGCGGATAGAGGCCGCTGATGGCGAGGTTGTTGAACGCCTTGCTCTCGGTCAGGCCCTGAAAGGTGTCGGTGTCGATCCCGGCCACGAACAACTGTGGGTCGAAGTCGGGGAACGAGGCCAGCGCCATCACGTCGAAGGTCTGAGCGTCGAGCACCACGGCAGCCGCCCGCTCGGTCACCCCGAACACGTCCTCGCCATCGGCGCGTTCCTCATCCTTGACCGCGTTGGACAGCGCCACCCCCTCCTCAAGCGCGAGCTCGACCAACTCCTGGAGCTCGAGGTCGAGGTTGAGGACCACCGAGTTGCCCTGCTCCGGCTCCTGCGGAGGCTTCTGATCGATCACCTGGCCCCGGTTCACCTGGTATTCGACGCTCCCGGAGACACCTTGCAGGTATTCGTCGTAGACCCGCTCCACTCCGAGCTTGCCGATGCGGAGGTTGTGGTCGAGATCGGGACGGGCGTCGAGGTCGGCCTGCTCGGGCAGCCCGAGGTGGCCGATCACATGGGCCAGGGTGGGCCCCGACAGATACACCCGCTCCGGCACCGTGGCGATCTCCACTCCCGGCAACTGGTCCAGGTTCTCGTTGATCAGGTAGGCGGTCTCGTTGGTCACCGTCTTGACTTGAAAGCGGCCATTGATCCCCGCCTCCTCATAGAGAACGTCGAGCTCGATGGGGTCGACGCCCGTGATCGACGCCAGCCGCTGTACCAGAGCTTCCCTCTGGCTGGCGTCGACAAAGGTCCGATCCACCATCACTGCCGGCACCATCCGGCTGGTGGCTAGGAGAGTCCCGTTGCGATCGAAGATGTCGCCCCGCGGCCCGTAGGAGGTCTTGCTCAGCCATGTGAGCTCCTCTGCCGCCTGCGCGGTCTGCGGGCCCTCGGCGACCTGGACGAACCAGAGCCGGAGGCCGAGGACCGACAGCATCACGATGAAGGCGGCGCCGAGCGCGGTGAGGCGGAGGGCGAACTTCATGGAAACCTGAAGAGGGTCTTGTCCCGGTCCACCCAGCGGACGATGACCGGTGCCAACAGGGCGGCGAGCGCGAGATTCGCCAGCGGGACCAGGATCACCCGGTTCAAAGACTCCTCCCCGAGCAGGATCGACTGGCCGAACAGTGTGCCGACCAGGACCAAGAGCACCATCCCGATCAGAGTCAACCCACCGGCCCACAATGCGATCGCAAGGCGGCCGATCTCGGCACGCTCCCGGGTGCGGATTGCCAGGTAGGCGATGGTCGTGAACACAACCGCTCGCAGACCGATCACCGAGGGACCGAGCAGGTCGATGACCAGGCCCGAGGTGAAGGCCACCGCCAAGATCAATTCGGCGCGGATCCGGGTCAGCGCCAGGATGATCACGAGGAGCAGGACCAGGTCGGGGGTCACCAACTGGAAGCGCCCGAGCAGTGTCGTCTGCACCACGACCGCGAGCATCAGGAGTGCGAGCACTATGAGCCCGGTGCGCCCCCTCATCACCCCTCCTCCTCGGAGGGGACGCTGGTAGCTGGCGCGATAGTTGTCGCAGTCGGGTTTTCGATGACCACGGCATCATCGGTGACTGCGGTGACCGGGTCTGGGGGCCAGGCCAGGATGACGACTATGCGAAGGGTGTCGGTGTTGACGAAAGGCTCGACACCGACACTCAGCGAGTTCGACTCCGGCGAGGCATCCGCCGTCACCCTTCCCACCGGCAACCCGGCCGGGTATGCCCCGCTGCCGGCAGAGGTCACAACTCGAGCACCGTCGAGGACGGGCTCTCTGGCGTCGCCGATCAGAAGCCGCATCTCCGAGGTGTTCACCTGGGGGGTGAGGGTGCCGGTCTGGGTGTCGACCAGGACTGTGAGCCCGTTGCGCCCGGCCGTGATCGGGATGATCGTCGCCGAGCCCGAGGTCACCGTCTTGACCGTCCCCACCACGTAGCCATTGGTGTCGATCACGGGCTGGCCGGTCAACACCCCGTCGCTACTCCCCTTGTCCACGATGAAGGCGGCATCGACTTTCCCGATGACACTGGCAACAGTCTGACCCAGCTCCGGATCGACGCTGTCCAGCCCGTAGAGCTGTTCCAAGAGCGCAAGGAGGGCGAGGTCGTCCTGGATCGCGACTCGATCGGCCTGGGCCTCGGCGAGCTCGGCGCGAAGTTCGATGTTCTGCTCGCGGAGTGAGGCGACATTGGTCAAGCTCTCGAACATGTCTGCGATCGGGTTCACCGCAAGCGATGCCGCCTTTTGCATTGGCGCAACGAGAGACTGAGTACCGGTGCGCAGGACCTCCACAACTCCCCTGCCCTCCACCCGGACATCGAAGGTCATCAAGAGGACGCCGATGACGAGCAAGGTGATGAAGGTGGGTAGCGCCCGATCGGACGTGTCCCGGTTCAGCATGCGGAGAGGCGGGTCACGGGTTCACGGCCGGGATGAGGACACGAGAACGTTCTGCAACGTGTCGAATTCCTCCAGGCACTTCCCCGATCCGATCACCACCGACTGCAGCGGCTTGGCCACAGTGACGATGGGCATCCCCGTCTCATGGGCCAGACGATGATCCAGACCCACCAATAGAGCCCCTCCACCCGTGATCACGATCCCCCGTTCCACCACGTCTGCCGCGAGCTCGGGCGGCGTCTTGTCGAGAGTGAACTTGACGGCGTCGACGATTGCCTGAGTCGGCTCTTCGATGGCCTCTCTGATCTCGGGGCTGGAGAGCAGGATCGTCTTGGGAAGGCCGGTCACCAGGTCACGGCCCCGGACCTCAGCCGAAGGCTCGTCTGCGTAGGGCCAGGCTGATCCCACGGCGAGCTTGAGCTGTTCGGCTGTGCGCTCACCAATCAGGACGTTGTATTCCTTCTTGACCCAATCGATGATCGCGGTGTCGAGCTCGTCCCCACCGACCCTGATCGAACGGGAGACCACGATCCCCCCGAGGGAGATGACTGCGACCTCCGTGGTCCCACCACCGATGTCGACCACCATCGAACCTGCTGGCTCACCGATCGGCAGACCGGAGCCGATCGCAGCTGCCATCGGCTCCTCGATGGTGTACGCCCGCCTCGCACCAGCGTGATAGGCCGCCTCTTCAACGGCTCGCCTTTCCACCGGGGTGATTCCCGACGGGACGCAGACCACTATCCGGGGCCGCGCCCATTTGCGCCTGTGGACCTTCTGGATGAAGTAGCGCAGCATCTTTTCGGTGATGTCGAAGTCGGCGATGACCCCGTCACGGAGGGGGCGGATGGCTGTGATGTGGGCGGGCGTGCGCCCGATCATGCGCTTTGCCTCCATTCCCACTGCCAGAGCTCGCCCGTTCTGGGCGTTGATCGCCACCACGGATGGCTCGTTGAGCACGATTCCCTGCCCGCGGACATAGACGAGTGTGTTGGCAGTGCCCAGGTCGATTGCCATGTCCTGGCCTGCGAAAGAGAGAAGGGTTTCAGCCACCGCTGGAGACTCCGCTTGAGAAGCCGGAAGTGTAGGTGTGGCCGTGACGTTGTGCCAGAGACGGAGTCCCAGGGGGCAGTGATCGAAGTCTGGCGTCAATCGGTGCCGAAGAAGATCCCCAACTCACGAGCGGCGCTCTCAGGCCCATCCGAGCCATGCACCAGATTGTGGGTCACCGCGAGGCCGAGATCCCCGCGGATCGTTCCCGGGGCCGCCTGCTTGGGGTCGGTGGCCCCCATGATCGTCCTCGCCACCGAGATCGCCGAGTCCCCGGACCACTCCATGGCAACGACCGGACCGGATGTGATGAACTCCAGCAATTCGGGGAAGAAGCCCTTATCCACGTGCTCTGCGTAGTGATGCCGTGCCAGGGACTCGTCGATCTGGAGCCGGCGAACCTTTTCGAGGGCGAGGCCCTTTTGTTCGAATCGGGAGATGATCTCCCCGACCAGGCCGCGGGCGACGCCATCGGGCTTGACCATGATGAATGTGTGCTCGTCGGCCATCGCCGGCTGAGGCTATCCGGGGCGGGCGCCGCAGGGAAGTCAGGGCACGACGAGGTCCCGGACCTCACCGACCAGATACAGCGAACCCGTGGCGAGCACCGCTCCCTCCCGTCCGGCTTCGAGCCTTGCCATGTCGAGGGCGTCGGCAACGCTGTGCGACTCGAGGACGGGAACATCGACCAATTCGGCCACCCTTCGAGCAAGCTCTGGTGGAGGGACCGCACGGTCGGAGTTGGGAGCCGCGACAATGAAGCCGGCCGCGATCTCGCGCAGCCGCCCGATCATCACTTCCAAGTTCTTGTCGGCCATCACCCCGAAGACGATGTGCCACCTGGCGGTGGAAAACTCCTCGAGCAGAGAATCGACGAGGACGCCAACACCGTCAACGTTGTGGGCCCCGTCGACCATCAACAGTGGCTCGGTGCCGAGAGGCTCCAATCGCCCAGGGATGGTCACCGCGGCGACCGCATCCAACACGGCCTCCTCATCCAATTTCCTCCCGACCAGGGCTTCGGCGCTTGCGATCGCGTTCGCCAGGTTGACCAGCTGATGGCGACCGTGCAGGGGCAGAAAGACGTCCTCGTATGTCTCCTCCGCACCTTCGATCGTCGTCAGCCAGCCGCCCACCCCGCGCTCTGCACCCAGCACGGTGAAGTCCTTCCCGTACCGCCTGTGGTGGATGCCGAGTTCACGGGCCGCGTTGTCGGCCACGTCGGCGGCGGCGTCGGGAAGGGGCCCTGTGATCAGTATGGAGTTCGGGCCCGCTATGGCCAGCTTCTCCGCGGCGATGGAGGCGAGATCCTCCCCCAGGTATTCGGTGTGATCGATCGAGATGCTGGTGACGACGCAAACCTCGGCATCGACCACATTGGTCGCATCCAGGCGGCCACCAAGACCCACTTCGACTACCGCGGCGTTGACCGCTTGGTCGGCAAAGAATGCGAATGCGGCAGCGGTAGTCAACTCGAAATAGGTGTTTGGTTCCTCCCCACGGTCCTCGCGGAGCACGGCGAACGCGGCCACGTCGGACACCGCGAGCGCGAACTCCTCCTCAGTGGCGAGCCTACCGTTGACCGCCAGCCTCTCCTCTACTCGTTGCAGGTGGGGTGAGATGTAGGTCCCGGTGGCCAGGCCGTGAGCGACGAGGATCAGGGTCGCCATGCGGGAAGTCGAGGTCTTCCCGTTGGTCCCCGCGACGTGGATGATCGGGTATCCCTCATGGGGATCGCCCATATCCGTGAGGAGGGCCTCGATGCGTTGTAGACCCGGCTTTACCCCGAGGGCGACGTGTCGGTCGAGGTAGGCGACAGCTTGGCGATATTCCATGGGTGGGGCCCCGGGAGGTTAATCCCGGGGCCCCCGGCCTCAGGAAGGCTGGGGCGATTCAGCCTTCCTCCCTGCGACGGGCGAGCTGGATCAAGGTGATCCCACTGCCCAGCATCAGGAGCGAGGCTCCAAGGAGGACTTCGCTGTCGAACCCGGTGAAGGGAAGGGTGTCCGGATCGTCGTTGTCGACCTCTTCACCGAGCACCTCGTCCGGGGGCCCGGAGCAGGTGGGCTCACCCCCCGGGTACTCGACCTCGACCACCGCCGTGGGATTGACCTCGAATTGAATCGACGTCACGGGTCGAGTCCCTTCGAATCCATCTGGTCCCTTGACCCAGGTCCCACCTTCGGTGCCGAGCGGAACCGGGAGCTTGCTCACCTTGTCGACGAACAGCCAACCCGGCCAGTCGATGGCTTTCCCATTCCCGACCACTGCGCCGGGCCAGACCATCTCTCCTGACAGCGGCTGAACGCTGCTGTGGAGCGGGTTGGAGCTATCGATGTCGAGCCAGGTGATAGTGGTCTCCGTAGCCGAAAAGTTGATCGGAGTCACCGTCCAGGTGAGATAGGGCACGTCATTCCGACATACCCCCCCGACCACTATCTCGAGCAGCCGGCTGCAAGGCTCGACATCGACCTCACCCTCACTGGCGCCCTCGAGCGCGAACCCCGAGCCCGGAGTCGCCGACCACGTGTAGGTCGCGCCCTCCGCAACGGCGATAGTGCCACTCGAACCCAAGGAGTCGACCAGCGTCGACCCGTCGAAGATCGACACGGTGGCCGACCCCGAGATCGTGACTTCAATGAGGCCGATACCGGTGTTTCCCTCGAGCAGACAGCTTCCGCCGACGGATACGGCGGCAGTGCACGGCTCAACCGTGAAACTGCCACTGCTGGTGCCGGTGAGGGCGAATCCGGGGCCGGCTGTCGCCTCCCATGAGTAGCTGCCCGGGGCCAGGCTCACCGTGCCACCGCTGCCCGAGAAGGCATAGGGACCACCTGGACCGGAGATCACAACGGAGGCACCCGATTCGGGTGAGATCGCCACGGTGGCAGACCCCAATCCGATCCCGTCGATCACCTGACACGCGGACGCTTCGACGGTCACCGAGCTGCTGCACGGATCGATGTCGAACTGCCCGGAGGCCGGACCGGCAAGTGCGAACCCGCTAGCCGGAGTCGCAGTCCAGTTGTACGAGCCAGGGGCCAATTCGACGCTCCCGCCCGAGCCCGAGAAGTTGTACGGGCCACCGGGACCGGTGATGACCACCGTGGCACCCGACGTGGGGTCAATGGTCACGGTGACCGGGCCAACGGCGGCCGAGTTGGGGTTGAGCTCACAGGCACCAGCGCTCACCGTGACCGACGCAGAACATGGCGCGATGGTGAATTGGCCCGACCCCGGGCCACTCAGAGCGAATCCGGCGGACGATGTCGCCTGCCAGTAATAGGTGCCCGGCGCCAATGAAAGGACCTGGTCGTCACCGAGCGCGCCACCCACCTGACCGGTGAAGTTCGAGTTTGTGTACACCCGCACCGTGGCGCCAGAGGCCGGAGCGATGTTGAACGAAACGGAGCCGCTCGGCGCCCCTTGCTGATTCACGGCACAAGCCTGCGGGCTCGCCGACACGGTGACGGTCTCGGTGCACACGAGATCGACCACGAATGCGCTGGTCTGTCTCGTCTCGTTGCCACCCTGTCCGTTGGTCCACGGGCCGACCGCCCGGGCTCGGACAACGATGCTCTGGCCCTCATATGGGGTGCCGTCGATCGAGCCGCTGAACCGGTAGTTGTTGCCGGCGTTGTAGGCGCCGTTCGCAACCTCGGTCCAGGGCCCGCTGCCGTTCACCTGGATCTCGATGCGGATGTCGTCGTGTCCAGACCCCGAGCCGCCATCGGTGCGCCAGCTGATCGACTCGTAGGCGATCGCCAACGCGCCGTCGTCACAAATCTGGCTTGCACTGATCTCGGGGTGGTGGGCCAGGGCCGCAGGGGCGAAGACCACCATCATCGACATCAGCACACCTACCGCGGAGAGGATCGCTGCCAGGCGCTCGAACCGCCTGCGATGAGTGACGTGGGTCAAACCAGCCCCCCAACGCGAGAAACGCGCTCGTCGCGCGTTCGTAGGCCCATGCCCTGGACGACCTTGGTCGTCGCCAGCCACTTCATGTTGTTCCTATCCCTTCATCGCCGTGGGACAGGCCGGTCTCACCACTAGCTCCACCAGACCCAGGTGACCGCCTAACGGGTCTGGTTTCAAAGCCTCCCTATTTCCCCTAGTGGGTACGACCACTCTGGGTGATCGATGGCCACATACTGACGCGGCCCGGGACGAAGTCAAGCCCGGCAAGGACGACTGCCGGGCTCGAACGTCGAGTGATGATTGCTTTGGTCTAGGTCTCTTCTCTCCGCACCGCGAACAGGAGCAGGGCTCCAAGAGCGAGTGAACTGGACCCCAGACCGACGAGCAGGCCGTTGTCGACACCGGTGAAGGGCAGGGTCCCGTCTACGACCGAGTCGTCGCCACCAGGGGTCGTGGTCACCGTGATGCCTCCGACCTGATCATCAGGGAGGGTCGTCGTCGTAGTGGAGGTGACGGTCCCGAACCCCACGATCGTTGTGGTCGTCGTCGCCTCGGTCGTGGTGGTGGTGGCCTCGGTAGTCGTTGTCGTGGCCCCGGTGGTCGTAGTGGTGGCCTCCGTGGTGCTGGTCGTCGTCGCTTGGGTGGTCGTAGTCACCTCGCAGTCGTTTTCACCCTTGCTTCCACCCTTGCCGTAACCGTGGTCGTCGGGGGGGCACTCCTCTTCGGGCTTGGTGGTGGTCGTCTCATGACAGCCGTCATGGTCGCCGCCCTTGGCACCACCTTTCCCATAGCCATGACCGTCGTCGTCCTTCGGCGGGCATTCTTGGCTCGGTTCGGTGGTGGTCGTCGTCCCGTGGTGGCCCTGGTCCACGGTTGCATCTGCAGCCCCCGGCATGACCAGGAGCAATGACAGTGCGAGTATCAAGGCAGTCGTCGTTGCAAGGACGAGACGCAGCCGTCGCAGGCCGATCCCCATCTTCTTCCTATCCCTTCATGTCGTGGGACAGGCCGGTCTCACCACTGGCTTCCCCCGAACCCAGGTGACCGCATTGCAGGTCGGGGATCATCGCCTCCCATTTCCCTTGTCCGCTGCCACTATCGCCGTTCGGAGGCCCGCTTTAGTGGCTTTCCGACGGTGGGCCGCTCAGGAGGGAAGTCGAACCGGAGTCAATCCCCGTCTCGAGGCACGATAACTGCAGGCATCGAGGCCTGCCCCGTGACTGAGAGAAACTTCGGTGAACCGAGCGCGACCTGGTTCAGGCTGAGCGCTCGGTGGGCTCGTCGAGGTCGCGAGCCGGGACCAGGGTGGGGTTCACCTTGTCGGCGACCACATCCCTGTCGATGAGTACCTGGTCGACGTCGGTCCTCGACGGAAGGTCATACATGGTGTTGAGGAGGACCTCCTCGAGGATGGCGCGCAAGCCCCTGGCCCCGGTAGAGCGCATCAGGGCGAGCTCGGCGATCGCTTCCAACGAGTCGGGTGTGAACACCAACTCGACCTCGTCCATCTCGAACATGCGGGCGTACTGCTTGATGAGGGCGTTCTTGGGCTCGGTGAGGATCTGGATCAACGAGTCCATGTCGAGGTCCTCGACCGTGGCCATCACCGGGAGCCGACCGATGAACTCGGGGATCAGTCCGTACTTCATCAAGTCCTCGGGCATCACCTGGCTCAGGAGCTCCGTAGGACGCCCATCGCGACGTGACCGGACCTCGGCGCCGAAGCCGACGCCACGCTTGCCCACCCGATTGCCGATGATGTCCTCGAGGCCGCCAAATGCCCCGGCGCAAATGAAGAGGATGTTGGTGGTGTCGAGTTGGATGAACTCCTGGTGGGGGTGCTTGCGTCCTCCTTGCGGGGGCACCGAGGCCTGGGTGCCCTCGAGGATCTTGAGCAAAGCCTGCTGCACGCCCTCGCCGGACACGTCCCGCGTGATCGACGGGTTCTCGGCCTTGCGGGAGACCTTGTCGATCTCGTCGATGTAGATGATCCCCTGCTGAGCCCGGTTCACGTCGTAGTCCGCCGCCTGGAGCAGCTTGAGGAGGATGTTCTCCACGTCCTCGCCGACGTACCCGGCTTCGGTCAGGCTGGTGGCATCGGCGATGGCAAAGGGCACGTTGAGCTGGCGGGCCAAGGTCTGGGCGAGAAGGGTCTTGCCGCTGCCGGTGGGGCCGATGAGCAGGATGTTCGACTTCTGCAACTCGACGTCGCGCTGGACCTCGCCACTCCGGATCCGTTTGTAATGGTTGTAGACCGCGACGGAGAGCTTCTTCTTGGCGTCGTCCTGGCCGACCACGTAGTCGTCGAGATATGCCTTGATCTCGACCGGCTTGGGGAGCTCGGTGAAGCTGATCTCCTCTGTGGTCGAGAATTCCTCTTCGATGATCTCATTGCAGAGATCGATGCACTCGTCACAGATGTAGACGCCGGGCCCGGCGATCAGCTTCTTGACCTGTTTCTGGGACTTGCCACAGAAGCTGCATTTGAGCAGCTCTCCGCCCTCACCGAGTCTTGCCATCTGTGTTGGGACCTCCTCCTTACTGGGAGGCTACCGCAGAGAGCTCCCGACGGGTGAGAACTCCGTCGATGACCCCGTACTCCTTCGCGGCGTCCGCCAGCATCCAATAGTCCCGCTCGGTGTCAACCGCGATCTTCTCGTAGTCCTGACCGGTGTGGTCGGCCAGGATCTGATTGAGCTGCTCGCGCATCTGGACGATCAGCCTGGCCTGGATCTCGATGTCCGAGGCCTGGCCCTGGGCACCGCCGTGTGGCTGGTGGAGCATCACCCGAGCATGAGGGAGTGCATAGCGCTTGCCGGCGGCGCCACCGGCGAGGATCACCGCGGCGGCGGAGGCAGCCATCCCCATGCAAACCGTGTTCACGTCGGGGCGGATGTACTGAATCGTGTCGTAGATGGCGAACAACGAGGTGATCGACCCGCCCGGCGAGTTGATGTAGAGGAAGATGTCCTTGTCCGGATCCTCGGACTCGAGGTGGAGGAGCTGGGCCATGATCAGGTTGGCGATGGTGTCGTCGATCGGAGTCCCGAGGAAGATGATTCGGTCCTTGAGCAATCGGCTGTAGATGTCGAAGTAGCGCTCGCCGCGGCTGGTCTGCTCGAAGACGGTGGGGATTACGTAGTTCTCGGCTCTCATTCTTCTTCCTCCGCGACTTCGGCGGTGATGGCCTCCACTTCCTGCGGAGCGGCCTCGATGATCTCGGCCTCGACGACTTCCGCCTCGACCTCGACTTCTTCCAGACTCAAATCGACAGGGTTGCCGTCTTCGTCCACTGCCTGGGCATTCGAGAAGACGACATCCATTGCCCTGTTTCTGAGAATATCACTGGCCAGCGCCAATTCCCGGCCGCCTTCCCGGAAGGCCCTGAGATATGCGACCGGATCCCCGGAGCGTGCAGCCAGGGCTCGCAACGCCTCGGAAAGGTCTTCCTCGGTGACCTGGATCCCTTCGGCCTCGGCCAGGGCCTCGAGGAGTAGCTGGTTGCGCAATGAGAGCTGGGCTTGGTCCCTGAGGTCGTCGATAAGGGTCTGCTGGTCGATTCCCGACGCCCTCAGATAGTCGTCGAGGGTGATCTCGCTGTCCTCGAGTCGATGGAGGAACCGGTGGAGATGCTGGTCCATTTCCGCCCGGACCAGACCCTCGGGAAGGTCTACCTCCACCTGGTCGACCAAGGTGCCCAAGGCGCGCTCCGCGAACTGCCGTGCAACCGCCTGGCGCTTGGCCTCGGTCAGGCCCTCTCTGAGCTCGGAGTGGAGCTCGTCCACCGTCTCGAACTCGGTGTTCTCCCTCACCCAGTCGTCGTCGAGGTGAGGGAGTATTCGCTCCTTCACCTCGTTGACTGCGATCCGGTAGTCGACCATCTCCCCCGCTCGATCGCCGAACCCGGTGGGCAGTGGGCCTTGGAACTCGATCGTGGAGCCGGCAGCCGAGCCCACCATGTGCTCATCGATCCCTTCCAAGAACAGCCCGGATCCCACCTGGTACAGCAGGTCCTCGGCTGTCGCCTCCGAGACCGCTTCACCGTTGACCGTGGCCGAGACGTCCACCGAGATGAAGTCCCCGTCTTGTGCCGGTCGATCTACCTCCTCGACGGTGGCGAACTGCTCCAGCAGCCGCGTCACCTGGGCTTCCATCTCCTCCTCGGATACCTCGGGGGAGGTCACCTCTATCCGGCGGTCCTTGTACGGCGGAACCTCGATCGTGGGCCACAGGGTGACCCGGACCTCAACCTCCACCCCGCCATCGACCTCGTTGAGACTCTCGAGTTGGGGGGTGACCGCCGGGTTGATCTCCTCGGCGGTCAGGACCTCGCCGAGCACGGGAGGCACCAGGTCGTCGATGACCTCGCTCCGCAGACGATCGGACCCGACCGCCGCCTCGACGACCGGGAGGGGGGCCCGCCCCGGCCGGAAGCCCTTGAGCTTCATGTCCTGGGACAGCTTGCGTGCGGTGGCCGCCTTCCCGGCGGTGATCTGCTCGTCACTGAGCTGGAATCGGACCAGGCGCTCGAAGGGACCGGTCTCGGTGATCGTCGTTGTCATTCGCTCTCTCTGTCTATCTGTTGCGTGGCCGCCCGACTTGCGCCGGGCGGCCACTCACGGGTGACCGACGGGATTCGAACCCGCGACTTCCTGGACCACAACCAGGTGCTCTAACCGGGCTGAGCTACGGCCACCATGGAATGGGCCATCTTCGCGCCCCCGGGAGGACTCGAACCCCCAACCTACGGATTAGAAGTCCGTCGCTCTATCCCATTGAGCTACGGGGGCATGGGGGCTTGGCGTACCGCCCCGAAAGGCGACCCATTCGAGCGGGTGAAGGGAATCGAACCCTCACCACCAGCTTGGAAGGCTGGAGCTCTACCATTGAGCTACACCCGCGAATTGCTCAATTCTACGGCCTTCGTCGGGCTGGTCGGACTCGAACCGACGACCTCGTGCTCCCAAAGCACGCGCGCTACCAAGCTGCGCCACAGCCCGATGATTCGGTCAGGGTAGTTGTTCCCCGATTCCTGTCCCACCCTCTTCCTATGTTCAACCATGGGAGGTGGGGATGGAATTCGACGACCGGATTGCTTCCTGGGAATCGCTGTCGCGTTGGGAACGATCCGAG
>JBIOVB010000041.1:0-46981 GCA_044867525.1 Acidimicrobiia bacterium | reverse complement strand
CATCGACTCCTCGTCCGGGGGGAGCCCTGCCTCGTGATGGCAGCAGCCGTCGAGCGTGACGTTGATCGAGTATCGAAGTGGTCTCATCTCGTTGCTCTCCCTTGATGCGCGCCGCGCGTTCACCGGACCGTAATCAGACGACTTCCCCCCTCTGGACATGCGAGGCTGTCATGAACCCACCGATAAGAAGCTCACCGAGCAACTGACCACCTCAGCCAGGTCAGAGAATGTGTCAGAGCGGAGTCTTCTGAACCAGACGCAACTCTTCTGAGGAGCGACACCGAACCCAGGTCAGCCTCCCGGCCAGACAGCGCAAAATGCGTGTCCTCTCAGCCCCAAATCGCCCAGATCACCTGCGCGCTGTTCGGCATTACCGGGCGGTGTCCACGCTCGCTATGTCGGCCACGGGTAGAAGGAGAGCAAGATCTCGTCGAATTTCTGATGCGAGCAATGGTGCACTGAAAACGAAGACGCCCGCAGGAGAGAGGCGCCGGCCACAAGTAACCTGGCCTCATGAGCGCTGACCCCTACGGGTCGAGAGCGACACTCGACACCCCACTCGGCACCCGGCTGATCGCCAGGCTCGACGCGTTGCCCAACGCCGATCGGCTGCCCTATTCGATCAAGGTGCTCCTGGAATCGGTGTTACGGCATCACGATGGCCGGACCTTCACCGCCGACGACATCGGGAGGGTTGCCGAATACGACGCAACCACGACCGGCGGGGGGGAGATTCCTTTCGCTCCGGGCCGGGTAGTGCTCCAGGACTTCACCGGCGTGCCTGCGATCGTCGACCTCGCGGCCATGCGGTCCGCGATCGTCCGCATGACTGGTGACGAGGGGGCGGCCCAGAAGGTGAACCCCCTGATCCCGGCCGACTTGGTGGTCGATCACTCGGTGCAGGTCGACGCCTTCGCCAGGGCGGATGCGCTGATCATCAATTCGAGCAAGGAATTCGAGCGCAACCAGGAGCGCTACGAGTTCTTGAAATGGGGACAGTCGGCCTTCGCCAACTTCAGGGTCGTTCCTCCCGCGACCGGGATCGTGCATCAAGTGAACCTCGAGTACCTGGCCAAGGTGGTCTGGGACGACGGGGAGTGGCTCTACCCGGACAGCCTGGTCGGGACCGACAGCCACACCACCATGATCAACGGCCTCGGGGTCGTGGGATGGGGTGTCGGTGGTATCGAGGCCGAGGCGGCGATGGTGGGCCAGCCCATCTACATGCTTCTGCCCGAAGTGGTCGGGTTCCGGCTCACGGGAAGGCTTCCAGAGGGCTCGACAGCAACCGACCTCGTGCTCCGGGTGACCGAGATGCTCCGCGAGCACGGAGTGGTCGACAAGTTCGTCGAGTTCCACGGGCCGGGGCTGGAGGACATGCCGGTGGCCAATCGAGCGACGATCGCCAACATGGCACCCGAGTACGGGGCAACCATCGGCTTCTTCCCCGTAGACGAGCAAGTCATCAGTTACCTTCGGCTCACCGGTCGCGACGACAAGCTGATCGACACCGTCGAGCAGTACTACCGGGAGCAAGGGCTGTGGCGTGACGACTCCCGTCAGATCGCCTACTCCTCTTCGTTGGAGCTGGACATGTCGACTGTCGAGCCTGCACTCGCCGGTCCCCGTCGGCCCCAGGACCGGATCGCCCTCACGGCGATGGGGACACAATGGCGGTCCGACCTGACCAACCTCTTTGGGAAGAACGGCGGATCGACCGCTTCCACCGTCATCAGTTGGGAGGACGAGGGCGGGCTGCCGGTAGAGGCAGGCACCCTCGAACCGAAGACCGGGGTCAATGTGGAGTACGAGGGGTCGAGGTTCGTCCTCACCGACGGCGACGTCGTCATCGCCGCCATCACTTCCTGCACCAACACGTCGAATCCCGATGTGATGGTCGCCGCCGGCCTGGTGGCCCGGAAGGCGAGGGAGAAGGGTCTCAATCGGAAGCCGTGGGTGAAGACCTCGCTGGCCCCGGGATCAAAGGTGGTCACCGACTACCTGACAGGGTCCGGGCTGATGGACGATCTCGAATCGCTCGGCTTCCACATCGTCGGCTACGGGTGCACTACCTGCATCGGGAACTCGGGCCCTCTGCCTGACCCGATCTCGCGGGCGATCAACGAAAACGGCCTGGTCGGGGTGTCTGTGCTCTCCGGAAATCGAAACTTCGAAGGCCGGATCTCCCCCGATGTGAGGGCAAACTATCTGGCCTCACCTCCATTGGTCGTCGCCTACGCCCTCGCCGGCACCGTGGACTGGGACCCGGTGAACGACCCTCTCGGACGAGACCATGACGGGAAAGACGTCTTCCTCCGCGACATCTGGCCCAGCCAGGAGGAGATCGCGGCCATGGTCGGGACCTATGTCTCCCACGCCCAGTTCGTGACGGAGTACGCCGATGTCTTCACCGGGTCCGATGAATGGCGCGCGATCGGCACCACAGACTCCGACCTCTACCGCTGGGACGAAGGCTCCACCTACATCCAGGAGCCACCATTCTTCACCGGGCTTTCGCAGACGGTGCCGCCGATCTCGCCGGTCGTCGGGGCCAGGGCCCTGGCGTTGCTCGGCGACTCGGTGACCACCGACCACATAAGCCCGGCAGGGTCGATCGCCGTCGACTCCCCCGCCGGGGCCTATCTGATCGGGAACGGGGTGCAACCCGCGATGTTCAACTCCTATGGCTCGAGGAGAGGCAACGACAGGGTCATGACCAGGGGGACGTTCGCCAACATCAGGGTTCGCAATCATTTGGCCCCGGGAGCCGAAGGTGGGTGGACAACCGACTTCCTGGACGGACAGGTGAAACCCATCTATGAGGCTTCGATGCACTACCAGGAGCAAGGAGTCCCGCTGGTGGTGATCGGGGGCGCCGACTACGGCATGGGCTCCTCGCGGGACTGGGCAGCCAAGGGCCCGTTCTTGCTCGGCGTGAGGGCAGTCCTCGCCCGCTCGTTCGAGCGAATCCATCGCTCCAACCTCGTGATGATGGGCGTCCTTCCCATGGTGTTCACCGGGGACGATCATGCTGCCTCGCTGGGCCTCGACGGGACCGAGGTGTTCGACATCCCGATCGGTGACGACCTCCAGCCGAGGCAGATCGTCGAAGTCACGTCGACCGCCGGTGACGGCTCGGCGAAGCGGTTTCCCATGGTGGTCCGGGTCGACACCCCGATCGAGGTCGAGTACCTGCGACATGGGGGCATCCTCCACTACGTCCTCCGGGGGATGGCAACCGCCTGAGCAGATGACCGCCCCCGGGCCGCTCCCCCAGCGCAGACTTCTACTCACAGGCGTCTTCATCGCGCTGGTCACGGTCGGGCTGGTGGTCGCTTGGGCGCTAGACGACGCCGAGGTGGCAACGGTCGGAGAGACCGCACCGGACTTCACCGTCGACCTGATCGGTGGCGGCACGTTCAGCCTCTCCGGCCATCTCGCCGACGATGGCCGTCCACTGATACTCAACCTGTGGGCCTCGTGGTGCCTGCCCTGCCGTGAAGAAATGCCGGCACTCTCCGAGTACGCCGGGGAGCACCCGGAGGTCGCGGTGCTCGGTGTCAGCGTCGAGGATGCTGTCGCCGATTCCGAGGCATTCGCCGAAGGGCTCGACATCTCATATCCCCTCGGGCTCGGAGACGAAGCCTTCCGTGCCTCCTATCCGAGTTTCGGGCTTCCCGCGACCTACTACCTCGATAGTGACGGATCGGTCGTGGAGATGATCAATGGGATCGTCGACGAGGAGGCGCTCGAGGCCTTGGGGAGCTAAGAGACCCCTTCGAGCCGCACCTTGAGGTCGTCGATGTAGGCCAGATTCGGGCCCTCGACCAACTCCGCGGTGATGATGAGCCGCTCTCGGGCGGAGAACTTGGGGTTACAAGTGGTGAGCGTGAGCCAGCCTCCCGCCCGATCGTCCGTGACCCAGACCTCGTCGGGGGCCACGAGGAAGCTCTCCCGCACCTCGTAGGCATGGGTGCCGACTGTGGTCTCCACCGTGATCCGGTCCCCGGGAGCAAGAAGGTCGAAGTCGTAGAAGGGACGGCCATAGGTCGTTCGGTGGCCTGAGATCACCGAGTTCCCGGGCTGGCCGGGCAGCGGGGTTCCAGGCATATGCCCCGGACCCTTGGTGAGCGTGTCGCGGGCGACACCCTCGAAGATGACCACGTCGAGGCCGAGACGAGGGACGACGAGTCGGGCAAATTCGGAGCCTTCGGCCGGAATCTCCTCCGCGTGGTATTCGAGAACTACATTTTCAAGCCCTTCGACCTCCTGCACCTCGGGGAGATCGGCGCGCTCGGTCTCGAAGAAACCGCCGAGCTCGGTCTCGGCGGCAGCCTGGATCCTGGCATTGACCAAGTCGGTGCCCACCAGCTGCCATCCCAGGTAGCCGAAGATCAGCACCCCGCTCCAAATCAGGGTCCAGCCGAGGATCTGGATGTTTCGCCGCACTCGGGGAGGCTAAGGGGAGCAGGCACCAATCACCAGGTCATGCGCCCTTCCATTGCGGGGCTCGCTTCTCCATGAACGCGGCGATCCCCTCTCCGGCATCTTCAGACATCGCAATCGCGGTGAGCCCGGTCTGAAGGCGGTCGAGGGCGGTGTCGAAGTCGAGGTCGCCGCTGCCGTTGAAGGCGTCTCGACCCAGCAACAGCGCGCTGGCGCTCGCCGACTCGAGGGCTGTCACGGTCTCGTCGATCACCCGGTCCAGATCACCGCGGGCGACCACCCGTGAGATCGCCCCCAACCGCAACGCTTCCTGCGGATCGAGCAGCCGGCCAGTGGTCATCATCTCGAGGACGGCTTTCCTCGGCATCGCGCGGGAAAGCACGGCGCCGATCATCATCGGCCACAGCCCGACCCCGACCTCGGGAGTCCCCAACCTGGCTTCCTCGACGCAAATAGTGATGTCACAGGCCACCGCCAGCCCGAACCCACCGGCAAGGGCATCGCCGTTCACCCGCGCAACGGTGGGCTTGCCACCGCGCCACATGAGGCGAAACAGGTCGGCGAGAGCGCCCCGGGCCCGGTGTAGACCTACCGGGTCGTCGACGAACGACCCCGACAGATCGCCACCTGCGCTGAAAGCACGGTCGCCGGAGCCTGTGTAGACCAAAACCCGTACCTGCGGGTCGCCCGAAGCGCGTCTCGTGGCGTCGAGCAAGCCGGACATCGCTTCGACAGACATCGGATTCCGACGGTCCGGGTCATCGAGCGTGATCGTCGCCCGGCCACCGGCCACCTCGTAGAGCACCATCGAGTTTCCCCTTCTTGTCAAATTCGACCCTCGTATTACCGTCGGCTTCTCATGTTATGGCTGGCGATCGTTCTCTTCCTTTCCCTTGCGATCGCTGTCCTGAGAGGCGGTCGGCTCACCAACCTCGGGGACATCGAGCTCAAGGCGTGGTGGCTGCTCGTCGTCGGGTTCCTGCTCCAAGCGGCCACGGCCTGGCTTCCCGACACCAGTTGGTCCGAGGGACTTGCGCTCGCCATGGTGCTCATCTCGTTCGTGCTGCTCATGGTCCTCGTCGTCCTCAACCGCTCCAAACCCGGGATGTGGCTTGCCGGGATCGGGGTGCTGATGAACTTCACAGTGATCGCCTTGAACGGAGGGATGCCGGTGCTCGCCGGCGCCGCCGAAGTCGCCAGCGGGTTCACAGTCTCGGTGCCCGATTTCTCCGGGACCTTCAAGCACGTCGTCCTGGACGAGTCGAGCAACCTGACCTTCTTCGCCGATGTCATCCCGCTCCGGATCGCGGGGATCGGCCAGGTGATCAGCCTCGGTGATGTGTTCCTCGCCGTCGGGCTCGGCTGGTTCCTCGAGCACGAGTTGCGGCGCCCGCGGCGCTGGTTCAAGCGTGGGGCACGCGCTCAGGCCGGGTCGGCAACCAAGACCTGAGCCGCCAGTGTCTGCAGCGGCCCGTTAGGCCCTGGAGTAGGCGAGGACTCCTCGGGTCTCGAGGATCCTCCGCACCGAAGCCACCACCTCGGGGTCGTACTCGTAGGCCGCTCCGGCGTGGAGATTCTCCAGGGCCTGGAGCGGGGAGAGGCCTTGCTGATGGACTTGCCAGTCATAAGCCGCGGAGACCTTGATGATCCGGCTCACTATCGAGACGTCGGGGTCGGTCTGCTCCCCGGGTTTGCGGTATGACTCGTACTGGCGGCGCACATGGTCGGCGACCCGATCGAGGTAGGGCGATTCGGCGATGATCTCCGCGCTCCAGTTGGCGATGTCGGCGTCGGTGTAACCCATCCTGATGATCTGAGGCTCGTTGAGGCTGACCCTGCCAATGTCGTGCATCAGACCCGCGTACTCGACGTCCTCAACCTGCGCCGGCCCCATCCCCATCTCCTTGGCCACCGCCGAGGCGAGATCGGTGGTGCGATCGGCGTGCCCGTCCACGCCGAGGCCGGAGACTTCAGGTATTCGAGCCAGAGCCCTGATGGTCTGCTTGTACGTCGCCTTGGTTCTCTGGAATCGGCTGAATGCGGAGTGGGCGAAGCTGTAAGGAAGTAGGGCGATGGGAAGCGCCCACCAGCCGAGAGCCGGGAACAACTCCCCGAACAAGGCCCCGGTGAGAGTCAGGCCGAGGAAGACGTTCAGGTCGTAGATCAAAGACCGGGCGAGGTAGGTGCGTGAAAGCTCTGAGGGCCCGAGGACGAAGGCCGCCCTCAGCAGCACCTCGACCGCGATCCACGCAGTGAGGGCGATCCCGAACGGGAGCAGGTCCTGCCATCCTCCGGTGAGATCCGCGAAGACGCCGAATCGCATCGCTGAGTACACCGTGGCGTAGGTCACATACCCGGCGAGGCGCCGCACGAGCGTGGGCAGCAACTCGGCGTGGGGCTCCCCACGGGCAAATCCGAGCGCCCACACGATGGCGAGCCCGATCCCGTAGGTGGCGATGGACCCGGCGAGGTCGACCCCGTGGCTGCCACTGAGCACGAACGGGATGGCGGCGGCGACGGCGAGCCCGGTGGTGAACTTGTTGCCCGAGTTCGATGTGGCGACCCCGACCATGGAACCGATGACCAGCACGGTCACGGCCACAGCTAGGTCGAATGGCGAGGCCGTCGCCCTGGTGGCGCAATAGAGGCCCAGCCCTCCGGAGGCGAGCGGGAACAGGACGGAGACCACGGCGAGGGCGCGGGGATGCCAGTTAGCCACGGAGGGTCAGCTCCGGCTCCTCGGCGAGGCGACGCGCCATCTCCTCGTCGTTCACATGGGGTGCTCCGTACTTCTGTCCGGACTTGTTCAACGCCTTCTCGAATGCGTCCACCACATCGGGGTGGAACTGGCCACCGGAGTGGCGGCGCAACTCCTGAAGGGCGTATTGCTGGGACAGTGCCATCCGGTAGGAGCGCGCCGATGTCATCGCATCGAAGGCGTCGGCCACGGAGACGATGCATGCCTCCAGGCTCGGCGTCTGCCCGGTGGTGTGGCCCCGACCCCCGTAACCCGAACCGTCGTAGTTGCTGTGATGGCCGGAGGCGATCTCCACCATCGGTTGGAGGAAGTCGACCTCGGCGAGGATCTCCTCCACGAGATAGGCGTGGGCCTGCATCTCGGCGTATTCGTCCTCGTCGAGGCGGCCCCGCTTCCGGATCAGCTCGGTGGGGACGGCCAGCTTGCCAAGGTCATGGATCAAGGCGGCCCAGCGGACCCTTTCTTGCTGGGTCCCGGTGAACCCGAGCTCCTCCCCGATCATCTGGGCGAAGAACGCCACCCGCTCGGTGTGGCCCCGGGTGTACATGTCCTTGGCTTCCAGGGTCTTGACGAAGCCCCGGATCGACCCGATGTGGGACTCCCGGAGCTGGGAGAAGGCGTAGAGCGACATGTGCCCGATCGCATAGACCCCGACGATGAGGACCAGGACCGCTTCGCGGTCGGCGATGAGATAGGCGCCGCCAATGAGGCCGCCGAGCAGGCCCATGGCGAACTGGCCGAGGAACAGGACGTGCATCTGCGACCAGGGCTGGAGGTTGTCGGCGCCGAACACGGTCTTCACCGCCTTGCGGATCAGCACCGACTGCACCGTGGCATAGGCCAGTGCCGCAAGTGACGAGGCGACCGCCACCCGGAGCAGGTTCTCCGTCCCCAGCTCCCCTAGGTGACCGAGGTTGGCATCGAGGAGAAACCCGGCAACCGCACCTGCGACCACGAACTGGCCGAAGTTTGCCAGCGGCTGGAACCAGCGCTTCTCCTTGAAGTCGAGGGGGGTGAACATCGCCATCCCGCCCATGAGGGCCATGCCGAACATGGCGTCGGAGCCTGGCTGGATGGCCATGATGACCCCGGCGGTCATCGCCACCATCACCGAAGACGACTGGAGAAGACGGTCGTTGACCTCGACAGCGAAGAACTCGAGGAGGACGAAGAGGGCGGTGAAGGGGAGCCAAACGAGAAGCCAATTCGGAGGCTCGGAAACGATGTATGTGACCACCAGCGTGACCACACCCATGAGGGAATAGGGCACAGCGATCAACAGACGTCGCTGCACCGTTGGACGGAGACGGCCGAACCAGCCCCTAAGCGTTCTGTTCCTTCTCAGTTTCATGGGTTTCCTGATGACTTGACGCCCGATGTGCGCGGTGAGCCGGCGCCGACTATCAGCCGATTCGGGATGAAGCCGAGCCTGCGGCTATCACGGCTGCAAGGCTGGCGGCAGCAGCGAGAATGCGGACCAAACGGGCCTTCATGCTGAGACGCTCACCTTCGGTTTCTGTATTTGGCCGGCATTGCGTGCCGGCTCATACGTTCCGCTCCGCTGGGGTAGATGGCGTCCAATTTGCTTTGAAAGGCCGACGTCCGACGCCGGTCTCACCCGGTTCCCGTACGAGTACGGGAACTCTTTACATGTCAAGCAAGAGGCCCCTGACTTCGCCCGCCACGGGCCGAGGCAGGTAGGTCAAAGACCTCGGCTGCCCCACTTCTCCCACGAAATAGCTCCAGCGGCTCGCAATCTAGACCTGGTCTGATAGCTGAACAAGGGGGAGAGCCAAAGTACCCGCGGGGCTTGCACCCCGGTTGTACGCTGATCTGGTATGGACGCAGTCGCATTCCAGGAGAAGATCGGACGGATCGAGGGTGTGGAAGCGGCACGAGTGGTGACGGGGAATGGGCAGATCTCCGAGATCCACGTGCTGGCTCGGCGGACCAAGCCGCCGAAGCAGGTAGTACGGGACGTGCAGTCCCTCGGGCAGGCGCTGTTCGGTGAGGAGATCGATCGCCGGGTGGTGTCAGTCGTCCAGCTCTCCGATTCCGACCTCGAAGGCGGGCTTCGCCCCGCGCTGATCGACGTCGCCGAGACCCTCGACGGGTCGCGGGCCGAGGTGACCGTCAGCCTGCGGTGGCAGGACGAGATCCTCACCGGCTCCGCCAGGGGGGCGGCTGCCTCCTCTACACGTGCCCGACAGATCGCGGAAGCGACGTTGGAAGCCGTCCGTCAGGGAATCCACCGGGAGGCGGCGCTCGCTGTGTCCTCGATGGACGTCCCTCTTCTCGGCAGCAAGAAAGTCGCCATCGCCCAAGTCGTCGTGGTCACCGAGGCCACCGAGAGAATGCTGATCGGGTGTGCCTACGTCGAGGATGAGGAAGCTCGTGCGGTGGTCCGCGCCGTTCTCGATGCCCTGAATCGGTTCCTACCCGACCTCAAGCTCTCCTGACCCGCGCCGTCTCCACCCCTCATCACCTGTCGACCCGGGCGGCCGAGAGCATCCTCAGCGCCGGTGGCAACGCCGTGGACGCCGCGATCGCCGCAATCGCAACGCAGGGAGTGGTCGCTCCGGAGACCTGCGGTGTCGGGGGCGACCTCTTCGCCCTCGTCCACCGTCCGGGGTGGGCTGTCCCGAGGGCGGTAAACGCCTCTGGCCCGGCAGGCTCAAATGCCAACGCCGGCACCCTGCGCGCCCAGGGTCTCTCAGAGATACCCCGCGACCACCCACTCTCCGTGACCGTCCCCGGCTGTGTTGACGGTTTGGTGCGGCTATCCACCGACCTCGGAGTGCTCAGCTTGGCCCAATGCCTGGCCCCTGCCATCGAACAGGCGGGTGAAGGGTTCCAGGTGTCGACCGAGCAGGCCGGAGCGTTCAGTGCGACTCGAAGCATGTACCTGAGCCATCCTGCCGTGAAAGAGTTCTATCCCGATGGGCGGCCAGTCAATATCGGCGACACGGTGCGAAGGCCCGACCTGGCGCGAACGCTGCTGAGCGTCGCCCGCGAGGGCCGGGACGGCTTCTACGGTGGCGGTCCCGCCGAGGACATCGTCGATGAGTTGGGCGGCATCATCACCCATCAGGACCTGGCAGCGCCACACGCCGATTGGGTCCCGCCGATCTCGGCGTCGATCGCCGGCCTCACGGCGTGGACCATTCCTCCGAATTCCCAGGGCTATCTGGGACTTGCAGCGCTCGCCGTGTTCGAGATGCTGGACCCTCCTTCCGACATCGACGATCCGAGCTGGTGGCACCTGTTGATCGAGTCGTTCCGGGCCGTGGCCTGGGAGCGGGATGACCTGGTGGCTGACCCCAGGTACGCCCCACTTCCGGTGGACCTCCTTCTCGACCGGGAGAGGCTGGGGCGGGCCGCGGGAACGATCGACCTCGGCCGCACGAGTACCTGGCCTCGGAACTTGGGGACTGTCTCCGGAACCGCCTATCTCTGCGTGGTCGACGACGAGGGGATGGCGGTGTCGATGATCCAATCCAACTACTACGGGACCGGGTCCGCTTTCGGAGCACGGCGCAGCGGGTTCTTGCTCCACAATCGTGGAGGCGGCTTCACACTCACCCCCGGGCATCCCAATGAGCTGCTCCCCGGGAAGAGGCCTCTGCACACGCTGTCCCCCACCCTGTGGACCTCGTCGATGGGGACCCGCTGGGTGATCGGCACCCGGGGCGGCTCGGTCCAACCCCAACTCGTGGCTCAGGTCGCGGCCCGGGCGGTGCTGGCGGGTCAAGACCTGGAGAGCACCCAGGCCGCTCCACGCTGGACCGTGGAGGAGTTCGGCCCTTACTCGGAGGCAAGGTTGCAGCTCGAGCCAGGGCTCCCGTCTGCGACGTTGGATCGGCTGACCGGCATGGGTCACCAGATCGAGGTCAAAGCCGGCCCACAGCAGGGATGGGGCCCGGTCTCGATCATCGCGGTCGACGGCGAGCAACGGGCAACGTCACGGGATCCCCGAGTCGACACCACGAGCGCCGTCGTAGTCACCTGAGGTCAGCCCTCATCGCGGCCGGAGTGAAGAACGATCATCCCGAGGAATGCCGCGAGCAGTCCTACAACAAACAGTCCGATTACCTCGACCCCGGTCAGCGGAAGATCCCCGGCGAGCGTCGTGCTCGATCCGCCGCCACCTGCGACCGTGGAAGAAGGGGCGACGGTGGAGGGGGACACGGTGCTCGAGGTCGAGTTCGTAACGGCCGCGACCCCGATGGACACCACGGCCTGATCGCACAGATCGGGCTCGCCAACAGCGCAGATCTCGTAGGTGAACCTGTCGGTCCCGATGAATCCGGGATCGGGCGTGTAGGTGATCGAGTTGCCCGGCACCGCCGTCCCCGAGGCGGGCATGGTCACGACCATCGGGAGGCCCACCAACCCAAGATCGTTGGCTTCGACCTCGACGGTGACTGGCAGCCCTTCGGTGGTGACGTCCTCGTCGTCGTTGGCCATGGGGAAGACTTCGACGAGTACCTGAGCACTGTCACACATCTGGGGGGTCCCGTTGTCACAGGCCGTCACCTCGAACTGGTCCCGGCCGGAGAACCCGGGATCGGGCAGGTAGTTGAAGATCCCCGTGCCGTCGATGGTGACCGAACCCGAGGTGGGGTCGGCGGCGGTGTAGTCCAGCGTCTGGCCGAAATCGGGGTCCGACCCCACGACGTGCCCAGCCACCGAGCTGTCGGTGACGGTGGTCACCAACGTCCCGTTCAGGGTGACGGGCCGGTTGATCACCGTGGTGGTGACCATCGCCTCCGGATTCGTGCCGCTGTTGTTGGACGTGTCGGGATCCTCCTCTGCGGCCGAAACCAGGGCGGAATCGACAAATGTCCCGCTCAGGGCATAGGTCCCGGTGACCTCGACTGAGACGGACTCCCCGCTCTCGATGTCGCCGACTGCAAAGAGCGCGAAACGGGAGACGAGGTGGCGACCCGGCCCCGCGAGCGGAACGAACCCGGTTTCGAACTCGTCGGTGAGCACCACCGACGTTGCCGGGTCCGGCCCGAGATTGGTCACCGTGATTGTGTAGGTGACGGTCTCACCGATGAAGACGTTGCTCGGGACTCCGCCCTTTTCCACAAGCAGGTCGGCAGAAGGCGGGAGCACGGGCTGGCCGGCGCAGCCGGGGGACACGGTATCGGGGTCGGGCGCCGGGATGACGGCTCGGACGGCATTGCTCACTGACCCGGTCTGGGTGTCGAACAGCTGCGGTGGGTTGGTCTGGGTGACGTCGTAGATGTTGATCATGTTCACCGGATCGCCGGCCACGGTGCCCTGATGCACCGAGTTGCCCTCGATCCTCACCGCCCCACTGCCGGTGATCGACCCGTCGTTGCCCAACGTGTTGGACGCGAGCACCGAGCCGGGGCCGGTAGCCACCCCACCGCCGCCATTGTTCTGGAAGTGCCCGCCCACGACGTAGATCCCGTTGTTGGCGCTGCCCGCGGCATTGTTGGTGACCCCGCCCGACACGGTGACCGTGCAGTCGTTGTCGAGGTCGGCTGTCCCGTTGATGTTCACCTGTGTCGCGGTGATCGCGATCGTCCCCGAGTTGGACACTGCCCCGTTGAGATTCACCGCCCCCGTGATGCCCAGGTCGCCGCTGTTCTGGATGCTGCCGTTGTTCTGGTTGAGACCGCCGGTGATGGTCATGTCCCCCTCGTTGACAAGAGTCCCGTTGCCGCCCCAGTTGAGTTGAGTGCCAAACGACATCACGGCGTGCGAGGAGTTGGTGATGGCGGCCGCCCCGTTGACGTTGACCCCTGAAGGGAACGTGGTCGTGCCGAAGTTGTCGAGGACGAAACCCGTGTTGAGCCCGGTGGCGGGGAGTACCGCAGTTCCCCGCACCAGGATCACCCCGGCCGGGTTGTTGATCGCCCCCGGCTGAAAGGTGGACGTCGTGGCCACGCAGATGACCGCTCCGCTGGGAAAGGTGTTGATGACACCGGTGTATGTCCCGAGGATCAACAGGACCTGGCCCGACGCCAGGTTGTAGGTCTGATTCCCGCCGATGTCGACCAGGGTCGGAGTGGCACAGGAATCGTCGTATGCATCGGCGGCGGCCGGGAGCGCCGGGTAGAGGAGCGCCGCCGCGACGAGGAGGGTCAGCAATCCCGCAACATCCCTCCGTCGTCGAGCGACGAGCATGCGAAAAGTCTGGCACACCCCGCGGATTTCGGGTCAGGCCTTGATCTGGCGGATCACCTCGCTTGCGGTCTCCGGGTCGGCACCGACCGTCGACCCGATCGTGTAGAAGCCGATCCTTTGCACACGGTCGCCATATCGAGCTCGGATCTTCTCGCCAAGGACGCTAAGTGGCGCAGCCACGCCGACGTCAAGCACTACATCGTCGGGGACCAGGGCGGCCATCTCCCCCCATTGCCCTCGCTTCGACATCGCCGTCAGCTGTTCGCCGAAGTCCCAGTTGTTGGCCTCGAGCACCGGCCTGTAGGAGGGCGTGGACGCATAGAAGGCGATCTGCTGGCGAACCGGCTCCATGGACTGCTCGATCTCGGAATCGCTCTCGCCGGTCATCACGAAAACCGTGGTCGCTCTCTCCACGTCGGCCAAATGACGCCCGGCGCGACCCGACCCGGCAGCGATCCCTGGGAGCACGACCTGATCGAGATAGCGAACGGTGTGGAAAGGGTGGACGTGGAAACCATCGCAGACCTCGCCTGCGAGCCGGCTGAGAACCGGCCCAACACCGGCGATGTAGATCGGGATCTCCGGATGGGGAATCGGGCCGGGATCGAAGAACGGGGTCATCAGCGTCAATTGATAGAACTCGCCCTCATGACGTAGTGGTGTCGATGACTGCCAGGAGCTCCATATGGCGCGCAGCGCCTCGATGTAGTCCCGGAGTCGCGGACCAGGGTGGTCCCAGATCGCGCCGAACCTGCGGACGATATGGGCCCGGACCTGGGTGCCGAGCCCAAGGATGAATCTTCCCCCCGAAGCCCGGGCCAGGTCCCACGAGGTCATGGCGGTCACCATCGGCGAGCGAGCGAACGCCACGGCGATGGCTGTCCCGATCTCGAGGCCGGGTGCTGACGCAGCCGCCATCAACAGCGGCAGGAACGGGTCGTACTGCGTCTCTGCGCTGAAGAAACCGTCGTAGCCCAACTCCACTGCCTCCCGAGCGGCCTCGTCGGCGGTTTGTGGAGGGCCGGGAGGAAAATAGAAGTCGACCTTCATCTAGAGCCAGCGTAGACAGCGGGCCCGATGGGTACCCTGGGCTCATGAAGCGATTGGCCAAGATCGTTGGAGTCGTTGGCGGTTTGGCCGCCATCGTCTGGGCGATGCGTGACCGCTTCATTTCTGTGGCGACCTCACGCGAGCCAGAGCCGCCCACGTTCCGCTCGTCAGACACCACATCGAGCGCCGCCGGAATCGACGTCATCGGCGGCATCGGCCCGGTGTTCGCGGGACGTCTCAAGGGTGCCGGGATCGACAGCCCCGCCAAGCTGGCTGCCGCCTCTCCCGACCGAGTTGCCGAGGCGGCCGGCGTGAGCGGTGCGCGCGCCCGATCCTGGATCGAGCGGGCACAGGCCATCGACTGACCGAACGACGGTGAAATTGACCCGGCAACGGGCATTTCAGAGATTTTTCTGGCAAAACCGGGCTTCGGGGTTAGGCTTGATTTTCGCGGAGTGGTTTCAGGGGCTGAAGGAGCTGAGCCTTCATGCCGGTCGATCGTCGGACCCGTGCTCTCGCAATCGCCACGGGTCTCGCTCTTCTGATAGCCGTTTTCTCTGTTGACTACACGGTGAAACCCGGTGACACACTGGGTGAGATCGCTCGTGATCACGACATCGGACTCTCCAAGATCGTCGCCGCCAACAACATCTCCAACCCCGACCTCATACATCCGGGCCAGGTCCTTTTCATCCCGGCCAAGGACAAGATCCACGTTGTCGCCAAGGGCGAATCCCTATACCGGATCGCAACCCGATACGGCACCGGTGCAGGCTCCCTGGCAAAAGCGAACAAGCTCTCCGATCCCGACCTCCTCTTCCCTGGCCAGAAACTGGTGATCCCCGGTGGTGGCGGATCGGGCGCAGCGCGCGCGTCGGGCAACTCGGACGGAGAGAGTGAGGGATCGAACGAGGAGCCCTCGGGCAAGTACAGCCGCTCGGGGCGCTTCCATGTCGTCGAACGCGGCCAAACCCTCGACTCCATCGCCAACCTCTACAAGGGAGTCAGTGCCGACGACATAGCCGCCGCCAACGGAGTATCCAACGGCCGGGTCTACACCGGAACCAGGCTCTTTCTCGACGGCCCGGCGTTCACGGCACGAGGTTCCGGCGGGTCGGGCAGTTACACGGTGCAGCAGGGGGATCGCCTCGGGGATATCGCCGCCCGCTTCGACACGACCATCTCCAAGATCGCCTCCAACAACGGGATCAGCAACATCAACCTCATCCGGTCGGGCCAGAAGCTCACGGTGCCGGGCGGTGGCAACGGTTGGGTGTGCCCGGTGGCAAACGCCAGCTTCTTCAACGACTGGGGATTCCCCCGAGCCGGCGGCACCAGGTTCCACGAGGGGAATGACCTGTTCACGAAGTACGGAGCCGAGATTCGGGCCCCGGTGTCGGGCACGGTTCGCTTCAAGACCGGCCCACTGGGCGGGCTTCAGTTCAACCTCATCGGGAGCGATGGGGTGGAGTACATCGGAAGCCACCTCGATTCCAAGGGGAAGAGCGGCAAGGTCAACGCAGGTGACGTCATCGGCTACGTGGGAGATTCGGGCAACGCCCAGGGCACCCATCCCCATCTCCACTTCGGCATGTACATAGGTGGCCTGGTGATCAACCCCTACCCCACCCTCATCGCCCACGACTGCAACTAGGTCGAGTCCAGGCACTTGGAATGTGATGCCAAGGAGGCTTCAGCGCGTGAGACCCTCGGCAGTCGCCGGCTGGATCTCTGCATCGACGGCCACGGTGGGGAGGGTCAACCCGAAGCAGGCCCGACCCTCGATGTAGTCATAGTCCAGGTCACCTCCCATACGCCGCGCCAGGTCTCTGGAGATGGCAAGCCCCAACCCGATCGACTCCGGCTGGCCGGGCTGACCCAATCCGACGAATGGCTCGAACAACCGCTCTGCGATGCTCGGGGACACCGGCTCCCCGTCGTTGGTGATCTCGATCCGCACCCGATCAGGTGCGATGTCGACTCTCCGGACTTCGATGCTCGCCACCGCGTAGCGTGCCCCATTTCGCAGGATGTTCCTCGCAATCTGCCGGATCCGGAGCCGGTCCCCGAGGCAGGCACCGAGCTCCTCGACCGTCACCAGCAACGGTGACGGGAGGTTGAGGCTGGAGACGACGCTTCGCATCAAATCGTCGAGGTCCACAGTTTCCGACACAACGGTCAGTGCGCCGGCAGAGAGGCGCGCCGCTGTCAGATGATCCTCGACCAGACGTTCTAGGTCCGCAGCGCTCTCCCTTGCATCAGCCACCAACGAGTTGCGCTCGTCCTGCCCGAGATCGACCTCGTCAGAAGAAAGGATGTCGAGGATCCCGACGACCGCGGTCAGCGGGGTCCGCAGCTCGTGACTGACGCTGGCGAGGAACCGGTCCTTCTCACGCAGGCTCTCCTGCAGGCGACCGAGCTCGACACTGACGGCACGACGACGTGAGGCACCGTAGGCGAACCATCCTGCCGCCAAGGAGACGATGATGGCAACAAGGGAGACCGTGGCGTGCCGCGACGATTCGGACTCGGCCCCGGTGTCCTCCAAGCCCAACACCAATGGCTGCCCGCCCAAGTCGACGGTCGCTCGCCAGGCTCCCCTCGATTCGGCCAGGTGTGCCGGCACCGACCCGCCATTCGACATGCGCAGCTTCACAGCAGAATCCGAGCCGAGGAGGTGCGCGACCCGCTCTCCCAGGATCTCATCGAGTTGAACAGTGACGATCGCGACACCTATCGGAACCTGCTCCGAATGGACACTGGCGACGATGACGATGTCCCCCGCCTCCTCGTCACCGGGCAGTGTGACGAATCCTGTGGCCACCGGGGTCTGCAGCGCGAGGGCGCTCTCGATAGCGATCGCGATGGCAGGAACCGAACCGAGGTCGAAGCCATATGCGAATCCGGCCCCGCCCGCCGAGGAGTAGGTCAAGGGCCAGTAGGACCTCTCGGGTTGATTCCGAGCGATCGGTCCCGACGAATCGTGGACCAAGTAGTTGGGTCGGGCGGCGCGGACCAGGGATTCGAATTGGCCCAACTCGGCTCCAGGAACGTGCTCCGCGAATGCGAGGCGATTCTTCGAGGGCTGCCCGATGACTTCTACGAACCTCTCGAACTCGGCGTCGGTGACTTCCTCGCTGGACTCGAAAAGGCCCCGTATAGCGAGGACCTGCTCGGTGGCGACGGCTTCGATGTCGTTGACCACTCGAACCACTTCATCGCCAGCCCCGGCGAGGCGTTCGGATTCCGCAGCCGACTCGTCGGCACGCAGGACCACGTAGAGGGCGATCGAAGCCCCAACGCCAATCGAGCCGATGAGCACTGCCACCAGAAGGGATCGAGCCTCGGCCGAAACCCGGCTGATCAGCTTTGAGATGGCCACGTCTTGTTATCGGCAGCGATTGGCGCAGATTCAGTTCAGAGTGTGAGGGCTCATCCGGGTCGATCGAGCTCGAATCGGTCGCGGGTCGTGGTGTACGAGCTGCCTGCCAGCCGGCCCACCGCCCGGATGACATCGGGGTCGACACGGGTCCCACTGAGAGCGTCCTCCCGAATGTGGACCATCACCACCTCCCCGAGCACCAACCTGGTGCCGGCGGCACCGGCGACTGTGATCACTTCCGTCACGCGGCACTCGAGGTTCGCCGGCGATTCGGCGACCATTGGGGCATCGACCAGCGTGCCAAGGATTGGCGTCAGCCCGGCAACGGCGAATTCGTCGTCCTCAGGTCCGAGGCCGGCAGAAGTCTGGTTCATCGCGGCGGCCAGCTCCTCGGAAACGATGTTGACGGTGAACACGCCTGCAGTCTCGGCGTTAGTCGCCGAGTCCTTGGGCCGGTCACTATGCCGCCCAGCCGAGAAAAGGACGACCGGCGGGTCACTGGAGACGGCATTGAAGAACGAGAACGGAGCGAGGTTGAAACTGCCATCTCCCCGGCGGGTGCCGATCCACCCGATCGGCCTCGGGATCACAAGGCCCGACAGCAGCTTGTAGCGATCGCTCGACTCCGCGGAGGCGAGGTCGAAGGAGCGCTTGTTCAAGCCATCGCCTCGCGGAGGTGGTCGAGACGGATGGCACCGGCGTCGAGCATCCGCCGGTGGAAGTCCTTTCGATCGAAACCGGCACCGAGGCGAGACATGGCATCTTCCCTGATGGCGAGGATCTCCCGCTCCCCAACCTTGTAAGAGATCGCCTGCCCATACCATCCGAGGTAGCGCTTGACCTCTGACTCGGCCATGTCACGGGGCTGGTATCCCACCTGCTCGATGTAGTCGACGGCCGGGCCGTAGCCCCAGATCTCCCCAGCATGCAACGGTGCGTCGTCAGGGATCCTCAGCCCGAGCTGGACGCCGATGTCGAGCACCACACGCACTGCGCGGAACAGCTGGCTGGCTATCAGCCCCAAACGGTATTCGGGCTTCTCGAAATAGCCGAGCTCGTCCATTAGGCGCTCCGCGTAGAGGGCCCAACCCTCCCCCGCGCCGGAGTACCAGATGTACATGCGATGGAATCGGGAAAGCCGCTCGCGGTTGATCACCGCGGTCCCCACCTGGAGGTGATGCCCGGGAAATCCCTCGTGATAGGCGGTAGAGACCTCACCCCAGTAGGGGATTCGCTGCCGCTCCCCGGGGGCGTACCAGATAGAGCCCGGACGTGAGAAGTCCTCGGACGGACCGTGGTACCAAGCTCCAAGGCTGCCGCCGGGTGGCGCGATGTTGACGGTGACGGTCTTCAACTCGTGCGGGACATCGAAATGGGTCCCGTTCAACTGGCTGACCGCAGTGTCCTGGATCTCCTGCACGAATTGGGCGAAGGCGTCATGGTCGGGAGCCGAGCGCTGCGGGTCGTTGTCGAGGAGCTCGATAACGTCCTCGATGGTCTTGCCGGGTTCGATCGCCTCTGCGGTTGCAGTCATCTCCCCCCGCAGCCGGTGGACCTCGGACCATCCCCATTCGTAGGTCTCATGGGGATCGATGATCAATCCCAGATAGTCGTCAGCGGCGTCGATGTAGCGCTCTTCTCCGACCGCGTCTTGGGGCGTCGCCCGAGGCAGATACCCGGTCTCGAGCCAGTCCGCGAATGCGGCGCAGGCCGCTCGCGCCTCGTCGACCGCGGCCCGCACCCGCTCCGGGTCTCCGCCGCTCAAAGCGGCCTGCTCTGGGAATTCGGCGAAACGGGAGTTGGCGTCGGCCGCGGCACGGACCTGCTCGATGAGGGACTCCACCTGTCGCCGGGCCGCGGTCAGGTTCTCGTCGAGGCCCACCTCGAGGCTGGTCCGATAGCCGGCAAGCGGCTGCCCGAAGGTCTCGAGACGGGTTGCGATGTTGGACCAGGCCTCCGTTCCTTCCTTGGACATCACGTCGAAGTCGTCACGCACTCGTTGGAAAGGGCTGTAGATGTGGTTGATGTCGTACTTCCACTTGCCCCGCTCATGGTCGGCAATTCTCCGATCCATCCACGCCGAGAGCACCTTGGCCGCTTTGGCCTGGTGTGCCTCGGGATGATCGAAATGGGGAGCAAGCTCGGCGCGAGTCGCCCGGGCCAGGTCGGTGCGAGCCGCCTCGCCATCAGGCGAGAGGTCGTCCCACAGATGGTCCCTTCCCGCGATCCCGACCCTGGTGGCGTCAATGGGCGTCAGGTCTGACCACTGGTCGGTGAACCTGTCTGAGATCTCGAACGGTGTGCTCATCTGCTCCTCTGAAAAGGCGAAAGCCGAGGGTAGACCCCCGTCGGATACCCTCGCCTCGTGGGTGACCTGATCCCGGTGCGCGAGGACGAGGCATTCGAACTCGATCGGCTCGTCGGGTGGATCGAAGCGCAGGAAGGTTTGCCCGGTGGTGTCCCTCGTGTCGAGCAATATGCCGGAGGCAAGGCCAACCTCACCTACCTCCTCACCTTCCCTTCCGGCGAGGAGCTGGTGTTGAGGCGCCCTCCCCTGGGGCCGGTCGCTCCCCGCTCGCACGACATGAGGAGGGAGCACGAGGTCCTTTCCCGACTCTGGCGCTCGTTCCCGAAGGCGCCAAGGGCATATGCGTTCTCCGATGATCCGGAAGTGATCGGATCGCCGTTCTTCCTCATGGAGAAGCGCGAAGGGATCGTCGTCCGCGACCGGATCCCGCCAGGGTTCGGGGGCGGAGCGGACCCCGGGAGCAACCGTGCGCTCTCCGAGGTCGTTGTGGCCACTCTTGCCGAGTTCCATGCGGTGGATCCGGACCAATGCGAGCTCGGCGACCTGGGGCACCCCGAGGACTTCCTGAGGCGGCAGGTGGAGGGATGGGCGGGGCGCTGGGACAAATCCCGTCATGAGGAGAACCGAGCCGCAGACGAGGTGGGTGATTGGCTCGCGTCCAGCATGCCGCGCTCACGCGAGGTCACACTGCTCCACAACGACTGGCGGCTGGACAACATGGCTGTTTCGCCGGACGATCCTGGTTCCGCCGTCGCGGTGTTCGATTGGGACATGGCGACCCGGGGTGACCCTCTGGCCGACCTGGGGACGCTCATGGCCTCGTGGTACGACGCCGACGAGGAGCACACCGCGCTCAGCCCCATGCCTACCGATGTCCCCGGCTGGCTGAGCCGCGATGAGGCGATTACGGCCTACGGTGCACACTCCGGCCGAGATCTGACCGAGGTCGATTGGTATGTCGTCTTCGGGACCTGGAAGCTGGCAATCGTGCTGCAGCAGATCTATGCCCGGTGGCTGCGGGGCCAGACCAAGGACGCCCGGTTCGAGCCGCTTGGCGAGGGGGCGCGTGCGTTGTTTCGGCTGGCTTCCAAACGTCGACGTTGAAGGCGGGCCGGCCTCAGTAGAGGAACATCGGCTTGCCGAGCACGTGTCGCACCTTGGGGCGATAGGCGTCGACGTCGTACAACTCGTCGACGTCGACTCGCTTCACGCCTTCCCTGGTGACGGCGATCGGGACATCGGTGTAGGTGCCCCCACGGAGCGCGACCATCCGGCCATGGCTTCCCTCCATTGCGAGGTCCGAGGCCATCACCGCGTAGTTCGTGGCCACCATCAGATCCAAGGAGTCGGGCGCCCCCGACCGCATCAGGTATCCCACCTGCTGGTAGAGGATGCCCTCTCCGGTGCGCTCCTTGAGCAGCTCCCCGGTCAAGGCACCGATCCCGCCGAGCTTGCGATGGCCGTATGCGTCTTCGTCCCCAGTGAGCAGGATCTCACCCTCCATCGGGTGGGCCCCTTCTGAGATGGTCATCATCGCGTAATTGGAGGGGTTGGCAGCCTGGTCCGCCTTGAGGAACCCCGCCAACTTGTCAACGTCGAAGGGAACCTCGGAGATGATCGCCCGATCCACTCCTGAGAGATAAGCCGTGATCAGGGAGGTCTCACCGCTATAGCGGCCGAACAACTCGACCACCGCGACCCGCTCGTGTGACCCGGCCGCGGTGCGCAGGCTGTGGATGAATTGGACCCCGCGACTCACTGCCGTGGAGAAGCCGATGCAGTAGTCGGTGCCGTGGACGTCGTTGTCCATCGTCTTGGGGATTGCGATCACCGGGACTCCCTCCTCGTGGAGGCGGAGGCCATAGGACAGAGTGTCATCGCCACCGATCGGGATCATCACGTCGATGTTGTGGGTCTCCAGCGCCCGGAGCACATAGGGAGTTATGTCATGGGGGCCCTCCCCGTCGAAGTTCCCCGCCAGATATGCGGGCATGTCCGACGTCCTCACCTTGGCCGGGTTGGTCCGTGAGCTGTGGAGGAATGTGCCCCCGGTCCGATCGATGGTGCGCACCGAACCCGGGTCGAGAGGGAGCAGGTTCGCCTCGCCCGATGCCGGGTCGTCAGGGTTGGTCTCCGCCAGGCCGCCCCACCCGCGGCGGATACCCACAACCTCGTGGCCTTCCCCGGTCACGCGATTGACCACCGCCTTGATGCAGGCGTTCAGCCCAGGGACGTCTCCCCCACCGGTCAAGATCCCGATCCGCATTCATCTCCTCCTCGACGGTCTGAGTCGACGGGAGTTTGGCAGGACCGCCCGGTCATTCTGCCGGCGATCCGGAGTTGAGGCCGAATGGCGTTACCTGTCGCCGGCGCCTTGTCTGAGAGCCAAAGCCTCCAGGAAAAGTCCGCCGTCGACTGCTCGAGATCTGTGATTCATTCTCCATTCGACCGGATCCGACACCCGACTCGGTCTCTGGCGAGGTTTTCTTGAACTTCTTTGCTGCTGACCGGTGTTTTCGGCCGTTTCTGTCACCGTGCGTTTCTACGTTGTGGGTTAATGGATTGGGAGAGGGTCACCAATGATGAGGTCGAGATGGGGCTCGGCCAGTTCCTCGGGTTGGCGAACGCCGGGTTGGCCGCAGCCTGTGATTGGCTGATCGAAGCCGATCGTCGTCAACAGTTCATCGCGGATGGTTCCCCCGATCTGGTGCAATGGTTGGGAGCTCGGTTTGGTTTGCGCCATTCCACTGCCGCGCTGTTGGTCCGGGTGGCTCGCCGGCTTCAGGACCTGCCGGTGTTGCGAGAGCGGTTTGCTTCGGGCGTGTTGTCGTTGGATCAGGTGGATGCCATCTCTCGTATGGCCACTCCGGAGACCGAAGCCGGGCTGATCGAGGAATGCCTTGGGCTGTCGAATGCGGCCCTGGACCGTGCGGCACGACGGTCGAATCCTCCTTCTGCGGCTGATGAGAGAAGTGTTTGGGAGCGACGGCGGCTCGGTTTGCAGTGGAACCTGGACGAATCCGAGCTCCGCTTCGGAGGCAACCTCCCCGGTGTGGAAGGCAAGATCCTGGAGGACGCGGTCCGTTCCCGGGCCGATCGCATTCCTCCGAACCCGGAAACCGGAAGCCTCGACGATTATCCGACCCGGTTGGCTGATGGTCTGGTGGAATTGGCCGCTACCACTACCAGTGATGAGTCGGGGAGGTCAACTCCGATGGTGCTGCTCACGGTGAACGCCGATTTGGAGGTGTTGACCGAGACCATCGGTGGTGGGGTCGCCGAATTGGAGGCGGGACCGGTCATCTCCAATCAGACGGCGCGGCTCTTGGCCTGTGACGCCATTGTGGAAACCGCGGTCTACGACGACTGTCGGATCCTCGGTGTCGGTCGGAAAACGAGGAGTGTCCCCGGATGGTTACGTCGTCAACTCTGGATCCGGGATGGAGGCTGTCGTTTTCCAGGATGTGGCCGTGTCGGCCGGGTCCACGCCCACCACAAGCAGCATGGGCCGACGGGGGACCCACCGACCTGTGCAATCTCATCTTGTTGTGCGGATACCACCACCGGTTCCTCCACGAACACGACTGGTGGATCGAAGACGACCCATGGGGGAACCCCGTGTTCCACCGGTCCGACGGACGGGTCTACCCCCCACTCCCACTCACCCTTCACACACGGCTCCAAGAACTAGTCCGAACCTAGGGGCAGCCGCCCCCACCACCGCCCGCCTGATCGATACTCACATGGCCAGCTTTGCCAGCAGCTTCTCGTCGACGTTCACTCCCAAACCGGGGCCGGTGGGGACATCGAACCGACCCCGATCGACCGAGACCGGCTCCTGGGTGACGTCCTGAACCACACCCTGATTTGCCGGGCTACATCCGAAGTCGATTGCATCCATTGCGGCCGCGCAGTGCAGATTGGCAGCTGCGGAGATGCTCGACTCGATCACCTTGCCTGCAAGATTCACCGACAGGCCGCCAACCGCGCAAATGCCGGCCCCGCGCATCACGCCGGTGACTCCTCCATGTTTGATCAGCTTGAGGCTCACCCCACCCATCGCAGTCCCGACGAAGCGGATCACCGCGGACAGGCTTCCAGCACTCTCGTCGGCGCACAACTTCACAGAAGACGAATCGGCAAGTCGGAGCATGGCGGCCGGATCTGTGCGAGGCACCGGCTGCTCCACGAAGCGGATCTGACCACCGTCCAGCTGGCGGAGGAACGAAATCGCTTCCGCCTCATCCCATCCCTCATTGGCGTCGCCACACACCATCCCGTGGCGGCCGACCAACTCCACCGCCTTGGCCAGCGTCGCCAGTTCGACTTCGGCCGAGCTCATACCCAGCTTGATCTTGAACCACGTGAACCCGGCCTCGTGACGCTCTGCCAGCTTCTCGGCGTCGGCAAGTGGATCACCGCTGCCCACCAAGGTGAGGGCTGGAATCCTGGTCCGCACTGCACCCCCGATCAGTTGATGGACCGGAACCCCCAGTGCCTTGCCCGCCAGATCGTGCACCGCGATGTCGATGGCCCCGATCGCCGTGGTGGCCTTCGGCCGCGATGCGAAGAGGCGGGACCAGAGTGCGCTGCGCATCATCGGGTCAGACCCGATGATCACGGGGACCAAGGCCCTCAGGTCGCTGACGATGTCGCCCTGGGTCTGGTGAGTCAAGGCCGGGGCTTCCACACCCTCACCCCAGCCAACTACGCCATCATCTGACTCGAGTCGAACCACGACGTTCCCGGTGCTCGTGATCACGCCATTTGCCATCGGGATCGGCTCATGCAGCTCGAGAGTGATCGGAAAGATGTCGACTCTGTCGATCCGCAAGCGATCCTCCCTAGGCCGCGAAATGCTGCATTGCTTGCGGTGTCAACTCCACCCCATGGCCGGGGACTTGGGGAACACGGATGTGCCCGTTGACAACTTGGAATGGGTGGGTGAGGGCATCCGGGGGGATCAGTTGGGCGTACTCGACCATGGACCCCGACGAAACCGCACCCACCAGGCTGATCGACAACTCATGCCAAAGGTGACTGCTCAGTACGAGGTTGTAGGAGTCGGCGAGATGGGCGACCTTCATGAACTCGGAGATCCCGCCGCATCGGCCCACGTCAGGTTGGAGATAGGAGGCTGCCCGGCGGTCACACAACTCACGAAATCCCCATCGAAACGCGACGTTCTCCCCGGCGGCGACTGGAATCGGTGACGAGGCGGCCACCTCGGCCAGGTCGTCGGTGCTATCGGCGAGTACCGGCTCCTCGATCCAGCCCACGTCGTAATCGGCCAGCATCCTCGCGGTCTCGATGGCCTGGGACACGGTGAAACACTGATTGGCGTCGGCAAGCAGCATCAGATCCTCCCCCATCTCCCTGCGGAGCAGCGCGGTCCGCTCCTCATCACGAGGGATGCCGACCTTGTACTTGTAGGCACCGATCCCTTGCTCGACGAACGCCCGACACTCCGCGACCAGCTCGGCATCGGTGAGGCTGTGCCAACCACCACTCCCATAGACGGGAACCTCATTTCGAAAGCCGCCGAGAATGGAGTGCAACGGGAGCCCGGCGGCCTTTCCGACCAAGTCCCAACAAGCATTGTCCAGCGCCGAAAGCGCCCAGGCTCCGAGCCCGGCTCGCAGCCGGGGTTTGTTCGGGCTCCACAACCGATGCCAGAGCGCCTCCGGGGCCAGAGCGTCCGCACCAACCGCAAGTGGGCTGAGCTCCGCTTCGATATACGGGACCATGGCTGAGCTGGCGGCTCCCCCCAAACCGGCGGACATCCCGAACCCGGTGAGACCGCCCTCGGTATGGAGTCGAACGGCCGTGGCGTCGACATGGGAATAGCTGCTCAAGGCGCTCGATATCGGCTTTGAGAGCGGAAAGCGCAGGGCGGTTGCCTCGACCGCCCGGATCTTGGTGGACACCGGCGGATGCTACGACGTGGCACGCGACGACCGGGGGTAGCGTTTCCCGCGATGTCGGGATGGGGCTCTTGGCTGACCTGATCGAGGTCATCGGCGTGACTCACAACCCGTTGATGTGGGCAGATCTTCAACGAGCGGATCCTGACCTCGACCAGGTGGCGGCAAACTTCAGTCTGCTTCGGTCACGCGTCACTGAGCTCGCTCCCGATGCGATCGTCCTTGTTGCCTCCGACCATTTCCATTTCACGATGACATCGAACATGCCCGCCTTCATGATCGGCAAGGCCCCAGAGATGCGCGCCACCCATCCCAGCGAGGCCCGTCAGTTCGGGCTCCCACCAAGCATCGTGACCGGAGACCCGGAACTCGGGGCTCACCTCCTTGGCGGACGCTCCCTTGCCTCGGGATTCGACTTTGCTTTCACTGACGAGCCGTGGCTCGACCACTCGTTCCTGATTCCCTTGTTGCTTCTCACCCCGTCTCTCGACGTTCCCGTGGTGCCGGTCTTCACCAACTGCATCGCTCCTCCCATCCCGAGCACCGCTCGTTTCGCCGCCCTCGGCACATATCTGGCGGAGGCCATCCGCAATTCGAAGTCCCAGCGCAGGATCCTGTTGGTGGGCAGTGGTCATCTCGCTCACGAGTTGGGAGGCCCCCGCCAATTCCTCGGCACAAGCCCCGATCCCGGTTTCGATAGTGCGGCAATCGCCTGGCTGGCAAGCGGAGATCTCGAAGGGGCAGTCGCCGGAGTGGATTTCGAGAGACTCACCAGGGCGGGGAACGAGAGCCAACAGTTTCTCAACTTCATCACCTGCCTCGCAGCTTCAGGCCCGAAGCCGGCGTACCTCGCAGAAGGGACGCCGACCCGCTTCGGGTCACTGCCATTCTTCGCGTGGGGTCTGTCATGAGCCGGTACATGGTCAACAAGCTGATGTGGGAGGTCGACAGCTCGAACGAGGCGCTGGATGAGTTCAAGAGTGACTGCGTGGGTTTCATCGAGCGATGGCAGCGGATCACCCCCGACCCTCCACACCCCCGAGGTGGGAGGCTCACCGGTGAGGAACGTCACGCCCTGGAGAGAAAGGACTGGGGCTATCTCTATGCGATGGGTGTCAACCCGTTTCTTCTGTGGCAATTCGCCCGATCGGTGTCGGTACCGGATGAAATGAGCGTCGAGCGGCTGATCGAGACGTTCCGGGATTCGGTAGCGCCACATGGCTATCCAGATTTCTCCACCTGAGTCGTGCGAACCGCGCAAGCCATCGGACCGATTTGGGTCGTCTGAGTATCTTCACCGTCCAGTCGATCAGATCGGGAGAAGCTTTTGGAGCTGACGGACAAGGTGGCGGTGGTGAGCGGTGGCAGCCGGGGAATTGGCCGGGCGATCGCCGCTCGCCTCGCTGGAGACGGGGCGGATGTGGTGATCTCGGCGCGGACCGAGGAAGCCCTCGACGAGGCAGCCACGCAGATCACGGCTGAGACCGGTCGTCGTGTCCTGGCGGTCCCGGCGGACCTCTCGACGATCGAGGGATGCGAAACCCTGCACGAAAGGGCCTTGGGCGCCTTCGATCGCGTCGACATCTTGGTCAACTGTGCCGGAGCCACCAAGAGCGGGCCTTTTCTCGAGTTGGCCGACGAAACCTGGCAACAGGGATTCGATCTCAAGTTCTTCGGGGCGGTGCGCTTGTCCCGCCTCTTCTGGCCCCAGCTCAAAGAAGCTCATGGGACGGTGATCCACATTGTGGGCGGTATGGCCCGCACCCCGAACCCTATGTTCGCAATCGGAGGCGCGGTGAACGCGGCCCTCGCCAACTTCGGCAAGGCTTTGGCCGGTCTCGGGCTGGTCGACGACGTAAACGTCAACATCGTCCATCCCGGGCAGGTCCAGACAGAGAGACTGACCGAGATGATGGCTGACCAGGCCGCGGCCACGGGTCGGACCGCGGATGACGTGCTGGAGGAGGCGATCCAGCGCCAGGGGATCAGGCGGCTGGGCACGACCGCCGACATCGCGGAGCTGGTGGCCTTTCTCTGCAGCCCACGTGCCCGCCATATTCAGGGAACGGCGATCTCGGTCGACGGTGGCGGGACCAAGAGCCTCTTCTGATGAGAGCATTGGTGAATCGGGGCGACGGGGTGGTCGCTGTCGACATCGAGGAAGTGGCCGAGCCCGATCCGGGCCCCGGAGAGGCGTTGGTGCAAGTGGAGGCGGTGGCCGTGAACCGAGGGGAGCTCCGACTGATGGGAAGCCGGCCTCAGGGTTGGAGGCCGGGTCAGGACGTGGCCGGAACGGTCGTGGCGTCGGCAGCGAACGGATCGGGCCCCGGGGAGGGCACCAGGGTGGTTGCCTGGCCGGAACAGGGTGGCTGGGCGGAACGGGTCGCGGTCCCCACATCACACCTCGCCGTACTCGACGCGATCGTGAGTGCCCCCGAGGCGGCAACCCTTCCCATCGCCGGGGTAACGGCACTGCGGGCCCTCCGCCTCGGTGGCGACATCCAGCACAAGAAGGTCCTGGTGACCGGGGCCGCCGGTGGGGTAGGTCGATTCGCGGTGGAGCTCGCGGCCGGCGCGGGGGCGGTCGTGACCGGTGTGGCCGCATCCGCAGCACGGTCGGACGGCCTGGAGTCTCTGGGCGCTGACCTGGTGGTCAATGAAATCGGACAAGCCGAGGGACCTTTCGACCTCATCCTGGAGTCAGTCGGCGGACCATCGTTGGAAACCGCGATCCGGCTCGTCTCCCCTGGTGGCACCGTCGTGATATTCGGGAACTCATCGAACGAAGCCGCCCCGGTCTCCTTCGGCGACTTCAGGGGGCACGCTGGAGCTCGGATCGAGGCCTTCTTCGTCTATGAGAGTGGGGAACCGCCCTCGTTCGGCGAGGATCTTCAGCTGCTGGCCGACATGGTCGCCAGTGGAGCGCTCCATCCCCAGGTTGGGCTGGCGGTCCCATGGACCGAGGCGAACGCCGCTTTCGCGGCGCTGGCAGACCGCAAGGTCAACGGAAAGGCGGTGTTGCTGGTGGGGTGATGCTCATTCCACGGCCACCGGGGCCAGGGCGCCGATGTCGGATACGACGTCGATGACGACCGGGCGATTCGCTGACAATGCGCGGTCAAAGGCGGAAGCCAAGTCTCCCGGTTTCTCGACCCGGATCCCCACCGCACCGATGTGCTCGGCGAGACCGGCAAAGTCGACTTCGGTGAATACCCACATCTCGCGCGCTCTCTCGGTCTGTTCCCCTCCGTAGACACGGTCGAAGCCGCGCTTCGACTGGTTACCGGAATGGTTGTTGTTCACGACGGTGATGCTGTTGATTCCCCACCGCACCGCGGTCTCGATCTCGGCAACGTGATACCAAAACCCGGAATCGCCGGTGAAGCAGACCACGGGGCGATCGGGCTGGGCGCACTTGGCGCCCAATGAGGCGGGAAAGGCCCATCCCAGATGCCCTGCGCTCCGCAGATATGACTGGGTCGAAGCCTTCAAGTCCCACATCCCACCCATCCACATGCCTGCGTGTCCGGTATCGACTACCACTATCCCATCCTCAGGCACGAGCTCGGTGAGCTCGGCGCACAACCGCTCGGGTCGTATCGGCACCTGCTCCGACTCGAGCAGCGGCGCCATCTCCGCCCGCCACTCCTCGACGTGTTGCGCCGCCCGCTCCCTCCACGCGGCGTGGCCCCTGACGCCTTCACCGGCGAGCTCGAGCATGCGCCGCAGTGCAGTGCGGGCATCGGCGTTGATCGCCACTCGCAACGGGTAGTTCCGCCCCAAGGCCTCGGGGTCGATGTCGATCTGGATCGCCCTGGTCCCGATTGGAGGCACCCTCCAAAAGTGGGTAGTCATTCCGCCGGTCTCGCTGCCGACGAAGACCACGAGGTCGGCCTCGAGCACCACCCGGTTCGCCGAGCCCCGCGAGTAGCTGCCGACGACGCCAACCGAGAGCGGATGGCTCCCGGGGATCACGTCCTTGCCATTCAGCGAGGTGGCGACGGGGATCCCGAGTCGCTCGGCGAGCGCCACCAAGGTCTCGCCCGCCCCCGAAGCCCTGACTCCGCCACCCGCGATGAGCACCGGCCGCTCAGCACTCTCCATCAGGCGGAGCGCCTTGATCAGCTCGTCGTCGACGGCCCCCGGCCGGAACGGCGGGATTAGTGCGAATTGCTCCTCGCAATACGCGTCCATGTCGGCCTCTTCGCCATCGATCTGACCCTCGTTGCCCGCGAACTGGAGATGGACGGGGCCTGGCGCCCCGCTCGTCGCCACCCGGAAGGCCTGGCGGATCATGTCCGGGATCCGCTCCACGGCATCGATGGTCACGTTCATCTTGGTCACGGTCTCGAACGCGGGGACGTCATCGACCTCCTGATACACCTTGCGGAACTTGGTGTGAGCGTCTCGTCCGCCGGTGAACGCGATGACCGGTGAGTGGGCGAGGAAGGCGTCACGGAGCCCGGCGGCCAGGTTGTGGGCCCCCACCACCTGGGCGGCACAGATCCCGGGCCGTCCCGATGCGCGGGCGAACCCGTCGGCCATGTAGGCGGCAGGCTTCTCACCGTGGGGACGAAGCCGGCTTATCGAGGTGTGGGCCTCGAGCTCGACCATCGTCCTCCGCAGAACCGCGGGGACATGGAACAGATGGGTGACCCCATAACCGTCGAGCATCTCGGCGAGGACCCGGGCCCCGGTCGTCATCATCTCTTGGCGAACCTCGCATTCCCGGTGGTGGTGATGGTGCCGTCCGCCTTGCGTGCCCAGAGCTCGAGGTCGACTCCATCTTCGTCCGCCTCGATCACACGCCCCCCGCACTCCAACTCGTCCCCGAGGTAGGCGGGTGCGAGGTGGCGATAGGTGATCGTCGAGAGGCGAGCGCGCTCGCCGAGCCAGGACTCGGCGGCCTGAATCAGATACACCCCCTGCAGTGGACCGTGAATCAGCAGGCCGGGGTGGCCGTCATGCTCGGTCGTGAACGGGGTGTCGTAGTGGATGCGGTGCAAGAGCCACGCCGAGGCGCTGAACATGAAGAGGTCGAGGGCGGTGGGGGCCCGCATCTGGATCGGGACCTCGGCACCTGCTTCAGGAAGGCTCATCGATAGATCCTGGTGAAATTGTCTCTGGCCACCATCTCCCCGCGCTGATTGCTGAATGTGAACTCCATCTCCACGAACACAAGCGGCCCGCTGCGGCCCTCCTTCTCATAGAGACCAGCCAGCCGCCTTTCGACGATGATCGTGTCGCCGGCGACGATCGGGACCCCGACGAAAAAGGTGGTTTCCCCCGCCATTGCTCTCCGGGTCGGCAAGGGTGGGACATCTGCGGCCGGCGCGCCGTCCGGCGCCGGCGGATCGCCGGGCACCAAAGCGGAGGCGTGCGTTCGGATCACATAGGGGAACAGGGTCGGTGCAACCACATCGGAGTAGCCAGCGTTGAGCGCGGCTTCTCTCTCGAAATGGATCGGGTTGGTCTCCCCGGTTGCATGGGCGAACTTTGCGATGTCGGTGGCGGTCACCTGAAACTCGAATCCTGGGATTTCGCGGTCCGCCCAGAGCCGTGCCTCCTCGGTGATGACACCCATCACAACCCCATGGTCTTGGCGATGATGTTGCGCTGGATGTCCGAGGTACCGGCCCCGATCACCCCGAGCCGCGATTCGCGGAAATGGCGCTGCAGGTCGTACTCCATCGTGTATCCATAGCCACCCAGGACCTGGAGGCCCATGTCCGCCACCTGCTTGTATGCCTCACAGGCATACAACTTGAGGATGGCGGCATCCCTCGTTGTCGCTTGATCCCTGTCGAGCCTCGACGCATAGCGATAAACCAGCATCTGGGAGATCTCCACCATGGTTTGCATGTCGGCGAGCCGGTGCGCCACTGCCTGGAACTGGGAGATCGGCTGATCGAACTGACGGCGATCTTTGGCATACTCCACCGAGTCGGCGAGGGCGGCCGCCGCGGCTCCTGTGCGTGCGGCGGAGAGGCAGAGGCGCTCATAGCGGAGATAGACACCGAGGTCCCCCCACCCTTCGTGGAGCTTGCCCAGCATCCTGCTCTTGGGAACCCTGACGTCGGTGAAGTAGAGCATGGCCGTTCCCAGCGGCCAATGGCCCAAGGTCTCGATCGGGCTCCACTCCAATCCCGGGCTGTCGGTGTCGACGATGAAGTTGGTGATCCCGTGATGCTTCTTTCCCTCCGACGAGGTCCGGGTGGCGACCACGTCGAGATCGCTCACCTTGAAACCGGAGGTGAACACCTTCTGACCGTTGAGGACGTAATCGTCGCCATCCTCAACCGCAGAGAGTGCGATCGCCGCCGCGTCCGAGCCGGCGTCGGGCTCGGTCAGGGAGAAGCAGACCGTGAGGTCTCCGGAGGCGATCCGGGGGAGCAGCTCCCGTTTCTGCTCATCGCTCCCATCCCTCCCGATGGCGAGGCCGCCCCACGTGACTGTGCGAAACACCCAGAACGAGAGGTCGAGGAAGGCACGACCCACCTCCTCGAGGAGGATGGCCACCTCGACGGGTCCCCCGCCAGCACCACCCTGATCCTCGGCGATGTTGATCCCGAGCCAGCCCTGGGCGGCGATCTTGTCGTACAACTCGCGGGGAGCACGCCGCTCCCGATCACAGGCCCTCACGTAGTCCCGGCTGATCTCACGCTCGCAGAACTCACGAATCGTGGCCCGAAACAGGTCCTGCTCAGGGGTGAGTCCGTGGTCCATGAGTCCTTCGATGGGTGGGCCTGCGGATCATATATCGTGCATACTGCACAACCCACGTCGGGTTGAGGCATCGCCGGCGAGGAGGACCGTGGCCCCAGACATCGAGACCGTTCGCGAGTTGTGCAGTCGCCACAGCAATTGGGGTCGTTGGGGCCCCGACGACGAGAAGGGAACGCTCAACCTGGTGACACCGGAGATGGTGGTCGGGGCGGCGTCACTGGTGCGGTCGGGGAGGACGATCTCGATGGCATTGCCCTATGACGAGGCCGGACCGCAGACGGGTGGCCTGGGACGTTTCAATCCGATCCACCTCATGATCCGTGACGGAGCTGACGCCATCGCCGGGACTTCGATCCGCGACTTCTATGGCGGAGTCGACAAGCACTTTCGGGGCACCGACGACATCATCATCATGCCCCTCCAGTCGGGAACCCAATGGGACGCGTTCGGGCACGTGGTTTTCGAGGGCAGGATCTACAACGGGTACGGAGCCGAGTGGGTGTCGAGCAAAGGTGCGCTCAAGGGCGATGTTGCCAATGGCTCCGGGGGGATGGTGGGACGCGGGGTCCTCCTCGATCTGCCGAGAGCACTAGGTGCCGACTGGCTGGAACCGGGGCATGTCATCGACTCCGCCCAGCTGGAGATGGCCGAGACACATGCTGGAGTCAAGGTCGGCACCGGCGATTTCGTCTTCGTCCGAACCGGCGCCATGGCCGCAGCCCGCTCTGCCGGCGGGTGGGGGGACTATGCCGGCGGAGACGCCCCTGGGCTCGGCCTCGGTAGCGTGGATTGGGTGGCATCCCGGGACATCGCAGCCCTGGCCACCGATACCTGGGGCCTCGAGGTGCGGCCCAACGAAACCTCCGACGTCGCCCAGCCGCTCCACATCGTCTTCATAGTGCACATGGGCCTCTGGCTCGGCGAGATCTTCGATCTCGACCCTCTAGCCGAGGACTGCGCCGGAGACCGCGTCTACGAATTCCTGTTCTGCGGTCCGCCCCTGCCTTTCACCCGGGCCGTTGGCTCGCCGCTCAACCCGATGGCGATCAAATGAGGTCCCTGAGATGAATCCGGTCCGGTCGATGCTGTTCACCCCCGGCAACCGACTCGACATGCTGGAAAAGGCCGTGAGGTCGGGCACAGATGCCGTCATCGTCGACCTCGAGGACTCGGTGTCCGTCGATCAGAAACCGGTTGCCCGGGAGAACCTGTCCTCTCTTCCCGCCTCGGCGGTCCCCTATTACGTGCGGACCAACGCAGTCGAGACCGGCTTGCTCTGGGAGGACATTCTGGCCGCCAGTGCATCACCCGCCGTCGGAGTGATCATCCCCAAGGCCGAAGACCCCGAGGTGATCAGTCGACTGGACCAGGCCATCACCGATGCCGAGTCGAATGAGGGACGGCCTCCGGGCTCGATCACCGTGATCCCTTTGATCGAGTCCGCTCTCGGAGTCCGACTCACCTATGAGATGGCGATGGCCAGCGAGCGGGTGGCATGTGTCATGTTCGGGGGCGGCGAGCAGGGCGATCTCGTGGCCGATCTCGGGGTGGAATGGACGCCCGAGGGCACCGGACTGATGCACGCCAGGTCACAGGTTCTCCTCAGCTCCCGAGCTGCGGGCGTGCCCTATCCGATGGAGGCGGTGTTCATGGACTTCCGCAACCCGGATGGGTTGCGGGTGGAATGTGATCTGGCCCGGACCCTGGGCTACGTCGGGAAAGTAGCGATCCACCCGGCTCAGATCCCGATCATCAATGATGTCTTCACCCCGTCGCCGGAACTCGTCGCCTATCAGAAGAAGGTGCTGGCAGCATTCGAGGAGGCCGAGGCCAGCGGGCAGGCGTCCATCGCCGTCGACGGGAAGATGGTGGATTACGCAGTGGCCCGAGTGGCCAGGGCCATCCTGGCCCGTGCCGAGGCGGCCTCGCGTTCCGGAAAGGAACTCTGATGTCTCGAAGTCGTTTCATCGCCGACGGGGTCGGTGTTGCCGTGGTCGGCGCCGGGTCGATTGGCAGTCTGCGGGCCGAGATCTCCCACCGTCACCCATCGGTCGATCTGCTCGCGGTCTGCGACATCGTGGAAGACAAGGCCGTCCGGCTCGCGGCCTCGTGCGAGGCCGATGTCTGGTCGACGGACGCCAGCGAAATCGTCACCCGTGACGATGTCGATGCAGTGATCATCGCCTCCACCGAAGATTCCCATTTCGAGCCGGCGATGGCCGCCATCCAGGCCGGAAAGACGGTGCTCGTGGAGAAGCCATTCACCATCCTCGCCGACGAGGGCCACAAGCTGCTCGCGGCCGCCGACGAGTACGGGGTGGCGATCTACACGGGTTTCACCCAACGTTTTCGTCGTCGCTACCTGGCGATCAAGGAGCACGTGCTCCAGGGTTACGTCGGCGATGTCACCTCGGCCAAGGCGACGATCTACTTGACTCAGGCCGTGGCCCGCTCGGTGATCTCACGGGCGGGATCCACCACCCCTTCGGTCAACACAATGACGTATCTCTTCGATCTGCTCACCTGGTACCTGGGCGGGACCCTCCCGGCAGCCGCCTATGCCGCAGGCTCCACCAGGGGCCGCATTCACGAGCAGTACGGAGCTCTCGACTCCACGTGGTGCGTGCTCACCTACGAGGACGGGATGGTGGCCAATCTCGGGGTCAGCTGGGAGTTGCCGGAGTTCTGGCCGGCGTATGTGGCCAGCATGGACTTCGAGCTGTTCGGCAGGGACGGAGTGATCTCGGTGAAAGACGATCATCGGGATGTGCTGATGGCCTCGCACAAAGCAGTGCACTCCCCCTACACCCCCGACACCTCGATGCACGTCGCGATGCTCGGGTCCTACATGCCGGGCGACTGGGCTCTCGGAGAGCACTTCGGGGCGATGCAGGAAGAGACCCACGCCTTCATCAACAGTGTCGGCACCGGTCGACCAGACCCGATACTGGCCACGGGTGAGGAGGGTATGGATGTCCTCGTCATCTCTCGTGCCGTGGACCAGTCGGCGGAGACGGGGCAGGTGGTGGCCATGACATGGGCAACTTGATGCCCGGGATGCTGACCGGGATCACCATCCTCGAGTTGGGCCAGGTGATCGCGGGCAATTTCGGTGGGGTGATCCTCGCCGACCTCGGTGCCGAGGTCATCAAGATCGAGCCCCATTCCGGCGACACTGCGCGCAACGCCACTATCGCCCCGCTCCACGACGAGAGCGCCATCCACCTCTTCATGAATCGGGGCAAGAAGAGCGTGGTGCTCGACCTCAAGGATCCCCGGGGCCTGGACATCTTTCTCTCCTTGGTGGATCAGGCAGATGTGGTGATCGACAACTTCCGGCCTGGCGTTATGAGCCGTCTCGGGATCGACCACGACTCCTTGAGGAAGCGGAATCCCGACATCATCACCTCATCGGTCACCGGGTTCGGTGAGTACGGGCCGGCCAAGGACAAGTCGGCGTTCGACCTGGTGGTCCAGGCCTATAGCGGCCATGTCGACATCACCGGGCCGGCCGAAGGTGACCCGGCCCGGGTCGGGATTCCCATCGCCGACATCGCCGGTGGCATCTACTCCTGCATCTCGGTGCTTGCTGCCCTGGTGGGACGGGGCCTGCATGGGCAGGGCCAGCACGCCGACGTGGCGATGCTCGACACCCTGGTCTCGCTGCTCTCCTACGACGCCCTCGACCATCTCAACTCGGGCCGCAAGCTGACCCGGCTGGGAACGGCTCACGCCCACATGGTCCCCTGGCAGGCGTTTCGGACCAATGACGGGTATGTGGTGGTCGCGGCCCGGGACGAGAAGTTCTGGCAGAACCTGTGCGACGCCATCGGACGGCCCGATCTCAAGGAGGATCCGAGGGCGGCAACCAACACGGATCGTGTGGCCAACCGGGACTATGTCGTCGGGATCCTCTCCGAGGCCTTCCTCACTCGGAGCAACCGCGAGTGGCTGACGAGACTCGACGAGTTCGACATCCCGAATGCCCCGGTCAACGACATGGAGCAGGTGTTCACCGACCCCCAGGTCGTGGCCAGGGGAATGATAGGTATCTACAAGCATCCCACCCTCGGTGAGATTCGATATCCGACGTCTCCGATCAAGTGGAGCGAGTGGGAGAGCCCGAACGACCCGGCGCCCATGCTGGGCGAGCACACCGTCGACGTTCTCACCAGCCGCTTGGGCCTGGAAGAGTCGAAGGTCCGGGACCTGGCCCGGGAGGGCGTGGTCAAGGTCTGGCCGGAGAGCTGAGGAGAGAATGCGTTACGGGACCTTCGTGCCCCAGGGGTGGAAGGGTGACCAGAACGGGATCCCCGTCGAGGACCAGTGGAACCGAATCATGGGATTCGCCGGGCTTATCGAGGACTCGGGATACGACTCGATCTGGGTGTACGACCATTTCCACACCCATCCCGTCGTCACCCAGGAGAGCACCTTTGATGCATGGACCCTGATGGCTGCCCTGGCTGCGGTGACCCACCGTGCCCGATTGGGGCAGATGTGCACCTGCGCCCTCTATCGCCCGCCGTCGTTGCTGGCGAAGATGGCATCCAACATCGACGTCATCTCGGGTGGCCGGCTCGATGTCGGGATCGGCGCCGGATGGTCGAGGGGCGAGTTCGAGGCCTACGGGTATCGGTTCCCCTCCCCCGGCGAGCGCCTCGCCTTGCTCGAGGAGACGATCCAGGTGCTATTGGCGATGTGGACCGAGGACGTGGCCACCTTCACCGGTGACCACCATGCGGTGAGCGGTGCCATAAACCGACCCAAGCCGATCCAGACGCCCCACCCCCCACTCTGGGTGGCCGGGGGCGGGGAGAAGCGAACCCTCCGTCTGGTGGCCAAATACGGGGACTACGCCAACTTCGGGGACGGTATCGAGGTCTTTCGGCACAAGTCCCAGGTGCTCGCCGATCATTGCGAGGCGGTGGGGCGGCGCTTCGAGGACATCGGGCGCACCGAGCACCTGATGTCGGTGATCGGCAGAGACGAACCTGATCTCCGGAGCAAGCTCGAGATCGCGGCCCGTCGTCGTTCGTGCACCACGGACGAGTTCCAGGAGGAGCACCTGGCGGTCACTGTTGCCCGCGCTGTCGAGGTGATGGGATCGTTCATCTCCGAGGGGTGCACCGACATGATCCTCTACTTCTACGACATGGGGGAAGGGGACAGCCTCGAGCTGTTCGCCTCAGAGGTGATCCCTCAGCTGCGATGACCGGCCTGGGTCGTCTCCTCGATCCGGCCAGCATCGCCATCGTCGGTCTCTCTGCCGACCCGGCGAAGCATGGGGGAAGGGTGCTGGCCAATCTTCACAGGCTCGGCTACTCCGGGGAGATATGGGGAGTGAACAAGGGTCTGCCCGTGGTGGACGGGATCGAGATCCACTCCGCACTTGCCGAACTGCCCTCACCCCCCGACCTGGTGGTTTGCGCCATCCCGGCGCCGGAGGTGAGGAAGGTGGCCATGGCAGCCTCCGGGGTGGGAGGTCTGGTGGTCTTCGCCGGTGGCTTCGGCGAAGACGGCGAAGATGGACGGGCTCGGGAGGCCGATCTCGCGGAGCAGGCCAGGTCGGTCGGCACCAGGGTGCTTGGCCCCAACAGCGGCGGGATCATTCGCCCCGCAAGAGGCATCGCCGCCAGCTTCCTCACCTGTCTCGACCGGCCGCCAGGAGAGATCCGCAGTGGGCCGGTGGGCCTGGTCACCCAGAGCGGGGGGACGGGCAGCTACATCCACAATCTGGCCGCGGCACGAGGGAGCGGGCTGGCCATATCGGTGTCCACCGGCAATGAGGCCGACATCGCGTTGGGCGAGACGATCGAGGCAGTCTCTTCGCTCGACGAGGTACGCGTGGTGCTGGCTCTGATCGAGACCGTGCGTGATGGCCGGCAGTTCATCGAGTCGGTCCGTCGCTCATTGGACCGGGGCAAGCCGGTCGTGGCGTGTCGCATCGGCACAGGCAGCCAGGGGAAGGCCCTGATGACCACCCACACCGGGGCGATGGCGCTGCCCGAGCGGGTGCTCTCCGGAGTGCTCGACTCGTTGGGAGTGGTGATCGCCGAGACTCCCGGCGAGGCCTACGAGGTGGCAGAGATGATCGCCGGCGCCCCGATCATTGCAGGTGGCCGCGCCGCCGTCGTCACCCACTCCGGCGGGATCGCAATCCATCTCGCCGATCTGGCCGAACGTCACCATTTGGACACGCCACAACCGGGCCCCGGGCTTCGGTCGCGGCTCGAGCCCTTTCTCGACCTGGGGGTGGCCAACAATCCGCTGGACATGGGCGGGATCATCGGTGGCCCTGGTCGCTTCGCCGATGTGGTGGTGACGTTTGCCAGCTCCGGTGAGTACGACATGGTCCTCGCGGTGTCGTCGGCCCATCCCCCCGCTCACACCGGCGAACGTGTCGAGGCGCTCATGGCGTTGAAACCATCGGTCCCCGTCTTTCACCTCTGGATGGCTGGAGACCAGGCAGGCCACGGATTGGCGAAGCTGAGGAAAGCCGCGGCGGCGGTGACCGAGGAGCCGCGGGCAGCTATCCGAGCGTTGGCCGGACTGGGGCACTTGGCGGTCTCACGTCCCGGTCCTACCCCGGAGCCCATGACAACGCCGCTCGAGGGATGGGGCCTGCCCCTGGTCGAAGGAGAGCTTGCCGGCGACGCCGACGCTGCTGTTGCCATCGCCCGTCGATTGGGATATCCGGTCGTCATCAAGGTCAACTCGGCCGGGCTCGCTCACAAGACCGAGGTCGGGGGTGTCGCCCTGGACCTCCGGGACCCGGGAGCGGTCGTCGCCGCATTCGATCAGGTGATGGCCGTGGCCCGTGATTCAGGCCTAGCCGTCGACGGGGCTCGAGTCGAGCGTTTCCGACCCGGACTGGAGATGATCGTCGGCGGGGTCGTCGACCCTGCTTTCGGGCCGTTGGTGTCGGTGGGGATGGGCGGGGTGCTCACCGAGCTGCTCGGGGACGTGGTGTTCGCCCCGGCGCCGGTCGACATCTTGGGGGCCCGTGCCATGATCGACGGGCTTCGGGGTCGAACGTTGCTCGACGGTTTCCGGGGAAAGCCTGCCGCCGATGTCGACCGATTGGTGTCGATCGTGAGCCTGGTCAGCCGCGGGCTGGTCGGCTGCGGCTACTCGGAGGTCGAGGTCAACCCCATCATCTGGGACGGGGGCGAGTGGGTGGCCGTGGATTGGCTGGCAGTCGGAGCCGACGGGTCAAGCGCCGACGAGAGTCCGTAGCTCCTCCAGGTCTCGAAGCGTCGGCTCCCAATCGGCCGCCCTGACGTTGGCCTTCACCTGATCGGGAGTCGTCGCCCCCGGCGTCACTGCGGGCACCGCTTCCTGGGCCAGGAGCCAGCCAAGAGCCACCTCCACCAGGGACAGCCCTCTCTCCTCGGCGAAGGCCTGCACTGTCTCCACGATGTCGAAGTTCTCGTCGGTGAGATAGCTCTGATAGCGGTCCATCTTGAGCCGCCCCTGCGGCTCCGCTCCGCGACGGGTCTTCCCGGTCAGTAGCCCATTGGCCAATGGGTAGTAAGGCAGCAGACCGACGCCACGCTCGCGGCAGAGGCCTGCCAGCCCGTTCGCCTCCGGGTCGCGATGCAACAGGCTGTACTCGACCTGATCGCAAAGGAATGACGGCCATCCGTTGGCAACGGACACATCCAGGGCCTCGGTGAGCTGGGCCGGGTCGAAATTGGAGCATCCGATCGCCCGGGCCTTGCCCTCGGCAACCAGTTGGCTCAAGGTCCCCAGGGTGTCTTCGATCGGGACCTTGGAGTCGGGAAAGTGAACCATGTATATGTCGACGTAGTCGCTTCCCAGTTCACCGAGGCTCCGCTCCAGTACCTGCCGGACGTAGTCGGGGCTGGCTCCACCACTGCCCTCCCATCCCGGGATCTCGACGCCGACCTTGGTGGCGATGATCACCTCCGGGCGTTGCGAGCCCAGTGCCGCGCCAAGGAATCTCTCGGACTGGCCTTCTCCGTAGTTACTGGCGGTGTCGAAGAACGTGACACCCTCGTCGAGGGCGGCCTGGACCACGCGCGCCGACCCGGCTGCATCCAGGGCACGCCCGAAGTTGTTGCAGCCAAGGCCGATCGCCGATACCTCGAACTCGCCCACACGGCTGGTTCTCATTCCTCATCTCCGTTCAGGGGGCGAAGGAATCGCCCGGCGTTGCCGCCGAGGACCCGGTCCCGATCGTGGTCATTCATCTCCACCGACTCGACAGCACCCACAGGGTCGACCGCGGCCATGTCGAATGGATAGTCACTCCCCAACATCACGTGATCCCACCCCATTCGGGCGCCCAGGAACTGCAGCGAGAGGGGGTCATGGGTCAGGCTGTCGAAGAACAACCGCCCGAAGTTCTGCCGTGGCCCCGAATCGAGCGCGACCCGGGGCTCGGGACGCACTTCCCAACCGTGCTGCCAACGCCCGATCTGGTACGGGGAGAAACCGCCTCCGTGGGTGAACCCGACCCGCAGATCGGGGTGCCGAGTCAGCACTCCGCCGAAGATCAGCTTGGCAGCGGCGATGGTGGATTCCAGTGGGATCCCGATCAGATTCTGCAGGTAATACGAGTTGAGGCGCGCCGCCCCGGCAATCGAGCGCTGGTCGGAATGGAACCAGACCGGCAGGTCACGAGCCTCCAGCTCGGCCCACAACGGCTCCAGGGAAGGATGATCGACGTCGGTTCCGTCGATATTGGAGCCGATCTGCACTCCTCGCACCCGTTGGAAGCGAGCCACCCGGTCGATCTCGACGAGGGACCCTTCGATGTGTTGAAGAGGGAGGGTTGCGAAAACGTGGAAACGCTCCGGCTCGCCGTCGCTCAGGGCGATCAGGGCGTCGTTCTGAATGGCGGCAAAGTCGACTCCGACTTCCGGCGGTACGTGATAGTGGAAGTTGGGCGGAGGGATGGCGATCACCTGGAGGTCGACGCGCTGGCGATCCATGGCCTCGAGGCGCAAGGCCGGCTCGAAGATGGCGTCGGGAAGAGGGCCCAGCCGCTCCCGGCCGGGATAGGAGAGGTACTTGCGCCCATCGTCAACGAACAAGGTGGGGCCATGGTCGGGATGAGCCGCGGCCATGGCGGCGAGGGCATCGGGGACGATGGCGTGGGCGTGTATGTCGACGTTCAATTACTTCTCTCCTGGTAATCACCGAAAGACCCGTATCCCGGGTGGTCGAACTGGTTGGGGATCTCGATAAGGGTCGGACCGTCGTCATCGAGCACCGATTCCAGGGTCTCACCCACCATTGTCAGGTCGTCGACTCTGGTCCCCCTGGCGCCGAACGCCTTCGCCAGGGCCACGAAGTCCGGGGGGCGGATGTCGACCCCGCTCCGTCGACCGTATAGATGGTCCTGATGTCGGCGCTCGACTCCGTACCCCTCGTCGTTGAACACCATCACCACCACCGGGACCTCCTCCTGAACTGCGGTCATCAGGTCCTGGATGGTGAACATGACGCCGGCATCTCCGATCACCGCCACGGTCGGGGTCTCGGGGCGAGCCAGCTTGGCGCCAATGGCTGCCGGCAGTGCGTAGCCAAGCGTCCCGAACCCGGAGGGGACGAACCAGGTCCGAGGGCGATCGCTTCGCCAGTGGGATCGGGCCCAGAAGGCGATCGTGGTCGGGTCGTTGAAGATGAGACTGTCCTCGGGGAGTGCCGACCGCATCTGGTCGAGCACCTGAATCTCGATCGGGTTGCCCACCGCCTCGCTGACTCGGCCCAAAGCCCTGGCCACATCGTCGTCACGCCAGGAAAGGGGCACGTGGCCGATCCGATCCAGCTCCGCGACCAGCTCGACCAGGGCAACCTCGGCGTCTCCGACCACGCCGGCCTCTACCCGATAGTTCCTCCCGATCTCCGCGGGATCGATGTCGATCTGGACGATCGAATCAGGGAGCCGGAGCGACCAGCCCCCGGTTGGGAAATAGGAGAACCGGGTGCCAACCGCGACGACCAGGTCGCACCCGGCGATGAGATCACGCACCGGCTGCTCGTTGGCCCAGTTCCCGAGATGCAACGGATGGTCGGCCGGAATCGCTCCCTTGCCCTTCTGGGTGGTGATGACAGGGGCGCCCAGCCGCTCTGCCAACGCCAGCAGCGCCTGGGAGGCACCGATCGTGGCAACTCCCCCACCGGCCCAAACCAGAGGGCGACCGGCTGCGGAGATGATCTCCGCAACACGGCCCACGGATCGTCGGTCGATGATCGGACCACCTGCACGGGCCGCTTGCATCGGCTTGACGGTGGAAGTCATCTGAAGAGCCTCGTTCGCAATCTCAACCAGAGCGGGTCGCGGCCTCCGACTGCGCATAGCGGAGAAGGCGCCGTGGATGGCGGCCGGGATTTCATCAGGAAGACTCACTTGGGAGCTGAAACCGGTCACCGAGCGGAAGACCCCGAACTGGTCGGCGATGTCGTGGAAATGACCCTTGCCCTTGCGCCGCACTTCCGCCGGGTTCTCACTCACCACGTGAAGCAGGGGCACGCTGTCATTGTGGGCGGTGGCCATGGCTGTGACCGTGTTGAGCGCTCCGGGGCCGTTGGAGGTGAAGGCGACGCCAATCCGGCCCGACGCCCTCGAGTATCCATCGGCCATGAAGACCGCACCTTGTTCGTGGCGGACCTCGATGTGACGCAGTTGGGGATGGTCGACGAAGGCGTCGTACACGGGAAGAGTCCCGACACCGGGGATCCCGAAAAGGACCTCGACCCCCTCTCCGAGCAGAGACTCGACCAGGAGATTGGCGCCATTGCTGACCCCCGTCACCCGCATGGCCCCTGGGCCGGGACGTTTCGTCCCAGCCACAGCGAGGGGAAATGGGCCCGATCCACGACTAGGACGCGATCCGAGCCCACCATCACGTCCCCGCCATCGACGTCCCGGGGGACACCTTCCCAGCAGACACCCTCGCGCGAGGTCCAACCCACCCACTCCGAGGCGTCGCTGGCCCTGCCCATCACCACCCAACCGGCCGGGCCCGCGTCGAGGCTCATCAGGTCGACCTCTCCCCACGAGCCAGCCGGGGATAGGGGCTCCCATTCCGAGCCGCTGGTCGAAGTCCACGCCGCGGGTTCGCCGATCTCAAAACCGCCAATGGCGATGAATCGGCCGTCGCGCCATGCGAGGTCGTAGACGAACGCGCCCTCAGCGAACGGAGCCCCGAGATCGGCCCAATCCCTCCCGTCACTGGACCGCCGGATCGTGGGCTCACACACCGGTGAGATTCCAAACGGCTCGGTGGTATTGCTGGAGGTGAGCCCCAGATAGCCTTCGTCCGTGAACGCCAGTGGCGGGATGTCCGGAGACGTGCGGGACCGGGGCCGGCAATCGGAATCGAACGGCTGCTCCAAACCGGGGCCCCACATCGGAGCGGTGACGACCTGCTCGAATCCCCTGCCTTCCTCCGCAAGCCAAACCTGCCCGGCCAGGCCGACCGTGAGGAAGCTCCCGGGCTCGCCGATGATGGAAGGGCGACCCGACCCTTGACGTGAGCGAACGTCATCGGGAAAGTCGAAAGAGTCTTCCTCCCTCCAATCATCGCCGGACAGCCGCAATATCCGTCCCTCGAGACCGTCGTAGGCGATCAGATCCTCCCCGAGCGCCGCGAGTTGGGATGGGGTCCCTTCGAGTGCCTGACGCTCCCACTGGCTCCCATCGGGCGACCACCAGAGCAATACTCCGCTGGCGGTCATCCCGGACAACACTGCGAACCCGTCGCCGACCGCAACCAGACTGTCGAGATTCACCGAGCCTGGCGGGCCCTGGTGACGGTCCCACTCCATCGAGCTGCCTCGGGGAGCAGTCGAGGTCACGAGCAGCACGATCGTGACTGCGGCCAGTGCGAGGACTAGCACGCGGCCCCAGATCTGTCGCTGGTGGGTTGGATCCGATCGCGGCGGAGTCTCGACGTGAATGTGTGTCGAGGGCTCCATGATTGTCCTGTTCGACAGGTGCGGTTTCACCGAGGGTGATCCTGCATCATATATGATCGACAGGGAACCCATGGTCGAGACCAGCCAACTCCCGGAAGACTCGATTCGGGTCCCACCCGAGCAGGCGAGACAGGTCACACGCCAGCTCTTCGAGGCGCTGGAGGTTCCCGGTCCGGATGCCGACCTGGTTGCCGAGGTCCTGGTGAGCGCAGACCTGCGAGGGATACGCAGTCACGGGCTGGCCCGTGTCCCCTACTTCCTCACCAGACTCGAGAACGGGATGATCGCGGTCAGCCCTGAGATGCGACTCGAGGAGCGGACCCCCACAACAGGTGTCCTCGACGCCGGGAACGGGATCGGAATCGTGGCCGCCGACCGGGCGATGAGCGAAGCGATCAGGATGGCAAGCGCCAACGGATCCGGCTTCATCGTGGTCAAGGACAGCAGCCACTTCGGGTACGCCGGCTACTGGGCGGAACGGGCAATGAGCTCGGGCATGATCGGGCTCAGCATGTCCAACAGCGGGCGACGGGTGGCACCGACGTTCGGAACCGAATCCGTGCTCGGGACCAACCCGATTGCCGTGACCCTTCCCGGGTCGCGGGGAGAGACCGACTTCTCCCTCGACATGGCCACTTCGGCTGTCGCAGTGGGAAAGGTCGAGACCGCAATCCGCGAACACCGCCAGCTTCCACCGGGCTGGCTGGCGTCAACCGCCACCCCGGAGTTGGACTCGAACGGCGTGCTTTCCTTCGACTCCCCGCTACTCCCCCTGGGTGGCGAGGGAACGGATGCCGGAGGGCACAAGGGTTACGGGCTGGGCCTCCTCGTCGAACTCATGTGCGGTGCGCTTGGAGGGACCGGTTTCGAGGCGCGGATCGCCGGAGCCGACGGCGGTGGGCCTCCAGCGATGGGCCACCTCATGGGGGCGATCGATATCGAGGGCTTCCGGCCTCTGGCCGAATTCCAAGCCGACATGGCGGCAACGTTCGCGCGGATCCGGGGAACCTCGAAGGCCCCGGGCCAGGATCGGATCCTCATCCACGGTGAACCGGAGTTGATGGCGTTCGAAGTGAACTCGAGGGATGGGATCGCGGTCACTCCGGTAGTGCTCGAGCAGGTGGCCAAATGGGCGGAGCGGCTCGGTGTGCAGGCGAACCTGGGATGAGTGGAGTCAGCTCGGGGAGGGCAATCCAAGCTCTGGTCGGCCTTGGCTTCACCCACGTCGTGACCATCCCCGACGGCGAGAGCAGGGAGCTCTACTCCGCGCTGGCCGAGCATCGACAGATCGCCGTGATCTCCCCAACCCGCGAAGGCGAGGCGCTGGCGATAGCGGCCGGGCTCTGGGTTGGCGGCCGAAAGCCCCTGGTAGTTCTCCAGAACACCGGGCTCATGGAGGCCGGTGATGCGCTCCGCGGCTGTGGGATCGGCCCCCGGATCCCCCTCAGGCTCCTCGTCGGTTGGCGTGGATATCCGGGGGCGATGGCGGGCCGGGTCCCCGTGGATTCGGCCTACACGTACACCGAGCCCCTCCTCGAGGCGTGGGGCGTCCCCTTCTGGCACCTGATGTCGGATGACGACCTCGGAGTGCTCGCCGAGATGGACCGGGTCGCGGCTTCGACCTCGCTGCCGGCGGCGGTGGTGTTCGGGAACGCCTTCCTGCCATGAGCATGGAACGGATGGACCTGTTCCGCTCACTGGCCGCCCGACGCAGTGACGAGATAGTGGTGATGACCATGACGGCAACGCTGCAATGGCCCCTGGTCTCCAACCATCCCCTCGATTTCGACTTTCTCGCCTTCGGCATGGGGCACGCATCGGATTTCGGGCTCGGGCTCGCCCTGGCCAGACCAGAGCGAAAGACAATCGTGCTCAAGGGCGATGGAGGGCTGCTGATGAACCTGGGATCTCTGGTCACGATGGGCCGCTACGGACCCCCGAATCTCTTGGTGTTGCTGCTCGAGAACCGGAGCTATGAGATGACTGGTGGCCAACCACTGGCTCCCGACGTCGACTTCACGGCATTGGCCCGCGGGGCCGGCGTGGCCAAGGTCGAGAGGTTCGAGACCCTTGCGACCTTCGATCGAGAGTTGCCCCGCCTACTCGCCGAGCCCGGGCCTCATTTTGTGGTGGCGGCTGTGGTCAATTCCGAGCCCTTGCCACCGGTCGACCACACCGAGCATGCGGGGAGAGTCAGGAACCTGAGGAGCGGTCTGGGACTCGCCGTCGAGGGTCCCTGAGATTCCTTTGGCGCGGAGATGTCGACCTATGGG